>CAMNOK010000004.1 GCA_946546825.1 uncultured bacterium
AGAAAGGTATGCTTTACGGATGAGAAAGCATACCTTTCTTGGTTGTAAAGCATCGTTTTGTCCAAAATCTCTGATTAATCAAAAACTACATGTTGTTTTTTCAATTTTATCTGTCATCTATCACCCGACAGCATTGGAACACCGATGGAGAAAGGGGTTGAGGCGTGTGAAGTATAGCCTCGACACATCACACAGACTTCACATAGACCCCACACAGCCCCCGACAGTATTATAGATGATCCCATCGGCTACAATAAGACTCAAGTGTTTTGTGGGAAATCTGAAGTTCTGTGGCAGTCTTGCGCCAGTCTTTGATGGCGGTGCGAACCTCCACTAAGCTATTAAGCCATCAAACAATTAAGCTTCTTTAACAAGAGTGTACTTTTTTTCTTGAAAAAATTTGGGAGTTACTTTGAGATTTCCGATATTTGCAACGAATAACTAATTCCTAAAAAACAAAAGCCTCCAATATGAAGCAATTGAAATATCTTCTGCTATTAATTCCTTCTTTGTTTGTATCATGTAATCATATACAAACTGTAGATTTTGACTCTTATATCAACAATGAGCAACTCAAGAAAGAGATATTGGATTATAAGAGAATTCATGGCCAAGAGATTAAAAAGCATGAAGAAGAAGGATACGATACTTATGTTGAAGTGTTCTACACTTTGTTTAATGATAGTATCAGAAAGTATGTCCTGAATTTAACAATTGACCCAGAAACCTTCCTCTTTTATAATAATATTAAAATTGTGAAATTGAATGAAGAACCTATTTTCTTAATACAAAAATCATGTGAGCGCGACACCTTGTTTGGAGATGGAAGTGGGATTGATAAAAGTAGCTACGATTATATCATGGAAAAATACTTTCCAAAATGCAATGAGTCTTATGTCAAATACGGATACATATATCCTCAGGTTTGCTATGAGCCAGAGGTGAGATTCCTGTATTTTTTTAACGACTCTTTAATATTTAAACAAGATATAATGGGATCGTCGCAAGATCAAAAACTTCTAAGAATTGGTAATCATGAAGTTTGGAGGTAAAAACGGCGCCAGCTGCAAATCGATGAATATTGAAGACCGTGAACCATAAACTGGCAAGGAGTCAGGAAGCCAAGGAATTGAAGCCCCCTCTCAGCTTCCCGAGGGGAGCAGATGATCTTTTTAAATCACTTAACTATACACTACTTTACTTACGATGTGATAAATTATGTTATTTTATATTCTATGCTAAAAGAATCTGTTATTGAAGGAATCAAAAATACCTTTTCTTTTAAAGGTAGTATGCTGCGCCAGCAGTTCTGGTGCTATTGGTTGGTAATGATAGTTGCAATATATCTTATTCCCCAAATTCTTTCTTTTTTTGGACTTGCCGTTTTTACTGGCATGAAAGAAAATCCGCACGTTCCTCTATATGTGGTTTATGGAAGTATGCTGATGGGTTATCTGCTGTACTTGATGACCATGAGTGCTAAGGTTAGGCGGCTTCATGATATAGGGTGGTCTGGATGGTGGGTCGCCGCTGAATACCTCTTGTCTGCCGTCCTGCTGTTTTACTCAACGAGAATGATGATTGCATTTGCAATAGGTGGACTCTCCTATCTGTTCGAGAGGTACATGATATTGGCTATAGGATTCCTATTTTATATTGTGTTAAAGATTTTTTTAGTGGTCCTATATCTTCAAGAAGGGGAGTAGAGAAGCTGAAGACTATAACAAAAATACTGAAAAACAGTCATTTCTTATTAGTTTCCAGTGAAGAAATCCGCATATTCCTTTCCCCTGACCATGCAGAATGGGAAGAACGACTGTGGGCTTGCCTGTCTGTCAATGGTGGCAAAGTACAGTACACAGGATGATTGAAGAGGTTATAAAAGAATGAATATAAATATGAGATTATTGATGACAACAGCCATGCTGTGTTTGGCTGTTGTCATCCTTGGGCAGGACTTTAAAGGTCGGGTATATAGGACTTCCGATCCTTCTGTTATGCGCAAGTTCTTTATCAACATGATAGAGAAAGATCCGGACTTCCAGAAAGAGGATGCCAAGAAAACACCACAGGAACTTCAGAGGGAAAGGGAGATCAGAAAGCTTTATTTAAATTTTTTTGATATCAACATGGAAGTAACGTTCAAGAGCAAGAACCGCTTTACCATGAAAATGGATTTTGATATTCCCGAGGAAGTACATATCAAGGGTGAGACGGTGAAACTGTCCTGGTCTCAGCGCACGGCTATGAAACTTCCTTATAAGTCGTTGTTCCTTCTCCTGAACAAAGAATTAGGGAAGGAACGTACATGCCATCCAAATGCTCCGGTGTTCTTTCAGGATGAGGACTTCAAAATAACAATGAGGTCTGGAGGAAAAGTTCTGGAGGTCTATACGAAAGGAGATTCTTGTGTGGAAGGATTGTCCATTCCTCTAAAACGGATTAAGTAACACCCCTCTGACCAATGCATCTCCTCACAGGATGGTACCAACCCGATGAACAGCAGGCAGCCTACGGAGAAGGTTACCAGAAAGCTCACAGAAACTCCTCGATGGTTATCGGCGCCAGCTGCAAATCGATGAATATTAATTGACTTCATACATCTCGCGCAGTACGCTGAGCGATTTCAGCTCCGGGAAGTTGGGTACATGCAGCCGATAGAAAGTCACCAATACGTCTATGCACCTGTTTCGTTCCTCATGTGACATGCGAAACAGGTGCATAGTTGTATAATCCATGCGCATCAGTGGGATGATGCGCGCCGTCTCCTCCCGACTCAGAAAGTCGGGGTGAAGCGGTGCTGTCAGTGTGAACGCACCTTCTCTCAGGTCGAACAGACAACCCCTTTCATAGTCATCTACATTGGGAAAGAAACCTACAAAACGTGACAGCCGGAGCATGAAAACCAAATGAAAGTTGGCAAAGTTTCCTTGGCAATTGTCCAACCACTCAATGCTATTCTCTATATAGTTAAAGAGCGGACGGTTCAGTTGTTCGTCGCGTGTTCCGTAGTAGAGAAACTCTGCGAGAAAAAGTGAGATAGCCAATTTGTTGGCATCAAAAGGAATTGATGCAAAGGGTGTCAGCAGACGTATGTCTTTGAGCCGTTGCAAGGTGACCTGTGGCCTGTGGTCGAAAGCAATCTCCAAAAGTGTCATCGGCTGAAAAAGCTGTTTCTTCATTTTCCCCTTGGCAGTCTTCGGAATATGACAGACAAACGACACACGCCCCGTTTCTTCGGTCAGCATATCTACAATTAGTTGGGCTTCTCCATATTTCAGCGAGCGCAACACTATAGCCTTGGTCTTTGTCTGCATGGTCGCAAAAATACCAAAAAACAACCATAATTCAAAAAAAAGTTTAGGAAAATTTGCGTAATCAAAGAAAAACCTCTACCTTTGCACCCGCTTAAGGCTAAATGTGCGTCATGCACGAAGTGCCAAGTGCGTTCTATGGTCCCTTCGTCTATCGGTTAGGACGAGAGATTTTCATTCTCTAAAGAGGAGTTCGACTCTCCTAGGGACTACCATAATCTGTCATCGGCGCAGTGATGTGATAGCTTTGGTGTTTGTCCGCCAGGCTCAAAAGGGTGGCAGAGGGCTTGAAAAACCCGCTAAGGGCATTCCTGAAGAGAAATAAGACCCACAGGCTTATGAAGATGTAATTAAAATTTAAATTTAAAAAGACAATGGCAAATCACAAATCATCTCTGAAGAGAATTCGTCAAACCAAGACTCGCACAGAGCACAATCGCTACTACGCAAAGACTATGCGTAACGCAGTTCGCAAGCTCCGTGCCATGACTAACAAGGAAGAAGCTGCAGCACTGTATCCGAAAGTACAGAAGATGTTGGATAAGTTGGCCAAGACCAACATCATTCACCGTAATAAGGCTGCCAACTTGAAGTCAAGTTTGACCAAGCATATCAACAGTTTAGGATAGTCCCTGCTTGTTGACACAGCATGAGCCGCATCTCCTTTCGGGGATGCGGTTTTTGGTATATGATAATGACTCTAAAATATGCGAAAAACAAGAAAAATAGTAGTCCTTTTTCTTCGCTATTTCCTTGTTTTTTAGTATCTTTGCACGTTATTAAGTCTAAAGAAAGAAATGGCAGAACAACTGAACAACGAAAACATTGAGAATAGTAACTACTCAGCGAGTAATATTCAAGTGCTGGAGGGCCTGGAGGCTGTGCGCAAACGCCCAGCCATGTATATTGGTGACATCAGTGAGAAAGGACTTCATCATTTGGTGAACGAGACCGTTGACAACTCTATTGATGAGGCCATGGCCGGCTACTGTAAGAACATTGAGGTGACCATCAATGAGGACAACTCCATCACCGTTCAGGACGACGGTCGTGGTATTCCTGTTGATGAGCATGAGAAGATGCACAAGTCTGCCCTGGAAGTTGTTATGACCGTACTGCATGCAGGTGGTAAGTTTGACAAGGGCAGCTACAAGGTTTCCGGTGGTCTGCATGGTGTGGGTGTAAGCTGTGTGAATGCGCTTTCTACACACATGAAGTCTCAGGTGTTTCGTGACGGCAAGATCTATCAACAGGAATACGAGAAGGGAAAACCGCTCTATCCTGTGAAGGTTGTCGGTGAGACGAAGTTGCGCGGTACCCGTCAGCAGTTCTGGCCGGATCCCACTATCTTCACAACGACGGTCTATAAATGGGATATCGTCGCCAGCCGTATGCGTGAGCTTGCATTCCTTAATGCCGGCATTCGCATTACCCTGCGTGATCTGCGTCCTGATGAAGAAGGAAAGACTCGCGAAGAGGTCTTCCATGCAGAAGACGGCTTGAAGGAGTTCGTTCGCTATGTGGATCGTCACCGCACCCACCTCTTCGACGATGTCATTTATTTGAAGACAGAGAAACAGGGCGTTCCTATCGAGGTGGCTGTGATGTACAATACTGACTACTCTGAGAACATCCATTCCTATGTCAATAATATCAATACCATAGAGGGAGGTACTCACTTGACCGGATTCCGCATGGCTCTCACGCGTACCCTGAAAGCCTATGCTGACCAGGACCCCACTATCTCTAAGAATATCGAGAAGGCAAAGATAGAGATTGCCGGTGAAGACTTCCGTGAAGGACTGACCGCAGTCATCAGTATCAAGGTTGCCGAACCTCAGTTTGAAGGTCAGACTAAGACCAAGCTCGGCAACAGCGAGGTAGCCGGTGCCGTGCAGCAAGCTGTGGGTGAGGCGCTGAGCTACTATCTGGAGGAACATCCGAAAGAAGCCAAGTTGATTTGCGATAAGGTGGTGCTGGCCGCCACAGCCCGTATCGCAGCCCGTAAGGCTCGCGAGAGTGTGCAGCGCAAGAATCCCATGTCTGGTGGAGGCCTGCCAGGAAAGCTGGCCGACTGCTCCAACAAAGACCCGAAGCAGTGTGAGATATTCCTTGTCGAGGGTGACTCGGCAGGTGGAAGTGCCAAGCAGGGTCGTGACCGTCACTTTCAGGCCATCCTTCCGCTTCGCGGTAAGATATTGAATGTCGAGAAGGTGCAGTGGCATCGCGTCTTTGAGGCCGAGTCTGTGATGAATATCATCCAGTCCATCGGTGTACGCTTCGGTGTGGATGGCGAGGGTGACAAGGAGGCCAACACCGACAAGTTGCGCTATGACAAGATTATCATCATGACCGACGCCGATGTGGATGGCTCTCACATCGATACACTGATTATGACACTCTTCTATCGCTTCATGCCGAAGGTCATTCAGGAGGGACATCTCTACATTGCCACACCGCCACTCTACAAATGCACTTATAAAAAGGTGTCGGAGTATTGTTATACAGAGCAGCAGCGTCAGTCTTTCATCGACCGTTATGTAGATGGCCGCGATGATGACAAGCAGTTGCACACCCAGCGTTACAAAGGTCTTGGTGAGATGAACCCCGAGCAGCTCTGGGAGACAACCATGGATCCTAACACCCGTCTGCTGAAACAGGTGACCATCGAGAATGCTGCCAAGGCTGATGAGATTTTCTCCATGCTCATGGGCGACGATGTAGAGCCGCGCCGCGAGTTCATCGAGCAGAATGCCACCTATGCCAATATTGACGCATAAAAGCCTCTAAAGCATTTGAACCCTTCTGGTATATAGAGAGGGGTAAAAGCAAATAGTGAGCCCGTTTGACCAGATGGTTGAGCGGGCTCACTATTTTGAGCAGGCTCACTATTTGCGTGGGGATAAGTTCATGATGAAGTAGGAATGTCAGATCACACCCAGCTGGTGGAGGAAGATGGCAGCGATGCAGAGTGGACAGATGAAGCGCACGGTAAAGAGCCATGTCTGATAGAAAAAGCGGTTGACTGTTCCCCAGTTGGTAAACTCGTCGTGTGTCACTCGCTTGGGTACATACCAACCAATCAACAGGCTGGTGAGGAAGGCTCCTAAAGGTAGCAAAATCTGTGCTGTCAGGAAGTCGCAGAAGCTCAGGAAGTTCATGCCGAAAAGTTTCAGGCTGTCCACAGCTCCCATGGATAGAGAACACAGTACACCGATGACGCAGCACACAGCCGTTTCTATCCATGCACCATGGCTGCGGCTGATGTGCAGTTCCTCATAGAAGAAGGCTGTGCCAATCTCGTGCATGGAGATCGTGGAGGTGAGGGCTGCCAGGGTCAGCAGACCATAGAAGAGAATGCTGATGACGTAGCCCATGCCTGGTAGGGAGGCAAAGGCCTGTTGGAACACGTTGGGCAGGGTGATGAAGATGAGTGACGGACCGCTGTCGGGTTGCACTCCCACGGCGAAGGCCGCAGGAAAGATCATCAGGCCGGCCAGGATGGCAATGACAGAGTCGATGAGTGCTATTTGTGTTGCCGATTTCAGTAAGTCGGTCTGCCGGCTGAAGTAGCTGGCATAGGTGCAGAGGCAGGCCGTGCCGAGCGAGAGAGAGAAGAAAGCCTGTCCGAGGGCTTCCAGTAGAACACTGTGGTTGACCTTCGTGAAGTCAGGTTTCAGCAAGAACTCTATTCCGCGACCTGCCCCAGGCAGTGAGCATGACGCGATGACGATGATGATGAGCAGCACGAAGAGAGTGGGCATGAGCAGGTTGCTGGCGCGCTCGATGCCGTTGCGTACTCCCTTTACTACCACAAAGTGGGTGATGAGGATGAAGACTATCGTCCACAGTACTGGTCTCAATGTGCTCTCGGAGAAAGTCTGAAAATAGTTGCTTACATAGTTGACGTCGCCCTGTATCTCGCCCATTACCGAGGCCAGAAGGTATTGTAAGCACCAGCCTGCCACTACGGCATAGAAGCCCAAGATGATGATAGATGTAATGACTCCCATGTAGCCTATGAGCGATGAGGGAACCATTCCCTTGCTTTTCTCTTCGTGTGAAGACGAGGCCGAGAGCTGGCGAAGCTTGGCTATTCGCCCGTATGCACGGGCAGCATTGGAAGCTGAGTGGCGGCCAATGATGAACTCGCTGACCATGCCTGGGATGCCAAGTAGCAGCACACAGACGAAATAGATGATGATGAAGGCGGCACCCCCGTTCTGTCCTGTCATATAGGGAAACCGCCAGATGTTGCCCAATCCCACCGCTGAACCAGCCGTGGCCAGTATCACTCCGATCTTGGTCCCAAAGTTTCCACGCTCGTTGCTCATTGTGTGTATCTTTGTGTTAGTGCTTTGCGGCACAAAGGTACAAAAAAATCCTCAATGGCGACTAACAATTCCGGAAATCAATGAATAAAAACCTGTTTGGCTATAGGCTGAAAAAGTCATGCTTTTTATTGTGAGGATACTTTTTTCTTCGTATCTTTGTCACCAGATGAGACAACAACACAAAAGAATGATAGTGTCACGACTGCTCTTGGCGGTGTTTACCGTCATGCTTGTGGTTGTTTCATTGCATATCCACCAGGAGACACCTACTGGGGAGGGCGAATGCTATCAGTGTGTCCACCATCAACCACATTCCGGTCACCTGTCGGCAGCTCAGCAGACCTTCCATGAATGTCTGCTCTGCCAGTTGGCCACAATCTCGTTTGTTGCTGCTTCCGTTGTCATTTTCATTTTATCAACATGCAGACACCTTCGTCGGCAAATTGTCGAAGAAAAGCCCTGTCTGGTGTTCAATGGAAGCACTCAGATGCTTCGCGCACCGCCGTTTTGCAGTTTTTAATAGAGAGTCAATACAATCGTGCCGGCTATAGATGTTGGCACTATCGTTCGTTTATTAAAAATTGCATTTTATGAATAAAAGATTATGTTGTCTGTCAGCACTGCTGGCCTCTTTTGTCGTGGCTGGCGCGTGGAGCAGACAAGACAGTACCGACGTTTTCTTCCGTCACCTGAAGTTGAACGAGGTGACAGTCACCGGACTTACAGGCGAGAGCCGGCTCAGGGAGATTCCTGCACCCGTGAGTGTGGTGACGGAACGTGAGCTACAAGCCACATCTTCGACCAATATCATTGACGCTTTGGCCAAGGAACCAGGTGTGTCACAAATCACGACGGGAGGAGGTGTCTCCAAACCCGTCATCCGAGGCTTGGGCTACAACCGCGTAGCTGTGGTCAACGATGGCATCCGGCAGGAAGGACAGCAGTGGGGTGACGAACATGGTGTGGAACTCGACGGCGAGAGCATCGGCTCTGTTGAGATTCTGAAAGGGCCGTACAGTCTGATGTATGGCTCCGATGCCATGGCCGGTGTGCTTATCTTTCACCCGAAGAGCACCGTTCCTGTGGGTACAGCGCGTGCCGGTATCAGTACGGAGTATCAAACCAACAACGGGCTTTTCAACTATTCCATCTACAGTGGTGGCAACAAGCAGGGGCTCGTGTGGGATGCCCGGTGGAGCCAAAAACTGGCCCATGCCTACAAGAATCGCTTTGACGGCTATGTGCCTGGCTCGCAGTTTCAGGAACAGGCCGCTCGTCTGTTGCTGGGCATCAACCGGGCCTGGGGACATTCCCATCTCGTATTAAGCTACTACCACCTCCTGCCCGGCATTATCGAAGGAGAACGCGATGCCCTTACCGGACAACTGGAGGCGGCCACAGAGGACTTGAAGACCTATGGCCACCCGCTGCCTTTTCAGCATGTCTATCATTACAAAGCAGTATGGGACAACAGCGTAGCGCTGGGCAACGGTCGGCTTAAGACGCTCCTGGGCTACCAGCAGAACCAAAGGAAGGAATATGAAGAAAGCACCGATGAATACGGACTTTATTTCCAGTTGCACACGTTGAACTACGACGTGCGCTATGAGTTGCCGTTATATAGTGGCTGGAAGTTGGCTGTCGGGGCGAACGGTATGTACCAGCGCTCACTGAACAAGGGCGAGGAATACCTCATTCCGGCCTACCAACTCTTTGATGTCGGTTCTTTTGTCACTGCTACATGCGACCTTGGGCGACTGCATCTGACGGGCGGGCTGCGTCTGGACCGCCGACAGCTGCACAGTGAAAGGCTCTTCAATGAGGAAGAGTCCTACTGGCATTTTGTGGACTTTAGCCGCCATTTCACGGGACTCTCGGCCAGTGTCGGGGCTGTCTGTAACCTGACAGACGACGTAAACCTCCGTGTGAATCTCTCCCGTGGTTTCCGTGCGCCCAACATGAGTGAGCTGGGCTCCTTTGGTGAACATGAAGGTACAGGACGCTTCGAGGTGGGCAACAATTCGCTGAAACCCGAACATAGCTGGCAGGCTGATCTCGGTATGGACTTCAACTCTCGCTATGTCTCAGCCCAGGTGGCACTTTTTGCCAACCGCATAGACCATTATATTTTTTTGCAGAAACAGAATGTGGTGCCTGCTCCTGGCACGGAACCGCGTTACCGCTACCAGGCTGGCGATGCACGCTTGATGGGCTTTGAGGCATCAGTCGATGTGCATCCTGTCCACAGTCTGCACATTGGCAACAGCTTTTCGTTGGTCGATGCCGTGCAACTCCACCAGCAGAAAGACAGCAAGTATTTGCCCATGACGCCGGCTCCATGCTGGCAGGCAGAGGTGAAATATGAGCTGACGCACGACGGTAGGCCGTTCAACAATACCTATGTGGCTGTGGGTACAACGTGTTTTCTGCGGCAGAGCCACTTCTTGCGGGCCAACGATACCGAGACGGCGACACCCTCCTACACACTGGTGAACCTCTCGGCAGGCACCGACCTGAAGGACCGACGCGGACGTACGGTGGCCTCCTTCCACCTCATGGCCGACAATCTTCTGGACCGAGGTTATCAGAACCACCTGAGCCGGCTGAAATATATGGATCTGAACAGGCTCACCTTGCGACGGGGAATCTACAACATGGGGCGCAACATAGTGGTGAAACTGCAGTTTCCCTTCAGTTTCAGTCTATAGAAGATGACGACTTGACAACACCTGCTGTCACATCAGTTAAGGGCATCTCTCCGCGTGAGAGATGCCCTTTTGAAAATAAGGTATAGAAGGGTTAGAGAAGTTCGGGAAGTTCAAAGAGACGTGTGCCGTTGGAGCCTTTGATGAGGATATACATGCCTTCAGGTCGTTCCTCGGCGATGGCGGCTTTCACCTCTGCCACGTCGTGGAACTTGCGGTAGTGACACTTGATGTCTTGATAGGCATCGCCCACGAGCCACACCTTGTCGAGTCCACACTTCTTCAGTACTTTTACGATGTGTCCATGCTCCTCACGACTGCTTTCGCCGAGTTCACGCATCTCGCCGATGATGGCCATCTTGGGACTCACCTGCATGTCGCGGAAGTTCTTGAGCGCTGCCTCCATGGAGGTGGGGTTGGCATTGTAGGCATCAACGACGAGGCGGTTGTGCTCTGTCACGGTGAGCTGTGAGCGGTTGTTGGTGGGGGTGTAGTTCTCCAGGGCGTGTCGGATGGCCTCCGGCTCTACGGCAAACTGCAGACCTACCGTGATGGCAGCCAGCATGTTGTCGATGTTATAGGAACCAATGAGGTGGGTGTTAACCTCATACCACTGGGGCTCCTGCTGACGCTCGTCGAGGTCGAGCCCCGACTCTCTCCAGCGAAAGCGCAGGAAGGGGTCGCAGGCAACGACTTCTCCGCAGACACATCCATCGGCATTGGCGGGATTGGTGGTATAGGGAGAAACCCAGGCGTTGTCGGGCAGCATGGCTGCCAGGTACTCGTTGTCGGCATTGATAAAGATGACACTCTCAGGGCGTTGTGACAGGAAGTCGTATAGCTCGCCCTTGGTCTTGCATACGCCTTGGAAAGAGCCAAAGCCTTGCAGGTGGGCCTTGCCCACGTTGGTAATGAGGCCGCAGGTGGGCTCCGCAGTCTCAGCCAGCGTCTTGATGTCGCCCGGATGACTGGCTCCCATCTCGATGATGGCAATCTCATGCTCGGGAGTGAGACGGAACAGGGTCTTCGGTACGCCCACGTCGTTGTTGAAGTTGCCTTCTGTTGCCAGCACGTTGTAGCGTTCTGCCAGCACGGCGCGAATGAGTTCCTTGGTAGTGGTCTTGCCGTTGGTGCCTGTGATGCCGATGACGGGGATGTTGAACTGGCGGCGGTGCTCACGAGCCAGGTCCTTGAAAGTCTGCAGACAGTTGTCCACCAAGATATAGCGGTCGCCGTCTGCGACCTGTGGATCATCGACCACAGCGTAGGCACATCCTTTCTCCAACGACTGTGCGGCAAACTTGTTGCCGTCAAACGAGTCGCCCTTTAGGGCAATGAAGATGCTTCCTTCGGGACAGTTTCGGCTGTCTGTTGTGATGCAGGGATGCTCCTGATAGAGCTTATACAGTTGTTTGATGTCCATGTTGATGTGGATAAAAAAGGAATTGCAAAGTTACTCAATCTTTTCTTTTCTGCAAATAATTTGCAGATAAATTCAATTGAGCCCCTTTTGCTTCCCTACGTTTCCTCCTGTCAATGATAAATATTTTTCAAGAAAGGTCTTTTTGTTTGATGTTTTTTGAGTATATTTGCAGACAGTAGAATGATTGACGGCATGAAGAAGACAGGAAACAGTAAAAGTATATGCGTGCGTGGCAGGCTGATGGATATGAGCAGGCCGCGCGTGATGGGTATCCTGAATGTGACGCCAGACTCATTCTTTGCCGGCAGTCGCGTTCAGACTGAGGAGGCCATAGCCGACCGTGCCCGGCAGATGGTGACCGAAGGAGCCGATATCATTGATGTGGGAGCCTGCTCCACCAGACCTGGTTCCGAACCTGTCGAAGAACAGGAAGAGTTGCGACGGCTGGAACTTGCCTTGAAGACGGTGCGGCGCGAGGTGCCCGATGCCGTTGTCAGTGTTGACACCTTTCGTCCTCAAGTAGCACTTCGCTGCGTAGAGGAGTGGGGGGCCGACATCATCAATGATGTAGGGCACGGCGAAGAGATGTTCCGCATGGCGGCCCGGCTGAGAGTTCCTTACATACTGATGTCCACCGAGGGTGACCTGCTATCGATGTTGAAGACATGGGCAGGAGAAGTGGAAAAGCTCCGTGCGCTGGGTGTCGCAGATATTATTCTCGACCCGGGCTTCGGCTTCGGAAAGTCACTCGAGCAAAACCATCGGCTCATGGGACAACTGGAAGATATGCAAGTCATGGGATTGCCTCTGCTGGTTGGGATTTCCAGAAAGAGCATGATCAGTAAAGTCCTGAACCGTCCTGCCGAGGAGTGCTTGAACGGGACAACCGTCTTGAATACCATGGCCTTGATGCAGGGAGCCTCCATCCTAAGGGTTCACGATGTACGCCCTGCCGTTGAAGCAGTTAAACTTTTATTATGCAATAAGCATTAAGTATTATACATTAAGCATTATAATATGCCTTTTACCATCGGAATCAAAGATATCATCGACATCGTGCTGGTGGCACTGATGCTCTACTACATCTATCGTGTGATGAGAGAGAGCCGTTCGCTGAACGTATTCATCGGCATCATGGTGTTTGTACTCATCTGGCTGTTTGTCAGTCAGGTGTTGGAGATGCGATTGATGGGTTCGATCTTCGACAAGCTGGTCAGCGTGGGAGTCATCGGTCTTATCGTGTTGTTTCAGGAAGAGATACGGCGTTTCCTCTATTCCTTGGGTGCCCATCGACGGTTCCGTTTCTTTACAGGATTGTTGCCGTCGGCCAGAAAAGAGGAAGAGGAAGACAAGGAAACCATCATGCCCATCGTGATGGCCTGTATGAATATGTCGCGCGGAAAGGTGGGAGCCCTGATTGTCATTGAGCGGGGAGAGTCGCTGGACGACATCATTGACACGGGCGACAAGATAGATGCCACCATCAACCAACGACTCATTGAAAATATCTTTTTCAAGAATTCACCGCTGCACGACGGAGCAATGATTATCTCTAAGAAACGCATCAAGGCGGCCGGCTGCATTCTGCCCGTGAGTCACGACCTTGATATTCCCAAGGAACTGGGCCTGCGCCACCGTGCTGCCATGGGCATCAGCCAAAACAGCGATGCCATTGCCATCGTGGTGAGTGAGGAGACCGGTCGTATTGCCGTGGCCAACAGGGGGGAATTCAGACTTCGCCTGTCGGCAGAAGAACTCGAGGGCATCCTCGCCAAAGAGATTGGATAGGAAGGCTTTCACCCTTTACCGTTTGCTATAGCATTGTCACTACTATATAGTTGTCACTACTATATAACTTCCAGTTGGTGGAGGAAGATGACAGCAATAGCTAAAGGACAGATGAAGCGAATGAGGAAAAGGTAGGCGTTGAAGACTACCGGCTTCCACAGGGTTCCCCAATTGGTGAACTCGTCGCTGACAATTTTTCTCGGAACCACCCATCCCAAGAACAGACAAGTAAGAAAACCGCCGATGGGCAAGAAGATTTGTCCCGTCACAAAATCGAAGACATCAAACAATGTTTTTCCTCCGATGCTGAGACTGCTGACTGCACCCAGGGAGAGAGAACAGAAGATGCCGATGATGCAGGTTGTTATTGTAACGATGAGTGCCCCACTGCGACGCGTGATATGCAACTCCTCAAAGAAGAATGCTGTGGAAACCTCGTGAAGGGAGATCAGTGAGGTGAGTGCTGCCAGCGACAATAGCAGATAGAACATCAACGATACTACCCAGCCTACTATCGGCATGCCGGCGAAGGCCTGGTTGAAGACGTTAGGCAGGGTGATGAAGATGAGCGACGGACCAGCATCGGGATGAATGCCTACTGAGAAGGCTGCCGGGAAAATCATCAGGCCGGCGAGAATGGCAACTATGCTGTCAACCAGTGATATCTGAATGGCAGAACCCAGCAGATTGGTTTGCCGGCTGAAGTAGCTGGCATAGGTGCAGATGCAGCCCATGGCGATGGACAGGGAGTAGAACGACTGCCCGAGGGCACCGAGGAATACTCCTCTATCTACTTTCGTGAAGTCGGGCATCAGTAGGAATTCGATGCCTTTGCCTGCACCGGGCAGCAAGCATGATGCCACCACGATGAAAAGCAACAGAATGAAGAGGGCGGGCATGAGCAACTTGCTGGCGCGCTCTATACCACCGCGAACACCATGAATGATGACGAAGTGGGTGATGGCCAGAATGGCTACGGTCCAGAAGATGGGACGAACTGGTGAGGAGGAGAAATCCTGAAAATAACTCGTCACAAAACCGGCATCACCCTTCAGCTCGCCCATCATGGAGGCATAGACATACTGAAGACACCAGCCGGAGACCACGGCATAGTAGCCGGTGATGAGGAATCCTGTCAGTACGCCCATGATGCCGATGAACGATGCCGCACGGTTCAGCTTCCCATAGGCACGAGCCGTGTTGGAAGCTCCGTGACGACCGATGATAAATTCGCTCACCATGCAGGGGATGCCCAGCAGCAATACACAAGCGAAGTAAATCAGAATGAAGGCTGCACCACCGTTCTCGCCGGTCATATAGGGGAAGCGCCACACGTTTCCCAATCCAACGGCCGAGCCGGCGGTGGCAAGTATCACACCCAGCTTGCTGCCAAAGTTCGCTCTTTCTTCTGTCATTGACTCACAGGTTCTTGTGATGTTGAACACACCATGTTTTTCTCATTTCGCCTGCAAAATTATAAATAATTTTTTAATTATTCTACAAAATCGAAAGCAAACTTGCGGAAAAAGCTTCAACAGGGTTACCACAGAGGCAGCTGATGGGATGAAAATGAAGTCAGGCAAGGAGGCCCTTTCTCTCTCCTATAAGACCTTCTGTCTGCTATAAGCTGCCCTTTGATCACTTGAAAGAATTCCTTTTATACAGCAAAATAAATTATATTGCAAAGTAAAATAAATTATATTGCAAAGTAAAATAAATTATATTGCAAAGTAAAATAAATTATTTTGGAAAGTAAAATAAATTATTTTGGTAGGTAAAATAAATTATATTGGAAAGTAAAATAAATTATATTGGTAGATAGACTCTGTCTTTTTAGAGGACAGATGCTGCTTTTTTACATGGTAAAAGGCAATATATTGAGGGATAGGTTTAGGAGCCGACGGGAGAATTATTTTATTTAATCGCTTGGAGGTACGGTTTTTTCTTCCTACATTTGCAGACGATAACAATATATCGAAAAAGTCTCCTCGTCATCATGAGTCTTTCTACTTTCACAATCATGAAGAAAGCAAGACAAGAAGGATGATGTTTTTCAAATGTCTATGAAAAAAAAAGATGATCAGAAAAATGAATCATGAAAAGAGTAGAAACTGTTTTTCATCACAGTCGATCATTCGAAGAATCAAGTGTTTCCCTCTTTCCACCCTGCTGGTCTTGGTCATCTGGGTGTTGTGTCTGATACCAATTCCTGACAATGTGCCGTTCGGTGACGTACCGATGATGGACAAGTGGACACACTTCGTGATGTACGGAACGCTGTGCACCGTGCTATGGTGGGAATGGACGAGATACAAGAAAGTGGAACAACAGGGGCTTGGTGCTTTGTTTCCCTTGGGTTACACCTTATTATATATGTGTCTGACGCCAGTGCTGATGAGCGGACTCATCGAACTGGCACAGGCCTACTGTACGGGTGGAACCCGCAGTGGCGATTGGCTGGACTTCGCAGCTAATAGCATTGGCGTAGGCCTGGGCAGTCTTATCGGTATTCTTCTGGCAGTGTGTCGCGCCAGAGGCCGTAAGGGAATCTGAGCATGTGCTTATTATAGAAGCGGCGGTCACCGGTAACCTCAGGCCCGATGAAACTGGGCTTTTCGAATGACTCGTCCTTGGATGCCAGTTCCACTTCAGCCATCACCAGACCGTCGTTGTCGCCGTGGAACTCATCGACCTCGAAGACATGGTTGCCGCTTCTGACCAGATAGCGGTGCTTGTCGATGACACCGCCTTGGCAAAGTTTCAAGAGTTCTCGAGCTTCGTCAGGCCGAATCTCTTTTTCAAATTCGTAGCGGGAGAGCCCGCCGTCGGCAGATTTGCTCTTGATGGTGAGGTAAGCCTTGTCGTCGCGCAGACGGATGCGCACGGTGGCTGTCTCGCTGGGGATATATCCCTGTTGGATATGACTACTTGAAAAGGCGGCACGTTTGTATGCACCGCCTTTCTTGACAAGGAATTTACGTTCTATTTCCAGTCCGCTCATAATGTGTTAACTTGAAGTATGGAGTTGCATGCTTAGGTTTACATCATGCTGAGTGTCCAGACAAAGTAAAGGACAGCCAGCAAAAGCAGGATGCCGGCAATCCATCTGATGACACGTTTTCCTTGTTCTTCTTGTTTCTTCTGGTAAGCAGCACGCTTAGCATTTACTTTCTTGCTCATAGCTTTATGATTTTAGTTGATGTTTTGTTCTTTTCTAAAAGATGTGGGGTAAACTTTAGTCCTCGTCGTTCACAGGGAACTCCATGAGGTAGGCTTTGATGAAATCGTCGATTTTTCCGTCCATAACGCCATCTACGTCTGTGGTCTGATAGTTGGTGCGGTGGTCTTTCACACGGCGGTCATCGAAGACATAGGACCGAATCTGCGAACCCCACTCAATTTTCTTCTTGCCGGCTTCAATCTTAGCCTGTGCTTCCAAGCGCTTCTTCATGGCTCGGTCATAGAGTTGTGACTTCAGCAGCAGTAAGGCCTTCTCCTTGTTCTTCGGCTGGTCGCGGGTCTCGGTGTTTTCGATGAGAATCTCTTCTTCCTCGCCTGTGTCGGGGTCGGTGTACCAATAACGTAGTCGGACACCCGACTCCACCTTGTTGACATTTTGGCCGCCGGCACCGCTTGAGCGGAAGGTGTCCCACGACAGCTTGGCTGGATCGACATACACTTCTATGGTGTCATCAACCAGTGGCGTCACGAAGACTGAGGCAAAACTGGTCATGCGCTTGCCTTGTGCGTTGAAGGGGCTGACACGCACCAGGCGGTGGACGCCATTCTCACTTTTCAGGAAGCCATAGGCAAACTCGCCGCCTTCAATCTCCATGGTGACGCTCTTGATGCCAGCCTCGTCGCCTTCTTGCAGGTTGGAAACGGTGACCTTGTGGCCATGAGCTTCAGCCCACCGCATATACATGCGCATGAGCATCTGGGCCCAGTCCTGGCTTTCCGTGCCGCCGGCACCGGAGTTGATCTTCAGCACACAGTCCATGGGGTCTTCCTTCTGGCGGAGCATGTTTTTCAGTTCCAGGTCTTCGATGAGTCGGATAGCCCGGCTGTAGTCGTTATCTACTTCCTCCTCGGTGACCATCTCGTCATGATAGAAGTCGAAAGCCAGCTGCAGCTCGTCGGCCGCCAGCCGAACCTCGTTGTATCCTTTAATCCATTTCTCAATGTCCTTGACCTTCTTCATCTGCTCCTGTGCACGCTTGACGTCTTCCCAGAAGTCGGGAGCCTGCGTGCGGAGCTGTTCTTCTTCAAATTCTATTTTCTTTTGATCGATGTTCAAGTATCGGTGCAGGGCTTCTGCACGGTCAAGAACATCTTTCAGTTGATCAGCTGTTATCATATCTTTTTCTGCGTGCTTTTTTATTCTGCGTACATTTTGTCGATTTCCTCTTTATAATTCTTACTGACGACGGAGCGTTTGAGTTTCAGCGTGTTAGTCAGTTCTCCGTTCTCCATGGAGAAGTGGTGTGGGATGAGGGTGATGCGTTTTACCTGTTCATAGTGAGCCAGACTCTGCTGCAGGGTGTTGATGCGTTCCATCATCATGTCATAGACAGCCTTGTTGGCACAGAGTTCTTCGCGTGAGGAGAAGTGCAGGCCACGGTCGCGTGCCCATTCTTCCACCAGCCTGAATTCTGGTACGACGAGGGCTGAAACAAACTTGCGCTGGTCTGCGATGACGGCAATCTGGTCTATGTATTTGTCAACGAGCAGCATGGCCTCCACCATCTGTGGAGCTATATATTTACCGTTGCTGGTCTTGTAGAGGTCTTTGATGCGGTCGGTCAGGAACAGCTCACCGTCGCGCAGGTAGCCGGCATCGCCGGTACGGAAAAAGCCATCGGCGGTGAAAGAGGTGGCATTTATGGCGTCGCGCTTGTAGTAGCCCTTGGTGATGGTGGGGCCTTTCAGCAGCACTTCTCCGTCCTCACTAATCTTAATCTGTATGCCCTCAATGGGGCGTCCCACTGATCCGATGGTGAACGGTTCGCCTTTGTGGTCGCAGCTGACGGTGGCCAGACTCTCTGTGAGACCATAGCCCACCATCATGTCTATACCGACGCTGTGGGTGAACTCTTCCACTTCGGGCGACACATAGGCACCGGCGGTCGGAAAGAAGTTGGCATTTTCCAGGCCGATCTGTTTGCGAACCAAGGCCATGATGGTCTTGTTGAGGGCTTTATATTCCAGACTGAGTGCCAGTGACGGCCGCTTGCCTTTGCTGATACATTCTATGTTGTACTTATGTCCAACAGCCAGTGCGTGGCGGAAGATTTTCTGTTGCATGGGGCTGGAGTGGTCTATCTTGTCATGGACGGCCTGATAAACTTTTTCCCAGAAGCGTGGGACGCTGGACATGCAGGTCGGGTGGGTTTCCCGCATGGACTGTTGAATCTCTTGTGGATAGGTGTTGATGATGAGCTGCGCGCCCACCGTCAGGCAAAGGTAGGCCCATCCGCGTTCAAAGATGTGAGCGAAAGGCAGGAAGTTGATGACACGGTCTTTCTCTGTGACAGGCACACACTTGCCGTTGGCCACCATGGCAGCATGGTATTGGCCGTAGGTGAGCATGACACCTTTGGAGTCGCCTGTAGTGCCACTGGTATAAATGATGTTGCACAGGTCGTCATCGTTGGCCTGCTTCCAGAGTTCTTCCACCTGAGTCTGCATGGGGAGTTTATCTCCCAGGGCGATGAAGTCTTCGAAGTAGAGGGCGTTGGGATCGTGTGTGGATATGCGCACACTATGGTCGAAGATGATGATACGCTCCAGGGTGGGGCAGAGGGCGAAGATGCGGTGAGCCTTGTTGTATTGGTCCTGTTCACCGACAAAAAGGAAACGCACACCGGCATCCTGCACTACATATTGTATCTGCTGTTCACTCGACGTGGCATAGATGGGGATGGAAACGGCGCGGATGCCGTATGCTCCGAAATCGGTATAGAGATATTGAATGCAATTCTGTGAGAAGACTGCAATATTTTCTTGCGGCTTGATGCCCAGACTGAGCATGGCATTGGAGACTTGTTTGACACGGAGGGAGAACTGTTTCCATGAAACGGTTTTCCACTCCAGGGAACCGAACGTGCGGAATGTCAAGGCTCCGCGACTGCCATAGTGCTTCGCCTGTTCGTGAACGAGAACAGACAGATGACTCAGGTTCTGCATACTAACGTGTTTTATTAATTTATGCAAAGATAGTGCAAATCGGAGAAAATACAAAATAAAATATCGAATTATTTCTTAATTTTGCAACGGAAACTGATAATTAAGTGATATGGTTGATGTTAAGAGATACACAGAGGATGCTGTTGCACTGCTAAGGGAACTCATCTCCACTCCTTCGGTAAGTCGTGAAGAGAAGGCAGCAGCCGATGTCCTGACGCGTTGGATGGATGCTCATAGTCTGTCATGGCATCGTGAGAAAAATAATGTGTGGTGTCTTCCGCAAAGTTTTCGTCAGGAGCTGCCCACCGTGTTGCTTAATGCCCATATCGACACAGTAAGGCCGGTTTCATCGTGGTTGCGCGATCCGTTCTGTCCGGAGATGGAAGACGGGATTCTCTATGGGTTGGGCTCCAACGACTGTGGCGGTGGCTTGGTGTCGCTCCTGCAAGTCTTCCGGGTCTTTGAAGAACGAGGGGCTGCAGGTACACCTTCTTTGTATTCTGCCTACAATCTCGTCTTTCTTGCCTCGGCTGAGGAGGAAGTGTCGGGCCAGAATGGCATTGTCAAGGCGTTGCCCTTGCTGCCCAAGATTGATGTCGCCGTGGTGGGAGAGCCCACTGGTATGCAGCCAGCCGTGGCGGAGAAGGGGCTGATGGTGCTCGACATGACGGCTCATGGAAAGTCCGGTCATGCCGCCCGGGGGGAGGGAGTCAATGCTATTTATGAAATGTTGGATGACCTGTTGTGGATTCGTGACTATCGCTTCGAGCGGGTCAGCCCGTTCCTCGGTGCCACGCAGATGCAGGCCACAGTGGTGAATGCCGGCACCCAGCACAATGTGGTGCCCGACGAGTGTCGTGCCATCATTGATGTTCGCACCAACGAGTGCTACACCAATGAAGAGGTCTTTCAGCTCATCAGCAGTCATGTGCGCTCGGAGGTGAAGGCACGCTCCTTCCGGTTGAGCTCGTCTCACATAGATGTCGGTCATCCACTGGTACAGAAATGTGTGGAAATGGGAAAACAACCGTTTGGCTCACCCACTTTGAGCGACCAGGCGCTGATGCCGTTTCCATCGTTCAAGATGGGGCCTGGCGACTCTGCACGCTCCCATTCCGCCGATGAATATATCCGCGTCAAGGAGATCAGTGATGCCATAGAAACCTACATTCGATTGTTTCAGCAGACTTAGTTGCTGGGAATTTTTTCACTTCTCATTTCCCTCTGTTGAGGATGAAGTGCACCATACTGCGGAAGAGTTTGCGATAGTGTTCGTTGGTAATGAAGTCTATGCTGTCGAGGAGGGCTAATGATTGTTCTGCATAGGTGCGTGCCTTGTCTTCGGCATAATGTATGCTGCCATATTTATCCATGAGTCTGCGGATGTAGGCCACCTCCTCCTGCGTCTTCTCGTTGCGTGTCTTGGCCAGTATGTCACGCACGGAAGCCTGTTCGTAGGGAGTGGCGTGGGCCAGTAGGTGGAGCAGTATGAGGGTGCGCTTGCCTTCGTAGATGTCGTTGCAAGTCTGCTTCTTCATGCCCTCGAAGTCAGAGGTGAGGTCAAGTACGTCGTCGCGAATCTGGAAGCAGAGACCCAAAGGTAGGCTGAAGCGGAAGATGCGGTCCAGCTGTTCGTCGGTGGAACCGGCCAAAATGGCTCCCAGTCGGAGCGGCCCGGCAATAGTATAATAGACCGTTTTGCCGCCGATGGTGAACAAGACATCGTCTTCCGTCATGTCCTGCTTGTCCTCTACGGTCCATTTAATCTCAGCAAACTGTCCGAAGGTAGTGCGGCTGAGCATGCGGAAGAATTCCCGACTGACACGTTGTGCCATCTGAGGTGTCAGTAGTTCATGATTTTTGTTGAGGATGCGATGCATGCATTCGTGGAGCGTGTCGCCGGCATTGACGGCAATCTCGTTGCCGTAGATGCGGTGCAGGGCTTGTTCACCCCGGCGCTCCAGAGAGCCATCGACCAGGTCGTCGTGTATCAGAATCCAGTCTTCGCTGGTCTGCATGGCGGCTGCTGTGTAGAGAGCCTGTTTGGTATCGACCCCCAAGGCCTCGGCCATGAGCAGCACGAGGCCTGGCCGAAGGTATTTCCCTAAGCGTGAAGGGTAGTCGGTGACGATTTTCCAGTGTTCTTCCAACAGGGGCAGATAGGCCTGCTGTCCCATCATGGCCAGCACGTCGGCATCGGCCTGTTGAAACTCTTGGAGGCAGTCTTTGATGACCTGCCAGGTTTCTGAGCGTTTGTTGCCCAGATAGGTGCTAAACAGTTCTTCAGTCATGTCAGTCGTTACAGAATGGTCATGTTTGCCACAAAGGTAAGTAAAATAATGTAGAAAAGAGTGCTTTGTTTGGTTAAATAATGTGAGAAAAATATGGTAAAGACTTAAAAGTGGCACACGTTTTGCAAGTGTATCACTGAAAAAAACTACCTTTGTGGCAAATTTATTTAAGATTGAAAAATATGGAAATCCAAGAATTAGAAAAGAAGATGGGATATGGCCGTGAGTGGGAGACCACCAGTGCCCTTCCCGTGTTGATGCGAAAAGTGTATGTTTGGATGACACTGGCCCTTGTCATTACGGCCATCACGTCGGTAGGTGTGGCTACATCACCGCTGCTGATGCAGGTCATCTTTAGCAATAAGCTGCTCTTTTTGGGTATGCTCATTGCCGAGGTGGGGCTTGTTGTCTGGCTTTCGGCGCGTGTTCAAAAGTTGTCACTCGGCACAGCCACACTGCTTTTCATCCTCTACTCCGTGCTCAATGGCGCTACGTTGTCGATGATATTCGTGGCCTACTCGATGACAGCTATTGCCAAGACCTTTTTCATAACAGCCTGCACGTTTGGTGCTATGGCTGTCTATGGCTACTTCACCGAAAGTGATCTCTCGTCATGGGGTCGTCTGCTGCTGATGGCTCTCATCGGTCTGATTATTGCCTCTGTGGTGAACATATTCCTGGGGAGTGCGATGATGGACCTTGTGGTGTCGTGTATTGGAGTGCTGGTGTTTGTCGGTCTGACCGCCTATGACTCCCAGAAGATAAAAAGGTGGCTGTCCTATCAGGAGTATGCCGATGAGGGTGCCCAGAAGATAGCCCTCATGGGGGCGCTGACACTCTACCTCGACTTTGTCAACCTCTTTCTCTATCTGCTCCGCATTTTCGGACGCAGGAACTAAGAAATGAAATAATGGTCATGAAAATCAGAATTGTTTTATCAGGAATGGCGTGTGCCCTGCTCACCAGTTGTGGTGTAGCGGGAGGCAACGCTTCTTCATCCTCTTCATCGTCTTCTGCAGGGTCGTCTTCGGACAATGTTCTTGGTCAGGTACTCGGAGCAGTGACAAATGGTGACGCACTGGGCAACGTGTGGCGCAGTGTCATCGGCACCGACAAACCCAAACAGAAAGACCTGCTCTACACTTGGACCTATAAGCAGCCTGGAGCAGCGTTTACCAGTGAAAACGCTCTGGCCAAGGCTGGTGGCGAAGTGGCTGCAACGCAAGTCAAGGAGAAGCTTGCGGCCTATTATCAGAAGTTTGGCATCACGGCTTCCAACACGATGCTCACTTTCAACAACGATGGCACGTTCTCCGGCAAGATTGGTGGCAAGAGTGTGAAAGGTAACTATACCTACGATGAATCAGCGTGTAAACTTACCTTGCAGACTCTGCTCTTCAGCCTGCCGTGCTATGCCAAACGCACCACAGCTGGCATGAGTTTCCTCTTCGAGTCGAAGAAGTTGCTCACGATATTCCAGATGGTGGCAGCCGTGAGTGGTAACTCCACACTTGAGACCGTTGGCGATCTCAGTAAGAACTACGACGGTGTACGCATAGGTTTTGATATGAGTAAGACGAAATAAGAAGCTGCATGGCTGAAAAGGCATGGCAGATAAGAATCCCAATATAGAAAAAGGCACCAGAGAAGGTGCCTTTTTCTATTTGCTGCTGACGATGGGACCCGTTTTGGGCTTCAATCTATTTCCTCGTCGGCCTCGTAGCCACCCATCTCGCGGATGGCATTTTTCAGCATGGTGTATTGCTGGTAGAGGTTGTTGATCGGTTCTTCGCCCTGTGTGAAGTCGTGCATAGGACTCTTCAGGAAGAAGCTCAGGAAACGTTGAATGCCGAAGCGACCGGCGCGTGCTGCCAGATCGGTGAGCAGAGCAAGGTCGAGCAGTAGCGGAGCTGCCAGGATGGAGTCGCGGCAGAGGAAGTTTATTTTCACCTGCATGGGGTAGCCCATCCATCCGAAGATGTCTATGTTGTCCCAGCCTTCTTTGTTGTCGTTGCGGGGAGGATAGTATTCAATGCGCACTTTGTGGGTGTAGCCTGTGTAGAGGTCAGGCTGCGTCTCTGGCTTGAGAATAGTTTCCAGTGTGGAGAGCTTCGATACCTCCTTGGTGCGGAAGTTGTCGGGGTCGTCGAGTACGAGACCGTCTCGGTTGCCCAGAATGTTGGTCGAGAACCAGCCGTTCAGTCCCAGACAGCGTGTCCCGATGATGGGTGCAAAGCCGCTCTTCACCAGGGTCTGTCCGGTTTTGAAGTCTTTTCCGGCTATGGGCATACGTGTTTCTTCAGCCAGTTGCCACATGGCCGGTATATCTACGGTGGTGTTGGGGGCGCCCATGATGAACGGAGCACCTTCGCGCAAGGCTGCGTAGGCATAGCACATAGATGGCGCCACATGCTCGCGGTCATCATCACGCATGGCCTGTTCTAAGGCCTCCAGCTGGCTGTGTACCGGCTCAAAATAGGGTACATAGATTTCCGTGGAGGCGGCCCAGAGTACCACGATGCGGTCACAGTGGTTTTTCTCCTTGAACGAGCGGATGTCATCACGCAGGGCTTCGACCATCTCCCAGCGGGTAAGTCCCTGCTTGACGTTGTCGCCATCGAGTCGTTTGGCATAGTTCTTGTCAAACGCGGCCTTCATAGGGATAACCTTTTCTAATTCTTCGCGCACGGGGTTGATGTCCTTCTCCTTGAGTACCTCGGCATAGATGGCTGCCTGGTAGGCATTCTGCGGATATACGTCCCAGGTTCCGAAGATGATGTCTTCCAACCGGGCCATCGGCACAATGTCGCTGTAGTGCAAATATCTCTTGTCAGCGCCCTTGCCCACTCGGATCTTGTCATATTGCGTCATGGAGCCGATGGGCTTGGCCAGTCCTTTGCGGGTCATGAAGACTCCCGTCATAAATGTGGTGGCCACCGCGCCGCAACCTACGAGCATGATGCCGAGCTTGCCTTCTGCCGGTCGCGCTATCGTTGTTTTCTCATTACTCATAATCATTTGAATGAATTTTTTCTTTATCAGCCTTCAAAGGTATAAAATATCATTGTAACCAACAAATCTTTTGAGAAGATTAACAAAAGGCTTGTCTTTTGAATTTTTATGCAGTCTTCTTCTTGGTTCTTATGATTCATTTAAAAAGATAAAAGAAAAGTATGAAAATGTTTGGTAGTGTATGCAATTTATTGTAATTTTGCATCCGGATAACGAATAATTATGCAAATATGAAAATCAAGAACAGTCGCATTGAGACCCTGAAGATGCTCATTTCCAGTAAGGAATTGGGCAGCCAGGAGGAGTTATTGCAAGCCCTGCAGCTGGAGGGGTTCAAATTGACACAGGCCACACTGAGTCGCGACCTGAAGCAACTGAAGGTGGCGAAGGCAGCATCCATGAATGGAAAGTATGTCTATGTCCTGCCCAATGAGACCATGTATAAGCGGGTGCCATCAGCACAGACTGTCAAGGAGATGCTCACAACGCCTGGCTACATCTCACTGAACTTCTCGGGAAACATGGCCGTTCTGCGCACAAGGCCGGGCTATGCCAGTCTGATAGCCTACAACATCGACAATTCAAGTCAGCCGAACATTCTCGGGACCATTGCGGGAGATGATACAATCTTCATTGTGATGAAGGAAGACTGTGATCGCCGTAGGGTCGTAGAGTCGCTCTCACTGGTCGTTCCCGGACTGACTGTTGTCAACAAGTAGGTGTGGAATCAGGAAGTATGGGTGTCTAAAATTCCCATGATATTGATAGAATGCGAAATTAGAACAATAATGATTAATAAAGAAAAAATACAAGTGGTGGTGGCCGATGCCGAATGTGAAAAGTATGTGGACACCATTCTGAAGACTATCGAAGACGCCGCCAAGGTGCGCGGTACAGGCATTGCCAAGCGTACCCACGAATACCTGGCCACGAAGATGCGTGAGGCAAAGGCCGTCATCGCCCTCTATGAAGGCCGCTTTGCAGGCTTTAGCTACATAGAAACATGGGGAAACAAACAGTATGTTACCACCAGTGGACTTATTGTTCACCCCGACTTTCGCGGCCTCGGACTGGCCAAGCGCATCAAAGATATGACCTTCTCGCTGGCCCGCACACGCTGGCCCCATGCCAAGATCTTCTCGCTGACCAGTGGCGCTGCAGTCATGGCCATGAACACCCGGCTGGGCTATCAGCCTGTAACTTTCGCCGATTTGACCGACGACGAGGCCTTCTGGCGTGGCTGTGAGGGCTGCATCAATGTCGATGTGCTCCATCGCACCAACCGCAAGTACTGTATCTGCACGGCCATGCTCTATGACCCTACCGAGCACCTGCCGGCCAAGATTCCAGATGACGTCATCGAGCGTATCAAAAAGTTGGATGCTTAACAGTCAAAATAATAATAGGTAAATAAATCAGATATCAATATGGGAACAGTAAACAAACAAGTCGATAACAGTCAGTATGCCCCCCGGAAAGGGGCTGGTTCCAAAGTTGTGGTGGCTTTCAGCGGCGGTCTTGACACCAGTTATACCGTCATGAAGCTCGCCCAGGAGGGATGGGAGGTATATGCCGCCTGTGCCAACACTGGCGGCTTCAGCGTTCAGCAGCTGAAGACCAATGAGGAGAACGCCTACAAATTAGGTGCTAAGCAATATGTGACACTCGACGTTACACGGGAGTATTACGAGAAGTCGCTGAAGTACATGATCTTTGGGAATGTGCTCCGCAACAACTGTTATCCCATCTCCGTGAGTTCAGAACGCATCTTCCAAGCTATCGCCATCGCACGCTATGCCCGTGAGATCGGCGCCGATGCCATAGCCCACGGTTCCACCGGTGCCGGCAACGACCAGATACGTTTTGACATGACTTTCCTCGTCATGGCACCTGGTGTGGAAATTATCACGCTCACCCGTGACAAGAAGCTCACTCGGAAGGAGGAAGTGGACTACCTGAATGAACACGGATTCTATGCTGACTTCACCAAACTGAAGTATTCGTATAATGTGGGCATCTGGGGGACAAGCATCTGTGGTGGCGAACTCTTGGACCCGACCCAGGGACTGCCGGAGGAGGCCTACCTGAAGCATGTCACTGCCAAGGAGCAGGAAATGGAGTTACGCATCACTTTTGAGAAAGGTGAAATTGTGGCCGTCAATGGCGAGACGTTCGATGACCAAGTGAAAGCCATACAGAAGATAGAAGAGATTGGCGCCTCCTATGCTATTGGTCGCGATTGTAACGTGGGCGACACCATCATCGGCATCAAGGGACGCGTGGGCTTCGAGGCCGCAGCGCCGAAGCTCATTATTGAGGCCCATCGTTTGCTGGAGAAGTCAACACTCTCGAAATGGCAGCAGTACTGGAAAGACCAGGTGGCCAACTGGTATGGCATGTTCCTGCATGAGAGTCAGTATCTGGAGCCTGTCATGCCCGACATTGAAGCCATGCTTACCAGCAGTCAACGCAATGTCACAGGTACGGCCATCTTGAAACTTCGTCCCTATGGCTTTGAAACGGTGGGCATCGACTCTGATAACGACTTGACAAAGTCTAAGCTGGGTGAATATGGTGAGACACAGACCGGTTGGACTGCCGATGAGGCAAAAGGCTTCATCAAGGTCAGTTCTACACCTCTGCGAGTCTATTATGGTATCCACCCAGATGAAAAGAGATAAAGGTAAAAATGGTGAATGAATTATGAATAAGAAATTTTGTTTGTCATCAACCGACAAGAAGTTAGGCGGTGTCTGTGGGGGCATTGCTGAGTATTTTGATATAGACCCACTGTTGGTCAGGATAGGTTTCGTAATATTGGTCACTGGTTTCGGAACTGGTGTTCTGGCCTACATTCTGCTCTGGCTGCTGGCCCCAAGATGTAACGAGATATGATAAGGGTAGGAATCTTAGGCGCGGCAGGCTATACTGGAGGAGAACTCATCCGGCTGCTGCTCAATCATCCAGAGGCACAGATTGTATTTACCAACTCGGAGAGCAACGCTGGCAACAAGGTCTATGAGGTGCATGAAGGACTTGTCGGCGATACGGAACTGGCGTTCACTTCTGAGATGCCCTTCGACAAGGTTGACGTCGTCTTCTTCTGCTTCGGCCACGGAAAGAGCGAGCAGTTCCTGAAGGAGCACGCCATTCCTGCCAACGTGAAGATCATCGATATGGCGCAGGACTTCAGAATTGCTTCCGACGACCACGACTTCGTCTATGGTCTGCCTGAGACCCACAGGTCTGTGATTGCCGGCTGCCAGCACCTGGCCAACCC
This sequence comes from uncultured bacterium, assembly GCA_946546825.1. Classification (GTDB taxonomy): domain Bacteria; phylum Bacteroidota; class Bacteroidia; order Bacteroidales; family Bacteroidaceae; genus Prevotella. The sequence goes on from CAMNOK010000004.1 coordinate 28,334, forward strand.
CGGATGCTTCGCCACCTGCATACAGCTGGCCATGCTGCCGGCACTGAAGGCGGGCATCATCAGCGGCGACATACATGTGAACGGCATCACCGGTAGTACGGGGGCTGGGCAGAAACCGGGTGCTACGACCCATTTCTCGTGGCGCAACGACAACTGCTCCGTCTATAAGACCTTCACCCATCAGCATTTGCTGGAGATCAACCAGACCGTGCAGGAGCTTTCCCCTGGCTATGACGGCCGCGTGCTGTTCATCCCGCAGAGGGGCTGCTTCTCACGCGGAATCTTCGTGACAGCCTATGCCAAATGCGACAATTCCATCGAGGAGGTCCGGCAGATCTATGCCGACTACTACAAGGATGCTGCCTTCACGCATTTCGTTATGAAGAGTCCGGACTTGAAGCAAGTGGTCAACACCAACAAAGCCGTGGTCTATGCGGAGAAATACGAAGACCAGCTCCTCATGATCTCCTGCATCGACAACCTTCTGAAGGGTGCCGTCGGGCAGGCTGTACAAAACATGAACATTATGTTTTCGCTCGATGAAACCGCCGGTTTACGATTAAAATCCTCCGCTTTCTAAGTAGCAGAACTGAGAAAAAACTTACATACAGGCCGACTATCATTTCCGAAACTGTTAGTCGGCCTGCATCTTTTGTTAGTCTTTTTTTATTATAAAAAGTGGAAGTTTCATTCATTCTGTGTATATTTGCAAAATAATCTATTAGTTCCAATCTCACCAACAGCGAAACAATCATTAAAATCCTTACAATATGAAAACAAGATTACTTACATTACTCATCGTGCTCGTGGCAACAACCATCGGAGCATGGGCGGTCAAGGACAAGACCGTTGAGATTGGTATCGAACAGGGAGGCACGCAAGTGACAACAGTTTTCCCTTTCTATACCTATCGAACCTATCACATGTCACAGCAAATCTACACCTCCGAGGAAATTGGCATTCCGCAGGGTGGACTGCTGAAGAGTATCTCCCTATATTATGACCACAGCAATATGAGCTATGCTCTCGAGCGTTCGACGAACCTAACCATCAAGCTGGCAAACACCGAAGTGGAGTCGTTACAAGGTGACTATCCTAAAACAACCCAATCAAAGAAATGGGTCGCCGGCGGCACCACATATACGTTTAGCAACTTTACGTTACCCGCCACGTCGGGCTGGATAACAATCACTTTCAACTCTCCTTTTGCCTATAACGGCAAGAACCTGGCTATACTGGTCTATAGCGAGATGATAAAAGACTATCAGTATGGTAGATTCCGCTCTTACAACTGCGGGAAGTACCAGTCATTGTACGTCAACTATGACATCGAGTGGGCAGACAACAACTATAGTGCCACATCACACACTTTTAATCCGAATACTCCTGGCAAATATACCGGTCGTCCCGGAACGACAAAGAACCAGATAAAAATGCTCATCACGCCCAATCCCGGTCTGTCGTTCTCCGATGTCGTTGCTCCAGAACAGGTGAAGGCTGGTCAGTCGTTCACCATGTCAGCCAATGTGACGAACATCGACGAAGAGGATGCCTCACCCGAAACAACGGTTTATGTCGAGGCGAGCGCCGACGGCAGCACATGGCAAACCGTCGGCCAGCAATCGCTGTCAGCTTTGGACGGAGGTGCCACTACACAAGTTAGCATTGAGAACATCAAAGCTGCACTGGCCGAACCCGCTCCAGAAAACATCCTGCTACGACTGCGTGCTGACGCCTTCAACAAGTCGTTCTACAGCTCCGTCAAAAGCGTGCCATACATAGGTTGTACTCATGTCGCTGGCGATCCTGTACAAGAGAACGTGACAGAACCGACTTGTGAAGGAGGTGGAAGCTACGAAAAGGTTACATATTGCACCCTGTGTGGCATAGAACTGTCGCGTGAGCCAATAAACACCGATCCACTCGGCCACAACTGGGGAGAGCCGACTTACATATGGAATGAAGACAACAGCCAGGTGACGGCATCACGCACTTGCAAGCGCGACGAATCACATGTGGATTCGGAAACCGTACAAACCAACTCGGAGGTGACAAAAGAGCCGACTGCCACCGAGCCAGCCGAAATAACCTACACCGCCACATTCACCAACTCTGCCTTCACCACACAGACGAAGGTGGTCACTGTACATACAGAAGAAGCGGAAGTATGTGATTACTATCATTGGGATAGGGATGAAAACACATACACCACCAGTGGAGAATATACATACTATACTGATACGGATGTTTATACACTGAACCTGACCATCCACAACTCCACCAGTGAGATCTTGGAACGTGAGGTATATATCGGCCAGCACTTCAATGAATATCCCTTCGAGTTTGATGTTACCGCCGACACCCCGCTGACGTGGGAAGAAACCATCACAAATATAGCAGGCTGTGACAGTGTCATCACACTGAACCTGACCATTGTAAGCCTTGATGACTACTACTACGATGGCAAGCTGGGCCATGAATATTCGCCTGAATTAACTACATTCAAACTGTGGGATCCGACTGCCAAATCAGTCAAACTGAACCGTTATGCAACAGGAACGGATGGTGAGGCAGAAGCACAGGACTACAGTTCCACAGAAATGAACAAGCTGATGGAAGGTGACAATTGGACGGGCGTGTGGACATGCACGATTGCCGGTGATCTAAAAGGAACCTACTACACCTACAGCGTCAATGGCACGGAGATTGCTGACCCATGGTCGCAGGCCGTAGGCTTCGACGGCGAACGCTCGATGGTATTCGATGCATGGGATGTTGCACCTTACGGATGGGACAGCGACCTTCGTGTTTTCTATGAGTCAGGCAATAAAATTGAGAGCATCGATGTGGCGACTTTCTCTGCCGACCCGATATGTGGCGTCAGCGAAGGTCATCGCGGCAAGTATCTGGCTCTTACCGAGGACAACACGACATACGAGAATGCCGGTGAGCTGCCGACGTGCATGAACAAACTGAAGGCAGATGGCTGCAAGGCCGTCATTGTGACGATGGCTGACCCGCAGATGGTACCCGACCAATACTCCACCAATCCTTATGACGGTACGACAGTCATCAACGAAGTACAGCAGGCTATCATGGCCGTCCACAAGACCTTCGGCATGTCGTTCTTCGTACGCTTCGACTTCTCGACCATTCCCGTTAACGAGACATTACGTCAGAAATACATCACGGAAACCATCACATACTGGGTGGACATGTTCCATGTTGACGGCATCGTGCTAGCTACCGACATCGATGCCAAAACGAAAGCTCTCATCCGCGACCTGCTCGATGCCTATGACGAACGCATAGTCCTCGCCACCGATGACGAGGCCACAGGCATCCGTGATGCTGTCGTGGAGAAGAGTTCCGACACCGACAACTGGTTTACGATTGATGGCAGAAAGGTAACCCAGCCTGCAAAGAAAGGACTTTACATTAAGAACAACAAAAAAGTCATGATTAAGTAACCTGGAGGTTATATTCTATTTGACAACGGGGCGCATCCTTGCGCCCCGTTGTCTGTTTTGTTTATGAATGTTTATTCAGAATATGTCACAAAGTTGTAAAAAACGAAAGAAAAATAACGATTTGTCGAATATTTAGCGTACTTTTGCAGTCGAATCAAAAACTAAATGATATGAAGCTATTCGACGTGTACCCCCTGTTTGATATAAACATCGTGCGCGGCAAGGGTTGTCATGTATGGGATGACAAAGGACAGGAGTATCTTGACCTTTACGGCGGCCATGCCGTCATCAGCATCGGACATGCCCACCCTATATATATAAATAAGGTGTACGCTCAGTTGCAGCAGCTCGGTTTCTACAGCAACTCCGTCATCAACCGCCTGCAAGTGGAACTGGCAGAACGCCTGGGCCGTATCTGCGGCTACGACGACTACCAGCTGTTCCTCATCAACAGTGGTGCAGAAGCCAATGAGAATGCCCTGAAGCTGGCATCGTTCCATACGGGACGCACGCGCATTCTCTCCTGCGAGAAGGCTTTCCACGGACGCACGTCGTTGGCAGTAGAGGTTACCAACAATCCGAAGATCATCGCACCCGTCAACGATAACGGCCATGTCACCTACTTGCCGCTGAACGACTTGGAGGCATGGGAGCGTGAGCTTGCCAAGGGAGACGTGTGCGCCGTCATGCTGGAATGTATCCAGGGCGTGGGCGGCATAAGACTCGCCACACCGGAGTTCGCACAGGGTCTGGCGGCGGCCTGTAAGAAATACGGTGCCGTGCTTATCTGCGACGAGATTCAGTGTGGCTACGGACGGAGTGGCAAGTTCTTCGCCCATCAGTGGCTGGGCATACGCCCCGACCTCATCACCGTGGCCAAGGGCATCGCCAACGGCTTCCCCATGGGTGCCGTGCTAATCTCTCCGGAGTTCCAACCCGTCTATGGACAGCTGGGTACCACCTTTGGCGGCAACCATCTGGCCTGTGCTGCAGCATTGGCCGTGCTGGAGGTAATGGAGCAGGAGAACCTCGTAGAGAACGCCCGCATCGTTGGCGACCACCTCATGGAGGAATTAAGGAAGGTAAGATGTGAAGATATAAAGGAAAAGGGAACAAGTGTGATTGAGGATGTGCGCGGTCGCGGTCTGATGATTGGCATTGACCTGAGCATTCCCCACAAAGAGCCGCGTGCCCGACTCATCCATGAGGAGCATGTCTTCACAGGCTGTGCCGGCACGAACACGCTGCGCCTGTTGCCACCGCTCTGCCTGAGCATTTCCGAAGCAGATGCGTTTATCTATAAGTTTAAGAAGATAATAGGGAGATAATAGGGAGATAAGAAAATGAAGATATCGATTATAGGAGCAGGTGCCATGGGAGGTGCCACGGTAGAAGGACTTGTTAAAAGCCAGTATGTCAAAACAACTGATATCACCGTGGCAGACCCTTCGGAACAGGTTGTTGCCAAGTTCACGAAGATGGGCGTTTCGGTGACTACAGATAACCAGCTGGCAGCAGAACATGCCGACATTGTCTGTGTAGTAGTAAAGCCCTGGCTTGTCGAGCAGGTGCTGAAAGGAATCAAGGATGTGCTCGACTACAAGAAGCAGCTGCTCATCGTGGTGGCTGCCGGTGTTTCATCGGACAGCATTCGGGGATGGATGGAAAAAGAAGGCAAGATGATTCCGCTCTTCCTGGCTATTCCCAATATCGCCATCGCCCAGCTCTCATCAATGACATTTGTCGTGCCCGTAGTTGCAACGGCAGCGCAGACGAAGACTGTCACAGATCTGTTCAGTCAGATGGGCGAGACTCTCATCACCGACGAACAGCATCTGGCAGCAGGCACCACGCTTGCCAGCTGCGGCATCGCCTATGCCATGCGCTACATTCGCGCTGCCAGCGAGGGTGGCGTGGAACTCGGCTTCAAGGCCGATGATGCCAAGCGCATCGTCATGCAGACCATGAAGGGAGCCGTGGAACTCTTAGAAGCCAGCGGCATGCATCCCGAGGCTGCCATTGACCTTGTCACCACACCGGGCGGTGTGACCATCAAAGGCTTGAATGAAATGGAACATGCTGGCTTTACCTCTGCCGTCATCCGCGGACTGAAAGCCGGAAAAGGATAATCAGTTTTCACTTAACACTATTCACTAACAAATATGGACGAACAACTCAAACAGATTGGTGAGCGACTGCGCGGACTGCGCGATGCCTTGGACCTGACGGCACAAGAAGTGGCCGATACCTGTGGCATTTCGCTCGACAAATATGAGAAGATAGAAAACGGTGAGGTGGACATCACCATCTCCAACCTGATGAAGATTGCCAAGAAGTATGGCGTGTCGGCCGATGCGTTGATGTTTGCAGAGGAACCGCACATGCGTTCTTATACTGTCGTGCGCAAGGGACAGGGGCTCAGTGTTGAGCGTACCAAGGCATATAAATACCAGAGTCTGGCCAGTGGCTTCTCTGATCGTAAGGCAGAGGTTTTCATCGTTACCGTGGAGCCAAAACCGAAAGCTCACACCATCTATAAGAATACGCATCCCGGCCAGGAGTTCAACCTGGTGCTGGAGGGCTCGATGGAACTCTTTATCAATGGTAAGACCATCATCCTCGATGAGGGCGACTCCATCTACTTTGACAGTACCAAGCCTCATGGCATGAAGGCGCTGGGAGACAAGGCAGTCAGGTTTTTGGCCTTTACGGTGGAATAATAGTGAATGCTTTACGACGAACGCATAACGCAAAAACAAATATGGTTGAAAGATTTTTGAAACAGACGTCCTTCTCTTCGGTGCAGGACTTCAAGGATAACCTGGAATTTATCGTTCCTGAAAATTTTAATTTTGCCTATGACGTAATGGATGCATGGGCTGCGGAACAACCTGACAAACTGGCTCTGCTCTGGACAAATGACAAGGGGGCGGAGGTAAGATTGACTTTTGCTGACCTGAAGCGACTTAGCGATCAGGCAGCCAGCTATCTACAATCTCTTGGCATAGGTCATGGCGACATGGTCATGCTCATCCTCAAACGCCGACTGGAGTGGTGGATATCTATGCTGGCGCTGCACAAGCTCGGTGCTGTAGTCATCCCCGCCACCCACATGCTTACCAAGCACGACATCGTGTATCGCAACACAAGGGCTTCTGTTAAAGGTATCATCTGTGTAGATGACGACTATGTGGTGTCTCAGATAGAAGCTGCCATGCCGGAGAGTCCCACCGTGGAGGTGCTCATCAAAGTGGGTGAGTCTGTTTCTGATAAACAACAGTCCTCCCCGGTCAAATGGCATCACTGGAACGAGGAAATCGATCAGGCACCGGCCTTTGTCAAACCTGACCATGTCAATATCAATGAAGATACGCTGCTGATGTATTTCACCAGCGGAACGAGCGGCGAGCCGAAGATGGTGGCCCACGACCATTTGTATGCGTTGGGACATCTCACCACGGGTGTTTTCTGGCACAATCTTCATGAAGACAGCATTCATCTCACTGTGGCCGACACAGGTTGGGGCAAGGCTGTGTGGGGCAAGTTCTACGGACAGTGGTTTGCTGGTGCCGTGGTCTTCGTTTTCGATCATGAGAAGTTTAATGCTGACACCATGCTTCGACAGATGGAGAAATACCATGTTACCTCCTTCTGTGCTCCGCCTACCATCTATCGTTTCATGATTCGTGAGGACCTCTCTAAATACGACCTCTCCGCCCTGCGCTATTGCTGTACGGCCGGTGAAGCTCTCAACCCTGCTGTATATGACAAATTCAAGGAGGCCACAGGCATCTCACTGATGGAAGGCTTTGGACAGACAGAGACAACGATGACGCTCGGCACCATGCCGTGGATGAAACCGAAACCAGGCTCTATGGGTATGCCCAACCCACAATATGACATCGACCTGATAAAAGGCGACGGCACATCCTGCGAGGATGGTGAAAAAGGCGAGATTGTCATCAAGGTGCCAGCAGACAAAAAGCCTATCGGACTCTTCAAGGGCTACTACCGTGACCCAGAACTTACCCGCGAGGCTTGGCATGACGGATTGTATCATACGGGCGACATGGCATGGCGCGATGAGGATGGCTACTACTGGTTTGAGGGTCGCATCGACGATGTTATCAAGTCCAGCGGCTACCGCATCGGCCCCTTTGAGGTGGAGAGTGCACTGATGACGCATCCTGCTGTGGTGGAGTGTGCCATCACAGGTGTTCCTGACGATATCCGAGGAATGGTGGTCAAAGCCACCGTGGTGTTGGGCAAAGAGTGGAAAGACAAAGCTGGCGATGACCTTATTAAGGAGCTACAACAGCATGTCAAGCACGAGACTGCACCCTACAAGTATCCACGAATCATCGAGTTTGTCGATGAATTGCCCAAGACCATCAGCGGTAAGATACGTCGTGTGGAAATTAGGAAAAAAGATGCAAGATAAAGATGGCGAGATTGCGTATTGTAGTCAAGATAGGCTCTAATGCCCTTACACGCATCGACGGCAGACTCGACGTGACACGCATGTCGGCATTAGTCGATCAGATTGCATGGCTGCGGCAGCAAGGGCACGAGGTGATACTCGTATCATCGGGAGCCGTGGCCTGCGGAAGACGTGAACTGAAAGTAAGCCACCAGCTTGACTCCGTGGAGCAGCGACAGTTGTTTTCCGCCCTCGGACAGGCCAAGCTTATCGGCCTCTACTACGACCTCTTCCGCGAATACCACATCCACGTCGGACAAGTGCTCACCATGAAGGAGAACTTCGCTGCCGGCGAGCAGTACTGCAACCAGCAAGCCTGCATGCGCGTGATGCTTGAGAACGGTGTGCTACCCATCGTTAATGAAAACGATACAGTCTCTGTCACCGAACTGATGTTTACCGACAACGATGAACTCTCAGGACTTATTGCACAGATGATGGAGGCTGACACACTGGTACTCCTGTCAAACATCGATGGCATCTATACAGGCCATCCCGAAGACCCCTCAGCGCACCTCATCCGACGTGTGGAGCCTGGCACTGACCTCTCGCAGTATATTCAGGAAGAGAAGAGCTCTGCCGGGCGTGGCGGCATGCAGTCGAAGTATGCTACGGCGACACGCATACAGGCCGCTGGCATTCGTGTTGTCATTGCCAATGGCCGCCGTGATGATATCCTCATCAATCTTATGTCGCATCCCGACTGTACTCCCCATACGGAATTCCCGGTATTGTAATTTATCGTAAAGTCACTATTGTAATGAAACTGACTCAGACTTTCCAACAAGTGAAGACTGCCAGCAGGTTGCTGCCGCTGATGGCCGACGAACGACGCAACGAGGTGTTGCGTGCCGTGGCCGACGCTATTATATATAATAAGGTGGAACTCTTGGAGGCCAATGCCAAGGATCTGGCCCACATGGAACGGAACAATCCACTCTACGACCGGCTGCAGCTCACGGAAAAACGGTTGGAGGATATTGCTGCCGACATGCGACATGTGGCGGAATTGCCTTCTCCACTGGAGCGCATCCTGCTGGAGCGCACCCTTCCCAATGGGCTGCGACTGCGCAGGGTAAGTGTACCGTTTGGGGTTATTGGTATCATCTATGAAGCGCGTCCCAACGTGTCGTTTGATGTCTTTGCCCTCTGTTTCAAGAGTAGTAATGCCTGCGTGCTGAAAGGCGGCCATGATGCTGAGGAGTCCAACCGGGCCATTGTTGGCATGATACGACGGGTGCTATGCGAACAGAACGTAGATGAGCATGTCGTAGAACTGCTGCCTGCCACTCATGAGGCCACAGCGGAGATGCTCTGTGCCGTGGGCTATATAGACCTATGCATACCGAGAGGCGGCAAACGGCTCATTGCGTTTGTGAGAGACAATGCCCGTGTGCCCGTCATCGAGACAGGTGCCGGTGTCGTGCATGCCTACTTTGATAAGTGCGGTGACACGACCATGGGACAACGTATCATCAAGAATGCCAAGACCCGTAGAGTCAGTGTCTGCAATGCCCTCGACACCCTTATCATCCATCAAGACCGGCTTCAAGATCTGCCCGCACTGGTGGCTCCTCTTCTTGATAACGAGCCCCCTGTCACTCTCTATGCTGACGAGCGGGCCCATGCCATCTTGAATTGTACCAGCGAGAAAGAGAGTCCCGATTTTGATAGGGAGTTCATGAGCTATGCCATGAACATTAAGACCGTGGACAGCTTGGATGAGGCTCTGGAGCATATATCCCGCTATGGTTCCGGCCATAGTGAGTGTATCATCACGGAAGACGAGCAGGCGGCTCGTCGCTTCCAACAGGAAGTCGATGCAGCCTGCGTCTATTGGAACGCGCCCACCTCATTCACCGATGGTGCTCAATTCGGACTTGGCGCCGAGATAGGTATCTCAACCCAAAAGCTGGGACCGCGCGGGCCGATGGGGCTGGAAGAGATGACAACATACAAGTGGATCATCGAAGGAGAAGGACAGATAAGGGAGAGTTGAAAGAGAATAGTCGAAAGTAAAATAATTAGAGCGTATAGATATGAGGACATTCTTTCATGTGGAAGACCTGGGCAATCTGCAGGATGCTGTTGCCGAGGCTCAGGAGGTTAAAAGAAACCGTTATGCCTATCAGCATTTGGGAAAGAACAAGACACTGCTGATGATTTTTTTCAACAACTCACTGCGTACTCGGCTCTCGACCCAGAAGGCTGCTCAGAATTTGGGCATGAATGTCATTGTCCTGGATGTGAATGCTGGTGCATGGAAGTTGGAGACTGAGCGTGGTGTCATCATGGATGGCGACAAGAGTGAACATCTCCTGGAGGCAATCCCCGTGATGGGAAGCTACTGCGATGTCATCGCCGTACGGTCGTTTGCCGGTCTTACCGACCGCGATTTCGACTATGCTGAAACCATTGTGGGACAGTTCGTGAAATATAGCGGACGACCTGTTGTTGCCATGGAGACAGCGACGGTGCATCCGCTGCAGGCTTTCGCCGATTTAATTACTATCCAGGAAAACCTTCCCTTGCACAAGCCAAAAGTCGTACTGACATGGGCCCCCCACTGTCGGGCTCTGCCCCAGGCTGTGCCCAATAGTTTTGCCGAGTGGATGAATGCCGCCGATGTTGAACTGGTCATTACTCACCCAGAGGGCTATGAGCTGGATCCATGCTTTGTGGGAGACGCCCAGATAGAATACGACCAGCGCAAAGCTCTGGAGGGTGCAGACTTTGTCTATGCCAAAAACTGGAGTTGCCCTGGCGTGCAGTGTCCCGAAGACTATGGTAAGATACTTTCTAAAGATATGTCGTGGACCATCGACTCCGAACACATGTCTTGGACCAACAACGGTAAGTTCATGCATTGTCTGCCGGTGCGGCGTGGGCTCATTGTTACCGATGATGTCATTGAGAGCACCAATAGTCTTGTCATCCCCGAGGCTGCCAACCGTGAGATTTCTGCCGAGGTGGTACTGAAGAGGGTGTTGGAATCGCTTTGAAGGAGAGATGAAGGAGAGAAGAAAGGGAGTTAAAGGGACAATAGACTTTTATATTGACAGAACTAATGTCCCTTTAACTCCCTTTTGATTTTTACTTTTTATTTTTCAAGTACACCCAGTTCTTTGCCGACTTTGATGAAGGCGGCAATGCACTTGTCGAGTTGTTCGCGGTTATGACCAGCAGAGATTTGTACGCGGATGCGGGCCTGGTCTTTCGGCACCACGGGGTAGTAGAAGCCGGTGACATAGATGCCTTCTTCCTGCATGCGAGCGGCATAGACCTGTGACAGCTTGGCATCGTAGAGCATAACGGCGCAGATGGCGCTCTGCGTGGGTTTGATGTCGAAGCCGGCCGCCATCATCTTTGTGCGGAAATATTCTACGTTCTCCACCAGCCGGTCGTGAATTTCGTTGCTCTCCTTGAGCATCTTGAACACTTCCAGTGATGCACCGATGATGCTCGGAGCCAGGGAGTTGGAGAAGAGGTAGGGACGACTGCGCTGGCGTAGCAGGTCGATAATTTCTTTGCGTCCGGTGGTGAATCCGCCAAGGGCACCGCCAAAGGCTTTGCCAAGGGTTCCGGTGTAGATGTCCACACGACCATAGGTGTTGAAGAATTCACTCACACCGTGACCGGTCTTTCCCACTACTCCGGCAGAGTGGCTTTCGTCAACCATGACGAGGGCATCGTATTTCTCTGCCAGGTCGCAGATCTTATCCATCGGTGCCACATTGCCGTCCATGGAGAAGACGCCATCGGTGACGATGATGCGAAAACGTTGAGCCTGCGCTTCTTTCAGTTTTTCTTCCAGGTCGGCCATGTCGGCATTGGCATAGCGGTAACGCTTAGCTTTACAAAGGCGCACACCATCGATGATAGAAGCATGGTTCAGGGCATCGGAGATGATGGCATCTTCTTCTGTGAAGAGTGGTTCGAAGACGCCGCCGTTGGCATCGAAGCAGGCAGCATAGAGGATGGTGTCCTCGGTCTTGAAATAGTCGGAAATGGCAGCCTCCAGTTCCTTATGGATATCTTGCGTTCCACAGATGAAGCGTACTGAAGACATGCCAAAGCCGCGACGGTCCATCATCTTCTTGGCACCTTCGATGAGGCGTGGGTTGTCACTCAGTCCTAAGTAGTTGTTGGCACAGAAGTTCAGCACCTCTTTGCCTTTCACTTGGATGGCAGCACGCTGCGGACTTTCAATCAGGCGTTCCTCTTTGTAGAGTCCTGCCTCGCGAATCTCAGCAAGGGTCTGGCTGAGATGTTCTTTCATTTTCCCGTACATACGATTTGGAATCTTTAAGTTAGTTGTTCAATGTGATGCAAAGATAAACAAAATTTTGGAGTCTGATGGATGAATTAAAATGTTTTTAATGAAAAGTTCAACGTATGTCGTTTTTTTTTATTTATTTTGCAGGCCGAAAAGTAAACTCACAAACAAAGTGCTATAAAATCTATCAAAATGAAGAATATCCTCGTTATCGGTTCGACGGGTCAGATTGGCTCAGAGTTAACAAGAGAACTGAGAATACGCTATGGTGGCGACCATGTGATTGCCGGCTATATTCCTGGCGCAGAGCCTAAGGGCGACTTGTTGGAGGGTGGTCCCTCTGCTGTTGCTGATGTGACCAATGCGGCAGCCATTACAGAAGTGGTGAAGAAATACCAGGTGGACACCATTTACAACCTGGCAGCTCTGCTGAGTGTTGTTGCAGAATCGAAACCGCAGCTGGCATGGAAGATAGGAATCGATGGTCTGTGGAACATCTTGGAGGTTGCCCGTGAGTATGGCTGTGCCGTCTTTACGCCCAGTTCCATCGGGTCGTTTGGCCCTGAGACTCCACATGTGCAAACACCGCAGGACACCGTCCAGCGCCCTCGTACCATTTATGGTGTCTCGAAGGTTACTACAGAGTTGCTTTCCGACTACTATCATCATAAATACGGAGTCGATACTCGTTCGGTTCGCTTTCCGGGTATCATTTCGTATGTTACACCTCCAGGTGGGGGCACAACCGACTATGCCGTTGACATTTTCTATTATGCCGTGCGTGGAGAAAAGTTCGTATGTCCCATCAAGGAGGGGACGCTAATGGACATGATGTATATGCCCGATGCGCTGCATGCAGCCATCCAACTCATGGAGGCCGACCCGCATCGACTCATCCACCACAATGGCTTCAATGTGGCTGCCATGAGCTTTGCACCCGAAACCATTTATGCGGAAATCAAGAAACTATGTCCTGACTTTGAGATGGAATATCGGGTTGACCCGCTCAAACAGGCCATTGCTGACAGCTGGCCCGATTCTATGGATGACTCGGCAGCACGCAGGGAATGGGACTGGAAGCCTCAGTATGACATCACATCTATGACGCGTGACATGCTGGAGCATTTGAAAATGAAAAAGTGAAAAAACGATCAGTGAAAAGAAATAATAAAAAGCGGCAAGGAACTTTTCAGATACCTTGCCGCTTTTTTACGGAATAAATGAAATTTATTTTCCGTGATGCTCGTCGGAAACGGTCAACTTCTTGCGACCTTTAGCACGGCGGGCTGCCAATACACGGCGGCCGTTCTTGGTAGCCATGCGCTCGCGGAAGCCATGCTTGTTCACGCGACGACGATTGTGCGGCTGGAATGTTCTTTTCATTGTTTTTATCTATTTTTATTGTTATTATTCTTTGTCTGTATAGTCTATTCGGGCTGCAAAAGTACGCATAATTTTCGAAATAACAAAGAATTAAGTGATTTTTAGTTCATTTTTCGTTGTTTTTTTATAAAATAGTTGTACCTTTGCACCGCATTTTCTGAAATTTACGCGCATAAATATAATTTTTTAGATAAGAAAATACAATGATTAAGTCACAGGACATTAAGAAAGGAACTTGTATCCGTATGGATGGCAAGCTGTATTTGTGTATCGACTTCCTGCATGTGAAGCCGGGCAAGGGTAACACCATCATGCGTACCACGTTGAAAGATGTTGTCAGCGGGCGTGTGTTGGAAAAGCGTTTCAATATTGGCGAGGCCTTGGAGGATGTGCGCATCGAGCGTCGCCCCTACCAGTATCTCTACATGGAGGGTAAGGACTACATCTTCATGAACCAGGAGACCTACGACCAGGTGCCCATCGCCAAAGACCTGATTACCGGTGTTGACTTCATGAAGGAGAGCGATATCGTTGAAGTTGTCAGCGATGCCGATACCAATACTATCCTTTATGCTGAAATGCCGGTGAAGACCACGTTGCGCATCACTCACAGCGAGCCGGGCGTCAAGGGCGACACCGCCACCAACTCTTTGAAACCCGCCACCCTGGAGACAGGCGTTGAGATTCGTGTTCCTCTCTTCATCGAGGAAGGCGAGCTGGTGCTTGTCGATACACGCGACGGTAGCTATCTGCAGCGTGTGAAGGAGTAACTTGGAGAATGAAATACTCTATCATCGTACCTGTCTTCAATCGTCCCGACGAGGTGGACGAGTTGTTACAGAGCCTGGCCGCTCAGTCTTATAAAGATTTTGAGGTCATCATTGTGGAAGACGGGTCGGAAAATACATGCAAGGATGTCTGTGATAAGTTTGCAGACATCCTTGCTTTGCATTATTACATCAAGGCCAACAGCGGGCCGGGACAGAGCCGCAACTACGGGGCGGAGCGTGCCAAAGGCGAATGGCTCATCATCCTCGACTCTGACGTGGTGTTACCTCGGGAGTATATGCGAGCCGTAGAGAACTATCTTTCTTCTTCTGAAGGAAAAGAGGTGGCAGCCTGGGGTGGTCCTGATGCTTCCCATCCATCATTTACACCGGTGCAGAAGGCTATCTCTTATTCGATGACTTCCTTCTTTACCACTGGAGGAATCCGTGGCGGAGGCTCTTCCAAGAACAAGCCCAAGCGGGCCCTTGATAAGTTCTATCCTCGTTCGTTTAACATGGGCATACGCCGTGATGTCTATCTGCAGTTGGGTGGGTTCTCCAAGATGCGGTTTGGTGAAGACATCGACTTCTCCTATCGTATTGTTGAAGCCGGCCATCGGGCACAACTCATCCCGGAGGCATGGCTTTGGCACAAGCGACGCACCGACTTCCGTAAGTTTTTCCGTCAGGTGTATAATAGCGGCATTGCCCGAATCAACTTGGAGAAGCGCCATCCCGGAACCATGAAGTTGGTCCACATGCTGCCCATGGTTTTCACGCTGGGTGTTGTCTTCCTGTCCCTTCTTGCACTGATCGGAATAGCTATGGCTTTGGCAGGACTTTACTCCGCCTACTGTGGGCCTTCCGGTTGCAACATGGGACTCATTGTAACGTTCCTGGGAGGGGCCGTCGTGCTAACAGCATTGTCGCCGCTACTGCTCTATTCTCTCTTGCTTTTGGTCGATTCTGCTATCCGCAACAGAAGTCTCAGCGTCGGACTGCTCAGCGTTCCTGCTGCTTTTGTGCAGCTCATGGGCTATGGCTTCGGTTTTTTGGAAGCCTGGTGGAAACGCATGGTTCTGAGACAGGACGAATTTACAGCCTTTGAAAAAAACTTCTACAAATGAAAGATAAGCTGACTATCAGCCAGTGGGCAGAGGAAGACAGGCCCAGGGAGAAGTTGGAGCGATTGGGGCCGGAGGCACTGAGCAATGCTGAACTGCTGGCCATCCTCATTGGCTCGGGAAGCACCCAGGAGAGTGCCGTCGATTTGATGAAGCGTGTGCTGGCCGACTATCATAACAACCTGAACACCCTGGGGAAAGTCACCATACAAGACCTGTGTCGCTACAACGGTATCGGTGAGGCCAAGGCCATCACCATCCTTGCCGCCTGCGAATTGGGAAAGAGACGCCAGCGCGAGAAGGCAGAGGAGCGTCCAGACCTTAGCTCGGCCACCGCGATCTATGAATATATGCACACCCACATGCAGGACCTTGACGTGGAGGAGGCATGGGTGTTGCTGATGAATCAGAATTTCAAGCTTATTCGGGCAGAACGCATCTCCCATGGCGGTATCAGTGAGACGGCTGTCGATGTGCGTGTCATCATGCGTGAAGCTGTCCTGAACAATGCCACCATTCTGGCCTTGTGCCACAACCATCCTTCCAACAACCTGCGCCCCAGTGCGGAAGACGATCGTCTCACCCAGCGTGTGAAGCAGGCTTGCACGCTCATGCGCATCCATTTCCTTGACCATGTCATTATTACCGATGGAGCCTACTACAGTTATCATGAGCAGGGCAGGCTGTGATTCGGAAGTAGTTGTGTTGTCAGTAGTGATGCTAAAAATTTTTACATCGTCTTTTGGCAATCTGGAAAAAAGGTGATGCCAAAAGATATCTTTTTCCGAAGCTTTCTGACGCCGCCACCAGCCATCCTTGAAAGACCAACAATGTCCAAAACGGTCCAAAACAGGTCGCTTTACACTATTAAGAATTCTTTTCAACACCTCAAACGTATATTGGCAGACAAGCTCGAAGCACTGAGCATGACTCCAAAAATGGACGATTTTAGCTCCCGAAACGAACGACTTTAGCTCCTAAAACGAACGACTTTAGCTCCAAAAGTGAACGACTTTAGCTCCAAAAGTGAACGACTTTGAAACCTAAAAAGAACGACTTTCCATCGAAAAGTGGCTGAGTTCAGCGAAGAAAGTGACAGGGGTTTCTTTCTTCACTATGATCCTTGCGTTTTTACTATAAAAAGGTTGACTTTAAGGATGCGAAATACTCGCAAAATGAAGACCGCAGATTTTTATTTTTTCAAAATGCCCAAAATACTGCCCAGAATTCGAAGTTTTCTTGACAAAAAGCTTCCTCAGCGAGCTGAGGAAACCATGTCGTTTGGAAAGAACTTCCATTTTTTTTGGCTTTGCCGAAGTTACTTGCGCTTGTAAACGAAAAGAAAAGCAAGCTTTCCTTTTGCATTTCTCTTGTTTTTTTCGTAACTTTGCGGATTAACCGCGAAGTTCTTAGCCAAGCTAAGCGTCACAAGTGCCGGATCCTCTGGCTCGGCAAAAAAAAATAAATGCGATTTATTTTGTATTGCTCTCGACTTTATGTAACTTTGCGACAAAATAGAAAAGAAATGGAAACATCAGAGTTCTTTGCTAAGTTTAAGAGCTGGTATCTGTGGGGCCATCTCGCAGCCATGGCTGCTGTCGTGGTGGTGTTGTGTCTGGGTGTGAAGTATGCCCTCGACATATATACTCACCATGGGGAAGCCATAACCATTCCTGACCTACGCAAGAGCAGTGTGGAGAATGCCATTCATGTGTTAGAGGAGATGGGGCTGAAAGCAGAAGTGACAGATACGGGCTATGTGAAGACGTTGCCTGCCGACTGTGTTTTGGAACAGTCGCTGCAGCCTGGTCAGAAAGTCAAGACAGGCAGAATTGTCTATCTGACGGTGAACGCTTCCCAGTCGCCTACCATTACGCTGCCCGATATCATCGACAACAGCTCCTTCCGTGAGGCGATGGCCAAGCTGACGGCCATGGGCTTCAAAGTGGGCCAGCCGGAGTTTGTGCCTGGTGAGAAGGATTGGGTCTATGGAGTTGTCAGCAAAGGACGTCATCTCGCTACCGGAGACAAGGTGTCTGTCGATGCCACCGTTATCATTCAGGTGGGTAACGGGCTGCGCGACGATGACGCAGAGGTGGATTATGTCGATCAGGTCGATGCTGACGACTTCGAATACAGTGAGGATGGGGGTGATGTCGATGAATTTGAAGAGGTTACCTCACCAGAGTAAACCGTAATGGCTTATGACAGAAGACTATTCTGAAGATATAGAACTGTATGACGATGACCTGGAGGAATCTTCCGACTCTGCGGTTGACAACGGTCAGGAACTGTACGAGCACTTCCGCTTCGTGGTGGATGCCGGACAGGCAAAGCTTCGTGTGGACAAGTTCATGCAGGACAAGATGCAGCATTCCTCGCGCAACCGCATCCAAAAGGCTGCCGATGCAGGCTTCGTGCATGTCAACGATCAGCCGGTGAAGAGCAACTATAAGGTACGCCCTGGCGACGTGGTCACGTTGAAACTTGACCGCCCTCGCCATGATAATACCATCGAGCCGGAAGACATACCTCTTGATGTTGTCTATGAAGACGATGCTCTGATGGTGGTCAACAAACCGGCCGGACTGGTGGTACATCCAGGGGCAGGAAACTTCCATGGCACCCTCATCAATGCCGTGGCATGGCATCTGCGCGATAACCTGCAGTTCGACCCCAACGACCCGGAGGTGGGCCTTGTTCACCGCATCGACAAAGACACCAGCGGCCTTTTAGTCATTGCCAAGACACCGGAGGCGAAATCGAAGCTTGGCAAACAGTTTTTCAACAAGACCACCCACCGCTCCTATGAGGCACTCGTGTGGTGTAACTTTACGGAGGACGAAGGACGCATCGAGGGAAACATTTCCCGTGACCCGCGCGACAGGCTCCGTATGACGGTGCTTCCGCCTGATTCTGAGTTGGGCAAGCCTGCCGTCACCCACTGGCGCGTCTTGGAGCGCTACGGCTATACCACACTGGTGGAATGCCGACTGGAGACAGGGCGCACCCACCAGATTCGTGCCCACATGCGCCACATCGGGCATCCTCTGTTCTGTGACGAACGCTATGGAGGCACAGAGATCCTTCGCGGACAGCGGTCATCAGCTTACAAGGCTTTCATCCAGAATTGCTTTAAACTCTGTCCGCGGCAGGTGCTCCATGCCCGCACGCTGGGTTTTGTACATCCTGTGACAGGTGAGCAGATGGACTTCACTTCGCCGATACCTGCCGACATGCGGGGGGTCATTGAGAAATGGAGAGGCTATATAGCAGGACGGACTGCTGACAACATGACAATTTCTGAAAGTTAAAAAATAAAACATAATCATATCTATGAGAACAACAAAACGAACCATAGCCATTGTCTGCGGAGGAGACTCCTCAGAGCATGACGTTTCCCTGCGTTCGGCACAGGGACTCTTCTCTTTCTTCGACAAAGAGCGTTACAACGTCTATATTGTTGATATCAAAGGTACTGACTGGCATGTGAATCTCTCCGACGGTCAGACGGCGCGTATCGACAAGAACGATTTCTCTTTCAAGCTGAATGGAAAGACCGTCTGGTTTGACTATGCCTACATCACCATTCATGGTACTCCGGGCGAGAACGGCATCATGCAAGGCTACTTTGAACTTGTCCACCTGCCTTACAGTACCAGTGGCGTACTGGTAGAAGCCCTGACCTTCGATAAGTTTGCACTGAACAACTATCTGCGTGGCTTCGGCGTGAACGTAGCCAAGAGCATCATGTTGCGCCGAGGCGAGGAAAACAAGTTTACCGAGCAGCAGATAGAACAGGAAATCGGCATGCCGTGTTTCGTAAAGCCTGCTGCCGACGGGTCGAGCTTCGGTGTGTCAAAGGTGAAGAAGGCAGACCAGCTGGCACCGGCCCTGCGCAATGCCTTCATGGAGTGCGAGGAGGTGATGATTGAGGCCTACCTCCAAGGTACAGAAGTCACTGTGGGCTGCTACAAGACGCGTGAGAAGAGCGTGGTGTTCCCTGTTACCGAGGTCGTTACCGACAACGAGTTCTTCGACTACGATGCCAAGTACAACGGCCAGGTGCAGGAGATTACGCCCGCCCGTATCTCACCAGAACTCTCCGCTGCCTTGCAGGCTGAGACCAGCCGCATCTATGACATCCTTCACTGCAACGGCATCATACGTGTTGATTTCATCGTTACCAAAAATGCCGATGGCACCGACCGTATCAACATGTTGGAGGTGAACACTACGCCAGGCATGACGGCAACCAGTTTTATACCGCAACAAGTGCGTGCCGCCGGTCTCGACATCAAGGACGTGCTCACCGATATTGTGGAAAATCAGTTTTAGCAAGTTACAGGTAACAGGAAAATATGATGACGGAGTACGATGAGATCCGGCCATACGAGGCGGGAGAGATAAAGCAGGCCTTTGAGGAGATGCTCGCCGACAGACAGTTCGCCATGGTGCTGAAAAGCTTCGCCCCCTGGATGCCGAAGATGTTGCGCAATGGCCTGTTGAGGATAGCCTTCACCGGCGTGAAGACTCCCCTCGACTTTCAACTGAGGTTCATGAAACCGGTGGTGAAATATATCATCCGGCGACATACCGACGGCTGTACCTTTGATGACAGGTTGATGCCGGCTGACAAATCGCTGCGCTACACCTTTGTGTCCAACCACCGCGACATCGTCCTCGACTCTGCTTTCCTCGACGTGATGCTCCTCAGTAACGGCTATCCAACAACCGTGGAAATCGGCATCGGTGATAACCTGCTCATCTATCCCTGGATCAAACGCCTTGTCCGTATGAACAAGGCTTTTATCGTGCGTCGCAGCCTTACGCCCAAGGAGATGTTGCGCTCCAGTCGCTTGATGAGCAGCTACATCCATCATGCCGTCACCAAGAAGCGTGAAAACATCTGGATAGCCCAGCGCGAGGGTAGGGCCAAAGACTCTGATGACCGTACGCAGGAATCAGTGCTGAAGATGTTGGCCATGGGCGGGGAGGGGACTCCCGTGGAGAGCCTGAAGGAACTGAACATTGTGCCCCTGACCATCAGCTATGAATATGATCCCTGCGACTACCTTAAGGCGCAGGAGTTTCAGCTGAAACGTGACAACCCTCGTTTCAAGAAGAGCCGGCAAGACGACCTCGACAACATGAAGACAGGCATCTTCGGCTATAAGGGAAGAGTGCACTACCATTGTGGCACTCCCGTCAATGAATGGATAGACCAGCTGGCTTCACTGCCTCGGACCGAAGTATTTGCGGAGCTATGCCGACGCATGGACCGAGAGCTGCACAGCGGCTATAGGCTCTATGCCAACAACTTCGTAGCACTCGACCTGCTGCATGGCAGCCATGACTACGCCGACCGCTATACGCATCAAGATGTGGAGAGCTTTGAGAACTACTTAGCCGGACAGATCAAGAAAATAAGACTGCCGCAGAAGGATGAGGCTTTCCTCCGTGAATGCATGCTGACCATGTATGCCAACCCCACCATTAACTACCTCAACACCCAACAACCATGAAGAGAAGTCTTCTACTGCTGCCCCTTCTGCTACTCCTGCTGACAGCCTGTAGCAGCGATGACTATGAGACGGGTGACAGCGCCTACTCCTACCTCAAGGCAGAACTCGTGGAGGCTTACACAGACTCCTATGGAAACATTGTCAGAGTAGGTTTCGATGACGACGGGCAGATGATGCTCAGCCAGGCCGTAGCTACCAACTGGGCTTCTACAGCCGACTCTGTATATCGTGCTTTGCTCTACTTCAATCAATACCCTACACCCCCGATGAACCAGCAGCTTGTGCCGGTGAGCATCGGGCGCGTTCCCGTACTCTTTCCGAAGGAAGCTGCCGATTTCGAAGGAGGAATGAAGACCGACCCCCTCGGCTTCCAGAGTGCCTGGCTTGGCACCAACAAAAAATACCTCAACCTTGGGCTGATACTCAAGAGTGGGGTGCCCGATGACAAGGATGCCGTCCAGGGCGTAGGTGTAGAGAAAGTATCAGAAACATCGCAGATGACTATCCTACGCCTCTATCACGATCAGGGTGGGGTGCCGGAATACTACAGTTCGCGCGTCTTCGTGAGCATTCCCGTCAAGTCTGTACTCACCTCAGACAGTGTCACCATCCTCATCAACACCTACAAGGGTGTCGTGGAACGCAAATACAAAATCAAATAAAAAATATGAAACAGACCGTTTACACTACTTATGGAACCTGCTCAAAGTTCATCAACTTTGAGCTCGACGATGAACAGCGACTTCACAATGTGCAGTTCATGGGGGGCTGCCCCGGCAACACCGTCGGACTGGCTAAGATGGTGGAGGGACGACCTGCCCGCGAGGTCATCGACCTGCTGAAAAACATTAAGTGTGGAAG
The DNA here is from genome assembly GCA_946546825.1 of uncultured bacterium. Lineage (GTDB taxonomy): Bacteria > Bacteroidota > Bacteroidia > Bacteroidales > Bacteroidaceae > Prevotella. Next base: position 50,220 of record CAMNOK010000004.1, read on the forward strand.
CAAGCCCACTTCCTGTCCAGACCAGTTGGCACAGGCATTGGAGAAAGAGCTTGGTGGAAAATAAGAGAAAGGCAGGTTGACAAACATCAACCTGCCTTTCTCTTCGTGTCGACACTTGGATTCGAACCAAGGACCCCCACCATGTCAAGGTGATACTCTAACCAGCTGAGCTATGCCGACTTTTCATGCTTAGTGCGCCTGACAGGACTCGAACCTGCACGTCGCAAGACACCAGATCCTAAGTCTGACGCGTCTACCAATTCCGCCACAGGCGCATGTGCCGTCATTTGGTGTGCAAAGATACAATGATTTTGTGAATTGACCAAATAAATCCTACCTTTTTTTGTCCGATAGGCATTTCTGCCGACCGAAGTGGACAATCGGACACGTTGAGCGGATTGTCCGGACAGCATGACAACATGTGCTTCTATCTTGACAGAAGCTGGCGTGCGAATTCGATGATGGTGTCTCGCCCGCGGAGAAAGTCATCGTCGGAAAGTGATACAGGGTAGTCGGGAGCGATGCCCTGCTCGGTGCAGACACCATTGGCATCGTACATGGGACAGGCAGAGAAGCGGACGCTCCATCCATTGGGAAGCTCACTGCTGAAGGGTAGGCCAGCACCGCCGCCTGTCTGGTCGCCTACGGTGGTGACCAGTGGGCTGCACTTCATGTATTTAACAAACTCGTTGGCGGCACTGAACACCTGACGGTTGGTGAGCACGGCCACACGTTTCTGCCACCGGACACCCTTCCCGGGTTTGAGAGTCTGCTTTTGCAGAGAAGAAAAATCATTGTGCCCGCGTCCGGTCTTGTGTTGTATATAGCCCACATGGGTAGGTGCGTTGAAGAAACGGGCGGCCAGAGCCTCGGCGCTTGTCACCATGCCGCCGCCATTGCCACGGAGGTCGATGATGAGTCCGCGACAGGGCGCCAGATACATGAAAATCTCATCAAGGTTTCCGGCGCCGAAGGTTACTTCGAAGCTCTCGCAGCGCAGGTAACCGATATTGTCATCGAGGACTCTGTATTGCAGGCCGCTGACCATCCGGTAGTCGGTGCCGAGATATTTGCGAAGCAGTGTGTCGGAGACGTTGGCCGGAAAGTCTTCGTGCCACGACCAGTTGCGCCCGGTGTCGAAGGCCGAGTAGAGGTTGACATGTCCGTCGCGCAGTTCGCCCAGCATGTTGGTCAGTACCTCAAACTCCTGTGCCTTGGTCATACCGGGATCCATTTGTCGGCTGTAGCGGGCATACACCTCGTTCCAATCGAGACCGAAGGCCTGACGTTTTTCTTCAAAGAAGCAGTAGTGCTCGTCGATGATATGCCAGAGGGCTTCGAAATTTCCCTGTGGCATGTCTGGATATTCTTTCTCATCGATACAGCTGGAGAGGGTGGTCAGCAGGATGAGCAGGAGATACAGGACGGAGCGCTGTAACGGAAGAACTGTGGAAATATCGCGTCGGGTGTTCATAGCTTCTATATATAATAATGTGTAATTAGCGTGGGCTGTATTTGATGAGTCTGAAATGTTTCACCCAGCCTATGACGAGCGCATGAGTATATTGATGTTGACGCAGTCCATTGACACGCGCTTGTCGCACGTCGCCCAGATAACCCATGCGGAAGGTTTGCCGCATGACTGTGATGTCGAGGGTGAGCATGTGGTGAAGTGACGGTGTGTTGAAGGGATGGGTGAAAACGGCATTATGATCGTAGTCGCCTCGAGAGAAGATTTCGTAGTAGGACTGTCCGTAATTGGGACTGAACATGACGCCCATGAGGGGTGCTGCCAGCTCGTAGCGCAGGGTGATGGGGAAGTTGCCCAGGTGGGTGTCATAGGTGATGGCTGCTGTGGGGGAGATATTCAGGGCGGCCCGCAGTTGTGCGGGGTTGTTGCTGTTGCGCAGGTTGTAGTCGAAGCCCATTTCAAGGTTAGTTGTGGCACCGGCCTTTAGGTTGATGTTCCCGTCGAGGAAGTGCCAGTTGTAGAGCAAACCGTAACTGAAAGTGTATAGGCCTGCCAGTTCGTTGGCATTATGGGCTTTGTTCTTTGTGGAAGACAGAAATCCCTGGTGTACGATGAGCTTAGACAGTGGATGGTCATCGTTGTCGCGGATGGTGTGTGATACGAAGCGGAGCTCCGCACCGCTGTACTCTCCAGGAGAGAGGTAGGTATCGAGGTGCTGGGTGTAGCCAATGCCGAAGAGTTTGGCACTGGTGACGGCTTTCCGGCTGACGAGGGTGTCGATGCCATGGCTGTCTTGTGCGATGGCTGCCTGCTGGCCGAGCAGCGTAAGGAGGACCAGCGTTGCCTGTCTGATGGATGCTTTCATGTAGCTGGCATTGAAGGGTTTATTCATCGGGGAAAAGACTCAGTTGTCCTGTGATCTCGTCGATGACCTGTTGCTGTGTCTTGTGGTCTTCCTCGTTGTTGGTATCGTTGTCTGTTTCCTCTGCTTCATCCGTGTCGTCTTCAGCTTCATCTTCTGGCTCGGGGAAACGGGTGGGTTCCAGTTCCTCAATCTTCTCCACCTGCCAGGTGGTGAGGCGTTTACCCTTTGCCTTAAAGCCTTTGACGGCGATGAACTCCTCGGCATCGATTTCCATAGGGTCTCGATAGTCGTCATGTCCGCCGAAGGTGACCTTGATGCGCGGATAGACCTGATCGGTGAGCAACACAGGAATGCTGTTGGGATTTTCGCCAATGTAGCTCTGGTGCTTCTTCATGCCTTCCATGAGGAAACGCTTGATATAAGGATAGCCCTCGTTGTCGCCATCATAAAGAACGGCTGTCCATACTTTCTGGTCATCGTATTTCTCGATGCGCAGAATGGAATCTTCGTAGTGGTTGTTGACATCGAAGTTGGTGAGATAGAACTCTCCGTTCTTCAAGACAACCAAGATGGAGTCGTCATCGTAGAATTCACCCAGTAGGATGCCGTGCTCGTCGTAGTTCAGTCGGTTGACATCGGGGTCGTACCACACCTTGCGACCGCCGAGCGTGGAGTGGCCATGACTCTTCAGACCTATACGGTGGACAGGCTTCTTGGTCAGAATGTTACCTTTGGAGGTGCGCCCCTTGATGAGTACTTTGGAGAAGTCGCGCACGAGGAAGATGTTCTTCAGCGTGGGACTGGGTTCAAGGGTGATCTTGATGGTTTCGGCCTCGCCGTTGGGGTTGGCGGTGAAGTACATCACCTTGGAACCTGGCTTGCCTTGTGTGAGGTCGTACTCCTTGTCGCGGGTGAGGGTGGGAATGTTGAAACGCTTAATGAAGTAGTAGCCCTGCTTGCCGTCGCGGTAAATGACATTGTAGGTGGTACGCTTGTCGTTCTTCTTGAAGACCTGAAGGTGGAGTACGTTCTTGCCAACGAAGACCTTCTCAGCCACGCGGATGACTTTGTATTTGCCGTCTTTATAGAAAATGATGACATCATCGATGTCGGAACAGTTGCAGACAAACTCGTCTTTCTTCAGTCCGGTACCGATGAAGCCTTCTGCGCGGTTGATGTAGAGCTTCTGATTGGCTTCTACAACCTTGGTGGCCTCAATGGTGTCGAAGTTGCGTATCTCTGTGCGGCGCGGATGTTCGCTGCCATATTTCTCCTTGATATAGGTGAACCAGTTGATGGTGACGTCGGTCATGTGATTCAGATCGTGCTCAATCTCTTTCAGCTCCGCCATGATGCGGGCTATCAGCTCGTCGGCCTTGTCTTTGTTGAACTTTAGAATGCGCTGCATCTTGATTTCCATGAGACGCAGGATATCATCGCGCGTCACTTCACGAATGAAGTTCGGCTTGAATGGTTCCAGGCGCTTGTCGATATGCTCTACGGCCTTGTCCATGTTTTCTGCATTTTCAAAGCCCTTGTCCTTGTAGATGCGTTCTTCGATGAAGATTTTCTCCAAAGAGGCGAAAAACAGTTGTTCCAGCAGTTCGTCTTTCCTGATTTGAAGTTCTTTGCGCAGCAGCCCCATGGTAAAGTCGGTGTTGTGGCGTAGCACATCGCTTACAGTGAGGAAGCATGGCTTGTTGTCCTCTATGACACAACAGTTGGGCGAGATGTTGATCTCGCAGTCAGTGAAGGCATAGAGAGCGTCTATGGTCTTGTCAGAAGAAACGCCAGGTGCAAGATGTACCTGTATCTCTACGTTGGCAGCCGTGAGGTCTTCCACTTTCTTGGCCTTAATCTTGCCTTTCTCGATGGCCTTGACGATGGAGTCCTGCAGGGTTTCAGAGGTCTTGGAGAAGGGAATCTCACGGATGACCAGTGTCTTCTGGTCGAGCTTCTCAATCTTGGCACGCACCTTGACGACACCGCCACGTTGTCCGTCGTTGTATTTAGAAACGTCAATGCTGCCGCTGGTAGGAAAGTCGGGGTAGAGCTGGAACGACTCTCCGCGCAGATAGCTGATGGCGGCATCGCAAATCTCGTTGAAGTTGTGGGGGAGAATCTTGGATGACAGACCGACGGCTATGCCTTCTGCACCTTGTGCCAGCAGGAGAGGAAACTTGACAGGTAGGGTGATAGGCTCCTTGTTGCGACCGTCGTAGGACATCTTCCATTCGGTGGTCTTAGGGTTGAAGACCACGTCGAGGGCAAACTTCGACAGGCGTGCCTCAATATATCGGGGGGCAGCAGCACTGGAACCGGTGAGAATGTTTCCCCAGTTTCCCTGCGTATCTACCAGCAACTCTTTTTGTCCTAACTGCACCAACGCATCGCCGATGGAGGCATCGCCGTGGGGATGGAATTGCATGGTGTGGCCCACAATGTTGGCCACCTTGTTGTAACGACCGTCATCCATGCGCTTCATAGAGTGCAGAATGCGTCGCTGTACGGGTTTCAAGCCGTCTTCAATGTGGGGCACTGCACGCTCCAGAATGACATAGGAAGCGTAGTCCAGAAACCAATTTTGGTACATGCCGCTCAGGTGGTGAACGGCTGCTGCATCAAACCTGTTGATGGGCTTGTAGTCTGAATGTTCGTTAACCTCGATAATCTCCTCGTCCATAAGCTTGCTTGTGAATTTCCTGATTTTCTCGCAAAAGTACAAAAAAAAAATGAGATGGGAAGAAAATGCCTGACAAAAATTTGGCAGTTTCATAAAATAGATGTAATTTTGCACCCGCTAATTATGGACTATGGTCCGAAAGGAATAAGTTTAACATTCAAAAATAAAGAAAAAGCATGATTATTGTACCCGTAAAAGATGGTGAGAACATCGAAAGAGCTCTCAAGAAGTTTAAGAGAAAATTCGAAAAGACTGGTGTTGTGAAGGAACTGCGTGCTCGTCAGCAGTACAACAAGCCGTCTGTTCTGAAGAGACTCAAGATGGAACATGCCATCTATGTGCAGAAGCTGCGCGCTAACGAAGAGTAAAAAAACTTCAAAAGATTTGGTGGTTTCAAGAATTCTTCGTATATTCGTTGCCGGAAATGCAACATACGATGATTGAAAGATTTTTGAACTACCTGCGCTACGAGCTAAACCGCTCACAGTTGACTGTGAAAAGCTATGGAGACGATTTGAACGCCTTCGAAGCTTACTTCAAAAGTTTGGATAATCATCTCTCTTGGGAATCGGTCGATGCCGATGTGATCCGTGACTGGATGGAGAGTATGATGGATAAAGGAAACACTGCCACGACAATCAATAGAAGGTTGAGTGCTCTGCGTTCCCTTTATCGTTTTGCCCTTTCCCGAAAGTTCGTTGAACACGACCCGGCTTACAATGTGACTGGTCCGAAGAAGGCTAAACTGTTGCCGCAGTTCGTAAAAGAGCAAGAAATGGACCGCCTGCTTGAAAGTATGGCAGGGACGGATGACTATCCTGTTGTTCGCGCGCGTACCATAATATTATTGTTCTATTCGACAGGAATACGGCTGGCAGAACTCATCGGGCTGAATGATGAGGATGTGGACTATGGCGCACAACGGCTGAAAGTAACCGGAAAGAGAAACAAGCAGCGTATAGTGCCTTTTGGCGAGGAGTTGGCACAGGAGCTAAAAAACTACCAGGTCCTACGGGATTTGGATATCTGTAAATCGTCGGAGGCCTTGTTCCTGACCTGTAGAGGCGAGCGGATGACGCGTCATCAAGTGGAGACGGAAGTGAAAAAATATCTGACGGGTTTTACTACTTTAAACAAACGCTCCCCACATGTGTTGAGACATAGCTTTGCAACGGCTATGTTGAACCATTCAGCGGGAATAGGAAGTGTGCAAAAGTTGCTGGGGCATGAGAGCCTTTCTACTACGCAGATCTATACCCATACGACCTTTGAACAACTGAAAAGCGTCTATGCCAAGGCGCACCCAAGAAGCTAAAAATATCCTCGGCAAACGTCGAGGCACGAGAGAATAAACTTGATTATTAACCTAACAAAAACAGGAGGTTCCTATGGAAATTAGAATTCAATCTATCCATTTTGACGCAACAGAAAAATTGCAAGCGTTCATCGAAAAGAAGGTTTCGAAGTTGGAAAAAACTTTTGAAGATATTCAGACTGTAGAAGTTCAACTCAAGGTCGTCAAACCAAGCACGGCAGAAAATAAGACAACGAGCATTACTGTGACGTCTCCCGGTTCAAAGCTTTTTGTAGAGAAGACTTGTGACACTTTTGAAGAGGGAATTGACCTGTGTGTTGACTCTATGAAGGTTCAACTTACTAAAATGAAGGAAAAACAAAGGAATAAATAAAAAAAGTCCAAAAAAGTTTTGGTGATTAAAAAATAATCCGTATCTTTGCAGCCGTTTTACAACACGTCCTAAATGCGATGCCTAACGGCTGCAAGGATTTTGCCTCTTTAGCTCAGTTGGCCAGAGCACGTGATTTGTAATCTCGGGGTCGTTGGTTCGAATCCGACAAGAGGCTCAGGAAGAGATTTCTTCAGTAAAGTCCCAAGGATGAGAGCGCAGAGCTAAGGAATATGTTGTGAAAGGGTGGTTACCAGAGTGGCCAAATGGGGCAGACTGTAAATCTGCTGGTTTTTACCTTCGGTGGTTCGAATCCATCACCACCCACTCCAGTAGGGATTTGTATGCGGAAATAGCTCAGTTGATAGAGCACTAGCCTTCCAAGCTGGGGGTCGCGG
>CAMNOK010000005.1 GCA_946546825.1 uncultured bacterium
CGCTACAGAAAATCTAGCATGACCCAAAAGGGGAATGTTGCACCCCTGTTGCACCAAAAAAAGAGAGTGCTGTAACCAGTTCAGTTACAACACTCTTTGCTTTTCAGCCTTGTACCCAGAGCCGGGGTCGAACCGGCACGGGTTGCCCCACTGGTGTTTGAGACCAGCGCGTCTACCGATTCCGCCATCTGGGCTTCAAGCGGTGCAAAGGTAAAAGTTTTTTTTGAACTATCCAAGCTTTTCGCTTTGAAATTTGATTTGCGGTCTTAAAAGTGTTTTATTTTGACATTCTTTAAGTCTTATTTTACATGAAACACTTGGCCATTACGTTATTTCTTTGTAACTTAGCAACGGAAAACTTAATCTGGAAAATATCATGAACCTACCTGAGAAAAACTTCTGCCTGATATTGGCCGGTGGTAAAGGACGTCGCCTGTGGCCATACAGTCGCGAAACATACTCTAAACAGTTTATTGACTTCTTTGGCCTTGGCCGCACTCAGCTACAGCAGACCTTTGACAGAATGGCAAAGGTAGTACCGAAAGAAAACATCTATATCAGTACGGTGACAGACTACCTCCATCTGGTAAAGGAGCAGTTACCCGAAGTTCCCGACGACCACATTCTGGCTGAACCGCTATGGCGCAACACCGCTGCCAGCGTGGCATGGGGCTGCTTCCGCATCAACCGACTGCATGAAGGGGCCAACCTGATTATTGCGCCGTCGGACCATGCCGTTCAGAACGAGCAGGCCTTCATTCAGAACATGCAGGAGGGCTTAGACTATGTCAGTAAACACTACGAGTTGCTTACCATGGGCGTGACACCCACAAGACCTGAGCCCGGCTACGGCTATGTGCAGATGGGTGACGAAGTAGCACACGACACGTTCCGTGTGCAGTCGTTCACAGAGAAACCGGAACGCGAGTTTGCACGGGTATTCGTGGAGAGCGGAGAGTTTCTATGGAACACGGGAATCTTCTTAGGCTCGGCCCACTGCATGCTGAAGAATTTCGACAGCATCATGCCGCCTGTGCTACGCAAGCTGGAGGCACAAAAGGAAGAACCGACCATAGAAGAAGAGAACGCGTTTGTGCAGGAGAACTTCTCACTCTACCCGAACATCACCATCGACTTCGCCATCTTGGAAAAGATTGAAAATGTGTGTGTCATGAAAGGCGACTTTGGCTGGGCTGACCTTGGAACGTGGCACAGCATGTATGAATCGATGCAGAAGACGGAAGACGACAACGTGGTTGTGGACTGCGATGCCCTGCTGGAGAACTGTCGCAACAATGTCATCAAGTTGCCCAAAGGCCGACTGGGTGTCATCAACGGACTGGACGGCTTCATCGTAGCAGAGAAAGACAACGTGCTCCTCATTTGTCCGAAGGAAGACTCGTCGGCCCTGATTCGAAAATATATCAACGAGATAAGAGTCAAGCGAGGAGAGAAATATCTGTAACCGTTGCCAACAAAAAACAAGTCATAACCTCAAAGGAAACAACGGATAGATCATAAAAGTGATAGGCGTGGTCAGACTGCTCCCTGATGAGCAAAGCTAACCACGCCTATCACTTATTTCTGGAACGCTGCAAGAATCTTCTGAGCGGTCTCCGCAAACTCTTCGGGGGAGAGCTGCAACTTCTCACGGCGGAAGTCAACATCGGCCTCACTGTTCATCGGTATGAGATGGATATGGGCATGCGGAACTTCCAAGCCGAGCACCACCTGAGCCACCTTCTTACAGGGGAAAGCCTCTTTGATAGCCTGAGCTACGCGCTTGGCGAAAACCTGATAGCGAGCCAACTCGTCGTCTTCCAGGTCAAAGATGTAATCGACCTCCCGACGGGGGATGACCAGCGTATGGCCTTTCACCAGCGGGTTGATGTCGAGAAATGCATAGAACTCATCATTCTCTGCACACTTGTAGCTGGGAATCTCGCCAGCGGCAATCTTGGAGAAAATACTCATTTGTATAATGTATTAAGATTTGACATTGTCTTTACTCAAGAGAGATCTTGTCGATACGCAGCTGCATCGTGCCACGCGGCACCTTAATCTCTACCACGTCACCCACCTTCTTGTTGAGCAGCCCTTGGGCAATAGGTGTTTGAATGGAAATCTTTCCTTCGCGGAGGTTGGCCTCCTGCTCACTGACAATGGTATAGACCATCTTGGCATTGTTGCCCAGATTGGTCAATTCCACCTTTGAGAGAATCTGCACAGCCTCACTGCTCAAGCGAGAGACATCGACTATCTTTGCGCTGGCGATGGTCAACTTCAGCTTGTTTATCTTATCCTCCAGATGGGCCTGAGCCTCCTTGGCAGCATCATACTCTGAGTTTTCACTCAAATCTCCTTTATCGCGAGCCTCAGCTATAGCCGCAGAGGCCTTCGGACGTTCTACAGCTTCTAAACGCTGCAGTTCAGCCACGAGCTTATCGTAGCCTTCTTGTGACATGTATGCCATATTCTTTTGCTTTAATTTATTGTCAATAAAAACAAAGAATCCCGACATCTGACAATATCGGAACCCTCATACTGTTAATTTCTCTTTGAGTTTCTGCAAAGGTACGATTTCCCCTTTGACCAACCAAATAAATTGTGTTAAAATTGCCGAAAAGCCTACAAAAGATGGAGAAACCGTTCTATGAGAATGCCGCAGTAGCGGTCTTCCATGTTGCGATTGAGATCCAACAGTCGGTAGATGGTATCCATGGCTATGCGGGTGCTTTCGACAAGCCGCTCGCCTTCAAGGAGATGGGCAATGAGCACGGCCGAAAAGAGGTCGCCTGTGCCATGGAACAGGCCCGGTATCTCTTCGTACTCTAAATGGAAGTACTCATGGTCGAAATGGTTATAGCCAGCCACACTGTTCTGACCGTCAATGCGACAACTCGTGATAAGTGCCGAACGACATCCCATGGCAGTCAGTTTGTTGAGCAGTTGCCGTGTTTCCTGCCATGTCATGCCTTCGGGTGAAAAGGGGGTATCGGTCAGATAGCAGGCCTCGGTGTAGTTGGGGAAGGTCAGGTCGGCCACACCCACCATTTGACGCATCAGCTCCACCTGCTTCATCGACATGCCATTATAGAGCCGTCCACCATCTCCCATGATGGGATCGACGAAAACCGTGGTGCCACGCTCTGCCTGTTCCCTGCAGTAGGCAGCTACCATGCGCGCCTGTTCGTCACTGAACATCAGTCCCGTGCAGATGGCATCAAAGTTGAAGCCCAGTTCTTTCCATACAGGCAGGGTACCTCGGATATAATCCGTGGTATCCTGCACATTGAACTTTCCATAGTCCAAAGTGTTGGACACAATGGCTGTGGGCAGGCTGAAGACGGGATGTCCAAGGTACGACAACACGGGAAGCATGGCCCCCATGCCCACCTTGCCGTAGCCGGCCATGTCGTTTACAAGTAGAATATGTTTCTTTTCCATTATTGTTTGTCTTTTACAAAACGTGTTGTCAGCCACTGGCGAGCCAGCGCTTGCGGGTCGGTGGCAAAGGTCTGTCCGTCGAGGGCCCATAGCACGTCGGCCGACTCCAAGGCCAACTCCAGATCGTGTGTTGTCAGCAGGATGGTTCTTCCCTCCTCATGGGCCAGTCTGCGGAGCAGAAGCAGCAGGTCACGCTTGGCCGGATAGTCCAGAAACGCCGTAGGCTCGTCCAGCAGGATGACAGGAGTCTGTTGTGCCAAAGACTTGGCTATGAACACCCGTTGCCGCTCGCCATCGCTCAAGCTGCGTATCAGTCGATGTTGCATCTGCTGAAGTCCTGTCCGAGTGATGGCATCGTCAACGGCCTTCTTGTCACCTTCGTGCAGCATGCCCCAAAAGCCTGTATGGGGCACACGACCCAGGGCCACGACATCACGGACATGCAAGTTACCAGTTTCCTCATGCTCTGTAAGCACCACACTGACCTGTCGAGACAACTCCCCTGTGGAAGGCACATCCTTGCTTGAGAGCGTCACACCCGATGAGAATCTCACTTTACCATCCAACGGTGGCTGCAAACCAGCCAGTGTGCGCAGCAAGGTTGACTTGCCACTGCCGTTACGTCCTATGAGACACACCAATTGTCCTCCCCTCACCATCGCATCGAGATGGTGGGCAACTTCCTTCACGCCACTTCTCGTACGGTAGCCGACAGTCAAGGAACAGAGTTGGATATCTTCCATCGGCTGCAAAGGTACAAAAAAAAGAAGAATTAAAAATTAAAATGTAAAAATGATAAAGGAAAAATGAAAAATGAAGTACCTTTGCACCTGCTTATGGTACAGAGTGATGATGCAATCAAAGAGCTACAGCGACAACGCATGCTCCTACAGATAGAATACTACACAGAGAAAGAAGCCTTTCGTCGCCAGACGGAGCTGACCGGTCTGCAAAGACTTATCCACCGTGGCGATGCCTGGTTTCCACTACATGTGGGTAAGAGCTATTATAACTCTCTAAACCAACTGACCGTGGAAGTGACACGTCCCGAGGAAGACAGCGACAACGACCACAACTTTGAGTACGGCAGACCCGTAACCTTCTTCCGCACTACCCCTGCCTTGAAATACTTTTCCTTTACCGGCACTGTTTCCTATGTAGATGGCAACCGCATGGTGGTGGCCGTTCCTGATGGCACCCAACTTTCTGACCTGCAGACGGATAACGAGCAGTTGGGCATTCAGCTATCCTTCGACGAAACAAGCTACCGACTGATGTTTGATGCCCTGGACCGTGTCATAGCAGCCAAGAATAACCGGCTGGCAGAACTCAGAGATTTCATCTACCAGCAAGGAAAAAGAGAACCAAGGAAACAAGAGCCCAGACATCAGGTTACTCAGACTCCCCATATCAGCCTTCCCTGGCTAAACCCCACGCAAGAGAAAGCTGTCAACGAGGTGCTGCGTACCAAAGACGTGGCCATTGTCCATGGGCCACCGGGAACGGGTAAGACAACGACTCTTGTGGAAGCTATCTTCGAAACCCTCCGCCGGGAAAACCAGGTTCTGGTATGTGCGCAGAGCAACATGGCCGTGGACTGGATAGCAGAACAACTCACCGATCGCGGCATCAATGTGTTGCGCATCGGTAATCCATCGCGTGTGAACGACAAGATGTTGTCGTTTACCTATGAACGACGCTTTGAAGCCCATCCCGACTACCCACAGCTATGGAGCATACGAAAGGCTATTCGTGAACTTCGGAGCCAAAGGAAACGTGGTTCCGAAAGCTGGCATCAGAAGATGGACCGACTGAGAAGCAGGGCCACAGAGTTGGAAGTTCGCATCCATACCGAACTGTTTGACGAAGCCCGCGTCATAGCCTGCACCCTGACAGGTGCCGCCAACAAGCTCATGGACGGACAAAAATTTCACACCCTGTTTATCGACGAAGCAGCCCAAGCCTTGGAGGCAGCCTGCTGGATAGCCATCAGAAGAGCCTCACGCATCATCTTGGCCGGCGACCACTGCCAGCTTCCCCCCACGGTGAAGAGTTTGGCAGCCTTGAAAGCAGGCTTAGATAAGACACTTATGGAACGTCTGGCCGGAAATCATCCCGAGGTGGTAACACTGTTGGAGGTGCAATACCGTATGAACGAAGAGATCATGAGATTTTCTTCCGACTGGTTCTATCAGGGGAAGTTGAAGAGTGCGCCGCAGGTTAGAAACCGCAGCATCCTTGATTTCGACATACCGATGGAATGGCGAAGTTTGAGCCTGGACATTCCTTCTGAAGATAAGCTGGGAGAGGCCAAAAAGGGACAGTCGCTCATCAACGAACAGGAAGCCGAAGAGACCCTCAACATTCTGCAACGATACTTTGAGAAAATTGGTAAAACCCGTATTCTGGAAGAGCGCATCGATGTGGGCATCATCTCACCCTATCGCGCCCAAGTGCAATACCTGCGCAGTCTTATCAAGCGGCGGGAGTTTTTCAAGCCCTACAGGAAGTTCATCACCGTAAACACCGTAGATGGCTTCCAAGGGCAGGAACGCGATGTAGTCATCATATCACTCGTACGCTCCAACAACGATGGACAGATTGGTTTCCTTCGTGACCTGCGTCGCATGAATGTCGCCATTACGCGTGCGCGCATGAAATTAATAATAATAGGTGACGCGTCAACCATGACACGCCACCCATTCTACAGGAAGCTCTGGGAATATATCCAGGCGCTTCAGAACTTGTAAACGGCGAACGTCTTGGCGGGAACCGTCAGCGTCACCACATTCTTTTCAGCCGTTACACCCATGGCTTTCATCTCCGTGGGCACCACAACAGACTTTTTCTGAATGGTATTGCAAGCCATCGGGTTGTCGCTGTGGAGGGTGGTTACCGTAGCATTCTCCACGTCAGGTGCAACCTTCAGACCCTTGAAGGTCAGCGCAATCTGCTGGGCCTTATCGCCGACATTGACCAGTTTCACGATATATTTACCAGCATTCTTGTCATAGACGGCAGAAGCACAGAGGCCATCCTGTCCGGTGACGGGCTGTGCCTTCGCTTTCTTGGCCCCCGGAGCCATTACGTCTTCAGTCAGCGTGAGCACATTGGTTCCAGGGTTCATGGCGTAGAGTTGCTGAACATAGTAGTTCGGAGTGCGCACCGTGGTAAGGTTATCGACCCAAATGAGGTCGGGACGCCACTGCCAGCCTTCCACATGAGCGAAGAGCGGAGCATAGGTTGCCATGTGCACGACATCGGCGTTACGTTCAAAGCCTGTCATGGCAGCAGCCTCATGCAAGGCAGCATCGAAAACATTCATGCCCTCTGGCGTTGGTGCAGGTTTCTCCTTGATGTGGCAGGCATATTCACCTGCAAACACTTTCGGGCCCTTGCGGCTGTAGCCATCGTAGCGAGCCACATTCTTCATGAACCACTCCTGATTGCGGTAGTAATGCTCATCGACGAGGTCTGCTCCGAGCTTGGTCATCTGTTCCCAGCCATAAGAGAACTGCTTGCCGCCCTTGTCATCAGGATCGGGACCGCTGGAACCTACTATCTTCATTTGGGGATACTTAGCTCGAATGGCAGCTATGAACTTCTTCAGCCGCTCTGGGTAGAGCGGTCCCCACTGTTCGTTACCCACACCTATCTGCTTCAGGTTGAAGGGCGCGGGATGTCCCATGTCGGCACGCAACTTACCCCACTTCGTATCTGTGGAGCCATTGGCAAACTCGATGAGGTCGAGGGCATCGTCAATATACTGCTGCAGGTCGTCAACAGACACATGCACGCGGGCGGCATCCTTGTCATCGTTCTGATACTGGCAAGCCAAGCCCACGTTCAGCACGGGCAGGGCCTGTGCCCCGATATATTCAGAGAGAAGGAAAAACTCATAGAAACCCAGTCCGTAGCTCTGAAAGTAGCTGGGGAAGAGGCGGTGAGGGAAAGTGTAGTTCCAGCGATTCTCATTCAGCGGGCGGTTTTCCACCTGACCGACGCTCTCCTTCCACTGGTAACGGGAAGCCAGGTCGGTACCCTCTACGATACATCCGCCAGGGAAGCGGAACACACCAGGATGCAAGTCCTTGAGGTCCTGCACCATGTCGGCACGCAGGATTCCCTGCCATGCGTCACCAGGAAAGAGACTCACATGGTCGAGGTCGGCACTGTTTTTTCCTTCCAGATAGACACGCATGAAAGCCTTGGCGTCTGTACGGGGAGAGGTCAGCTCTGCCGTATAGCGTTTCCACTCCTTGCCACTGATGTTGACAGTCTTCTTGACCATCACTTCATTATTGGCATCTACCAGTTCCACACGGATGCGGGCATTCTCGGCACCGCGGGCACGTCCATAGACAGAGAAGTCATACTTGAGCCCCTTCTTCACACCCATACCGAAGTAGCCGTGATTCTCGATACCGGTCTGCTTCTCACGATGTCCGTCATCGATGAGGGTTACATAATGGGGATTTCGGCTGAAAGCTGGGTTCTCGCTGTTCAGCTGCACGTTGCCAAAGGTTTTCCAATCCATCAGTCCGCCACTGATTCGTTGGCCAGCGGGAGTGATGTGGAGTGGAGCTTCGAAAGAGCGGTTACTCACAAGTTCAGCATACAGACCACCATCGGCTCCGAAGTTGATATCTTCGAAAAAGATTCCATACATGGTGGACTGGATAGGGGCACCCGGCTTGGTGTTCATCGTCAGCTGACGAACATCCTGGGCTGTGGCTGACACGCCAAGAAGACATGCAGCCAAAGTTGCATAAAGATGTTTTTTCATCATGATTAGTAATTTTGTGTTATCGTATATGGTGCAAAGATAATAAAATAATTTCATAATATGTTCTTTTTGAAGTTTTTTTGTAACTTTGCTTATAAAACGCGAAGTTACAATGCACTCGGCATAAAAAACAAACCAGTTTGTTTTGTTCTGCTCTCGTTTTTTCGTAACTTTGTCCCCATCATATCATTATCAAACTTAAAACTGAAGACATGTTTGGATTAGGAGCACCGGAGATTCTACTCATCGCATTGGTTGTACTACTGCTGTTTGGTGGCAAGAAGATACCCGAACTGATGAAAGGATTGGGCAAAGGCGTCAAGAGCTTCAAAGACGGAATGAAGGAAATAGAGAAGGACGAATCTACCACTCATCCTTCTGAAGAAGAAAAGTAACATGGGAGAGGTGGGCACTTTTTGGGACCATCTGGATGCCTTGCGCTCATGCCTTCTCCGCATGATGCTGGCCACAGCGGTCTTTGCTGTCGTGGCCTTTGTCTTCAAGGACACGCTGTTCGGCATCGTATTGGCGCCCCGCCATAGCGACTTCATCACCTACCGTCTTTTGGGCATAGAAGCTTTCGACATCCAACTGATGAACACCGGTCTGACCGAGCAGTTCGCGGTACACATGCGCACCGCCCTTTATGCAGGTTTGCTGTTGGCTTCACCCTATGTACTGTATCAGCTGTTCTGCTTTGTTTCCCCTGCGCTCTACGACAACGAGCGGCGGTATGTCGTCTGTCTGGTTGGTAGTGCCTACCTGATGTTCCTCGTTGGCACCCTGCTCAACTACCTGCTCATCTTTCCGCTGACCGTCAGGTTTCTCGGTACCTATCAGGTTGCTTCCGATGTGGCGAACATGCTCACGCTGCAGTCATACATCGACACCTTGCTGACGATGAGTTTGGTGATGGGTATCATTTTTGAACTTCCTGTGATGTGTTGGCTGTTGGGTAAGATGGGGCTCATCAACGGAGCTTTGATGCGCAACTACCGCCGCCATGCCATTGTTGTCATTCTGATTGTGGCTGCCATCATCACACCGACAACCGATGTTTTCACGCTTTCCATCGTATCTCTCCCCATCTGGCTGCTCTACGAGCTGAGCATAAGAATCATTAAATCATGAAACTATGTTAAGGAAAATAAGAATCTCACTGGCATGGGTATTCTTCATCGGCATCACCCTGCTGTTTCTGGACTTCACCGGAACCCTGCACACTTGGCTGGGGTGGATGGCCAAGATACAGTTCCTGCCTGCCGTGATGGCTCTGAACACGTTGGTCATCATTGGCCTGGTGCTTCTTACTTTGGTCTTCGGACGCATCTATTGCAGTGTCATCTGCCCACTGGGTGTCATGCAGGACCTCATTGCCTGGATACACGGTCGATGGAAGAAGAACCGTTACAACTACTCCCGCGAGCTGACATGGCTTCGCTATCCCGTCTTGATACTATTCATCATCTCCATCATGGCAGGCATTGGGTCATGGGTTGCCCTTCTTGCTCCCTACAGTGCGTATGGACGCATGGTCACCATGCTGCTGCAACCGCTCTACGAGATGGGAAACAACATCCTGGCAGCATGGGCTGAGCATATCGATAGCTATGCCTTCTACACGGTTGACGTGTGGATACGCTCACTACCTGCGCTCATCGTTGCCACCGTGACCTTCTTCGTTGTGGCAACATTGGCATGGCGGGGCGGAAGAACCTACTGCAACACTATTTGTCCAGTAGGTACCGCGCTCAGCCTGTTGTCACGATTCTCTCTGCTGCACATCACCTTCAACAAAGAAAAATGTCGCAACTGCTCACTTTGCACCAAGAACTGCAAAGCAGCCTGCATCGACTATAAGACCCACACCGTAGATGACAGCCGCTGTGTTGCCTGTGGCAACTGCATAGACCAATGTCGATTCGGAGCCTTAAAATATACGCTGAGACGCAGAAATCATCAGAGTCATCAGAAGTCGCGACGCTCCTTCCTGGTTTCCTCGGCCCTCCTCGCCACAACAGTGTTGGCGCAAGACAAGAAGAAGGTTGACGGCGGACTGGCCGTCATCAAGGAGAAAGCCATCCCCGAACGTCAGACTCCACTTACTCCTCCAGGTTCCCTGAGTGCCCAGAACATGGCCCGACGCTGCACAGGCTGTCAGCTTTGTGTCAGCGACTGTCCCAACGAAGTACTGCGTCCCTCTTCCGACCTTATGAAGTTCATGCAGCCCACCATGTCATTTGAGCGCGGCTACTGCCGGCCTGAGTGCACACGCTGCTCGGAGGTTTGTCCCACGGGAGCCATCCGTCCTATTGACAAAGTCCAGAAGTCGGCCACACAGATCGGCCATGCTGTTTGGATTAAGAAGAACTGTATTCCACTGACCGACGGTGTGAGTTGCGGCAACTGTGCCCGCCATTGTCCGACAGGAGCCATCGAGATGGTTCCGTCCGACCCTGAAGATGATGCCTCGCCTTATGTTCCCGCCGTCAACGAAGCGGTGTGCATTGGCTGTGGTGCCTGTGAGAACCTTTGTCCGTCACGTCCCTACCCCGCCATCTATGTGGAGGGGCACGACGTTCACCGCGAAATATAAAACTGAGAAGATATGAGCAAGAAAGAACTTTCGCGTCGCACCTTCCTAAAAGTCTTAGGGCTCGGTTCAATAACGGCAGCCGCCGCATTGACCGGCTGTCATGACAAGAAGGAGGAACAAGCTTTCGAGGAATATAAGAAACAAGTGGAGCCCCCCTTAGGGAAGATGACCATGCGTCACTGTCCTACCACTGGTGATGACATTTCATTGCTGGGCTACGGCATGATGCGACTGCCCCAATACAAGGATACAGGGAACGACAAGCACGCTGGAAATGAAGAAGACATCGACCAGGACCAGGTAAACCGGCTGGTGGATTATGCCATTGAACACGGCGTCAACTATTTCGACACCAGTCCTGCCTACTGCCGTGGCCTTTCTGAGCGAGCCACCGGCATCGCCTTGAGCCGCCACGACCGGAAAAAGTTTTTCATCGCCACCAAGCTCTCCAATTTCAATGAAGAGAGCTGGAGTCGCGAAGAGTCCATGAAGATCTACCGCAACTCCTTTAAGGAACTGCGGGTAAACTATATCGACTACTACCTGCTCCATGGTGTCGGCATGGGTGGCATGGAGGCTCTCAACGGCCGCTACATCGACAACGGCATGCTGGACTTTCTCGTAGAGGAACGAAAAGCCGGACGCATCCGCAACCTGGGCTTCTCCTATCACGGTGAAATCGAGGTTTTCGATTATCTGCTCTCCCTTCACGATCAATACAAGTGGGACTTCGTACAGATAGAGTTGAACTACTTAGACTGGGACTGGGCCGACGAAATAAACTCACGCAACACCGACGCACGCTATCTCTACGGTGAGCTGCAAAAACGAGGCATCCCTGCCGTCATCATGGAACCTCTTTTGGGCGGACGACTTTCCAACCTGCCCGACTATCTGGTGAAGGAGATGAAGCAACGTGAACCGCAGAAGTCAGTGGCCTCCTGGGCTTTCCGCTATGCTGGAACACCCGATGGCGTGCTGACCGTCCTGAGCGGCATGACCTATCTGGAGCATCTGAAAGACAACCTGCTTTCATATTGTCCCCTGATCCCTGTCAGCAAGGAGGAAGAAAGTTTTCTCTACCATGTGGCAGAAGAGCTGGTGGGCATAGAGACCATACCCTGTAACGACTGCAAATACTGCATGCCCTGTCCCTACGGTATAGATATTCCCGGCATCTTTGTACATTATAATAAGGTGAAAAACGAAGGACGCCTACCCCGAAAGATGAAGGACAAGAACTACGAGACCTACCGTCGTGAATACCTGATAGGACTCGACCGCAGCGTGCCGCGTCTGCGACAAGCCAGCCACTGCATACAATGCGGACAATGTGAGCCCCATTGTCCACAAAACATCCGTATTCCACGAGAACTGGCAAAGATTGATCAGTTCGTGGAACAGCTCAAGCAGAGGAAAGATGAATCAGATGAAGAATAAGCGTTGAAAGGGGGAATGGCTTTATACAGCGCTAAAACCCTTGGTGCTAATCGTTTTGATGACATCATTGATGCCCAGTTCCGTATATCCGTTCTGCTTCAAGGCCTCAGCTGCCTTCTTCTCAACGGCGGCCTCTTCCTCGTTACGCTCATACTGGAAGTACTTATTCTTGGCCTCGGCAATAGCCCAGCCCACCAAAGCAATGGCAATCAGTGCCACGATACCAATCACTGCTGTTGTCATAATATAAGAATTTATAAATTTCACTGCAAAAGTAATAATTATTCTGTAAAACCTTGAACATTCAGATTATTATTTGTTATTTTGCAAAAGAAAAAAAATCAAGCGACATGAAGAAATCACTTCTAAAAGGCCTTTGCGCCATTCTGCTCCTCACAGGAAGCCCAACCACCATCCATGCCCAACAATCATGGACGGCAGACAACGGAAACGGTACCTTCACCAACCCTCTGTTCTACGATGAGTTCAGCGACCCCGACATCCTGCGCGTGGGCGACGACTACTACCTGGCCGGCACCACCATGCATACCGTTCCAGGACTCGTCATCCTACATTCCAAGGATCTTGTCAATTGGGAAAACATATCCTATTGCTTCGACCGATTCGACTTCAAGGATGACGCCTTCTCCCTGCGCAACCACAAGGAGATTTATGGTCAAGGCGTCTGGGCCCCGTGCATCCGCTATGCCAACGGAATGTTCTATGTCTATACCAACATCAACGGCAAAGGACTGCAGTGCTATACCGCCAAGGATATCCGAGGGCCGTGGCAACATCACAACATGAAGGGTAACATCTACGACTTGAGCGTACTCTTCGACGACGATGGGAAAATCTATGCCATCCACGGATACGGAGAGGTGAAATGTACGGAATTGAAGCCCGACATGAGTGGTCCCGTAGAAGGAACCACACGCACCATCATCCCCGAAGGAAACGGTGTCGGGGAGGGACACCACATGTATAAAATCAACGGCATGTACTACCTCATTAGCACCGACTACAAGCCCAACGGCCGCACACTCTGCTCTCGCTCCAAAAACATCTGGGGCCCTTATGAGACGCGTGTCATCACTGCCGATGAAACCTACGGATACCATGCCGTCTCCCTGACACAAGTGCCGCGCAACGAGAAATACCGCATCGGACAAGACGGCACCAAGTTTGCCCTGGGCTCTGTCGATAAGAATGCCACGGCCTGCACCAACGCCCACCAAGGTGGCATTGTGCAGTTCAACGACGGTTCCTGGTGGGCTCTGCTCATGCAGGATTTCCATTCCATCGGCCGCACCGTCTGTCTGATGCCCATGACGTGGGTTGACGGATGGCCTATGGTAGGACTGGAGAACAATCTTGGACGTGCACCGCGCACATGGTTCAAGCCTGGAACAACGGTAAATCAAGAGAAACAAGACATCAACAACTTAGAAACAAAAGCTGGCCATGCCCCCTATGTGCGCAGCGACAACTTCGACGCTAAGCAGTTAGGACGCATCTGGCAGTGGAACCACAACCCGGAAGACAAGATGTGGAGCCTCAAGAATGGCCGACTGCGCCTGACCGCCCTGCCAGCCGAGCAACTCATGTGGGCCCGCAACTCTCTGACACAGCGTGTCATCGGACCCCAATCGGTGACAACGGTAGAGCTGAACGTGAAAAACCTGAAAGACGGCGACGTGGCCGGACTGGGCAACATCAACGTGCCTTGCTCCTGGATCGGGTTAAGTCCTGCCTCTTCACAAAAGGGTCATATTGAATACACGCTCCGCTGTTTTGAACAGCTCACCAACGACACCGCCAGCATGTCTGTCACCCTGCCCAACGGAAAAATCTGGCTGCGCAGCATCGGTGACTACGACAACGACCAGGCACAGTATGCCTACTCCACAGACGGTGTCAACTTCCAGACACTGGGTCGCATGATGCCTTTGTCCTACCAGCTCATCACCTTCCAAGGTTCACGCCATGCACTGTTTGCCTTTAACACGAAAGGTAAGAACGGCGGCTATGCAGAATTCGACAATTTCATCGTGGAAGAACCCTGCGCCGACCGCAGTCAGAACATACCTTTCGGCAAGACCTTTCGCATCATCAACAAGGCAACAGGACGTCCTGCCGTCTGCGACCCACACGGCATTCTCTACGACACCCATCCCAACGACAAGAGTAAACGCACCCAGTTCCAGCTCATCGACCGCGGACAGGGAAAAGTATCCTTGAAATGCACAGATGGGCGCTACGTCAAAGTGTATGGTGAAGGTTTGGCCGGTGATGTGCGTTTCACCACCCATCCCGAGGAAGCCGAGGTCTTCCTGTGGCAGGATTACCTGAACCACGACTTCATGTTGTTCTCTCTTCACAACCACCGCTATGTCGGTAAGAGTCCTACCACCGGCTCGCCCTATTCCATGGACTACGTCGGTGCCGATCCGGCGTGCAAGAACGGAGCCGTGTTCCATTGGGAGGAATAAAAAACAAAGGTGCGGCGAATGATATGTGAAAAAATAATCTTACCTTTGCACCCAAATTCAAAAACAAGTATGGACCAGAAGAAATACAAAAGAACAACCGTCACCGCCGCTCTGCCCTATGCCAACGGCGGTGTACACATCGGTCACCTGGCCGGAGTCTATGTACCGGCCGACATCTATGTACGCTACCTCCGCCTGAAGAAACAGGAGGTGATGTTTATTGGTGGAAGCGATGAACACGGAGTCCCTATCACCATCCGTGCTCGCAAAGAGGGCATCACCCCGCAGGATGTCGTTGACCGCTACCACAAGATGATCAAGGAGTCGTTCCGTGAATTCGGCATCTCCTTCGACATCTATAGCCGTACCACCTCCGACACCCACCATCAGTTTGCTGCCGACTGGTTTCGCAAACTCTATGATGAAGGCAAGCTGACAGAGGAGACCACCACCCAGCTCTACGACGAAGAAGCCAAGCAATTCCTGGCCGACCGCTATGTGACGGGCGAATGTCCCCATTGCCACAACGAGGGTGCCTATGGCGACCAGTGTGAGAAGTGTGGCCGCGACCTGAGCCCCATGGAGCTCATCAACCCGAAATCGACCATCAGTGGCTCCACCCCCGTGCTGAAAGAGACCAAAAACTGGTATCTGCCCTTGAACGAATACCAGGAATGGCTGAAGCAATGGATTCTGGAGGAGCACAAGGAGTGGCGCCCCAATGTCTATGGCCAATGCAAGTCGTGGCTCGACATGGACCTGCAGCCCCGCGCCATGACCCGCGACCTGGACTGGGGTATTCCCGTTCCCATCGATGGAGCCGACGGAAAAGTGCTCTATGTATGGTTCGACGCCCCCATCGGCTATGTGTCCAACACCAAGGAGCTCTGCGAGAAAGAGCCCGCCAAGTGGGGCAACTGGGAAAAATGGTGGCAGGATGACAGCACGCGTCTCATCCATTTCATCGGAAAAGACAACATCGTGTTCCACTGCATCATCTTCCCCGTGATGATGAAAGCCTGGAACGAAAGTCAACACTCAACAGCCAACAGCCAACAACCATCTTTCATCATGCCCGACAACGTGCCGGCCAACGAGTTCCTGAACCTGGAGAACGACAAGATCTCCACCTCACGCAACTGGGCCGTATGGCTGCACGAATACTTAGTCGATATGCCGGGCAAGCAGGATGTCTTGCGCTATGTGCTGACAGCCAATGCACCGGAGACAAAGGACAACAACTTCACTTGGAAAGACTTCCAAGACCGCAACAACAACGAGTTGGTGGCTGTCTATGGCAACTTTGTGAACCGCGCCCTGCAGCTGA
This sequence comes from uncultured bacterium, assembly GCA_946546825.1. Classification (GTDB taxonomy): domain Bacteria; phylum Bacteroidota; class Bacteroidia; order Bacteroidales; family Bacteroidaceae; genus Prevotella. Next base: position 16,089 of record CAMNOK010000005.1, read on the forward strand.
CAAAGAAATACTGGAACGGCATTGTTCCCGCCTGCGGCGACCTACAAGATGTTGACCGCCAGGCCTTGGAAGAGTTTAAGGATGTCAAGCAGAAGGTTGAAGCCCTGCTCGACCAGTTCAAGTTCCGCGAAGCACAGTTTGAGGCCATGAACCTCGCCCGCATCGGCAACCGTTACATCACCGAGTGTGAACCCTGGAAGGTGTGGAAGACCGACCCGAAGCGCTGCGAGACCATCCTGAACATCTGTCTGCAGCTCACTGCCAACCTTGCCATCGCTTTTGAACCATTCCTGCCCTTCTCCAGCAAAAAGCTGCGCCAGATGCTGAACCTCGACACTTTCGAGTGGGAACAGCTCGGCCAGACCGACCTGCTGAAGGCTGGTCACCAGTTGGGAGAGCCTGCCCTGCTTTTCGAAAAGATTGAAGACGAAGTCATCCAGAAGCAACTCGACAAGCTGGAAGCCACCAAGAAAGCCAACGAGGCCGCATCCCACAAGGCTGCCCCCATCAAGGAAACCGTGTCTTTTGAAGACTTCGAGAAGCTCGACATCCGTGTCGGACTCATCAAAGACTGCCAGAAGGTGAAGAAGTCCAAGAAACTCCTACAGTTCACCATCGATGACGGCACAGGCACCGACCGCACCATCCTCTCGGGCATTGCCGCCTTCTACGAGAATCCCGAGGAACTCATCGGCCGCCGCATCCTCTTCGTGGCCAACTTCGCACCGCGCAAGATGATGGGCATCGAGAGCCAGGGCATGATCCTCTCTGCCGTTGACTTCGACGAAAGCCTCAGTGTGGTCACCACCACCAAGGACGTGAAGCCCGGTTCACAGGTAGGTTAAAGAAAATATTCCCGACTATCCGGACACCTTGAACGGGTCACCCGGACACTTTGAACGGGGCATCCGGACACTTTATCCGGGCCATCCGGACGGAGTGTCCGGGCCATCCGGACAACTTGTCCGGACCCCCTTCGGACAACTTGTCCGCCCCCCTTCGGACTGCACGACCCTGCGTTAGTTCTATATTTCTGATAACGAATATCACTTCGTGACAGGGAATCTTATCTTCGCTCGGCGCACAACATCGCTTTCATAGTGAAGCGGAGAAAGAACTTCCACGAGCGAAGCACGTTGAATTTCTCTTCAATTTTCCCTTAAAATCTTCCGTTTTTTACCCCCAAAAAATCAATTTAAGAAATATTAACTCATTTCCTCATGATTTCCTCACACCCCGCAAAGCCTTTGTTTATCGGCATCTCAGCTCGCAGAATGAGGAAATGAGGAAAAAATCAAAAAAAAAATTCTGAGTGCGCGCACGCGCGCGCGTGAGGGAACTTTCTTTTCGCTCGGCGCACAGCAACGCGTTCATGGCGAAGCATAGAGTCACCCAAATCACCCTTATTTGAACTTGCAACTAACTGATAATCAGTATGCGAATTTTTAATTGACAAAAATCGACGAAGTCAGGAAAAAGCGCTCGAGAAGTTGATCTTTTGATAAAATTCGGTAACCACACCTGTTCAAGAGAGGGGGATAGCAGGTTTTACCGATAACCAGCTATCCCCCTCTTACCTTTAACTTCTCATCACCAGTTTACAGCGTGGCGATGAACTGCTTCATCATCTCGTCGTGAGCACGCACCTCCTTGTAGAGCTGCATCTGGTTGCGGGCGCGATCGAGGTTGTGCTCAGGATACTTGCACTTCCAGTAGTGGTCGCCAGAGATATAGTCCCAGAGGAAGCGCACGCTCTGCATGAAGGGGAACAGTGCCACGGCATAGGGCAGGTTCTCACGCTCCACGGGAGTAAGGAACTCACCGGCCGACTCCACATAACCCTTGGTGAAAGCCTTGAAGATCTCTTCGTTGAAGGCTACATGGCTCATGTCGGGGTCGTCTTCGGCCGTCTTGTTGGCAGCCGAGCGCAGGAAATCGCCATAGTCGGAGAAGACGTAACTCGGCATGACGGTGTCGAGGTCGATGACGCAGAGGATATGTCCCTCGCTGTCAAACATCATGTTGTTCACCTTCGTGTCGCAGTGGCAGATACGCTTGGGCAGTTTTCCTTCACGGTGTAGCTGCTCTGCCTTACACATCTCATCGGCATGAGCCTCTATCTCCTTCAGCAGTTCCTGCACCTTCGGTTCCTTGACTCGACCGGCAGGGTCTTTCGCCACCACCTCACTCAGCTGGCGCAGGCGCAATTCCAGATTATGGAAATCAGGGATGGTCTCACCCAACTCTTCGGGAACATCAACCAACATTTTTTCAAAATCGCCGAATGCCAGACCTGCAAAATAAGAGTACTCTGGTGTGACGGCCTCGTAGGTCTTGGCATCAGGAATGAACACCATGACGCGCCAATAGCGTCCCTCCGGGTCAAGCCAGTAGGTCTTTCCGCCCTCTGCTTCCACAAAGTGGAGCACCTTTCGTCCGAGGTCTTTTTCCCCACGGGCTTCCAGTTTCTTGCGGATATGGGTTGTCACCACCTGGATGTTGTGCTGCAGCATCTCCACATCGGTGAAGATGGCGTTGTTAATGCGCTGAAGCACATAATCGGGTTTGTCGGCCTCTGCGGTGTTCACCTTCAAGGTGTCGTTGATGAGTCCATTTCCCAATGGCTTCACTTCCTTGACAGTTCCCTCTATCTGGAAGTGAGAAAGAATGTTTTGATAATCGATTGTCTGCATGATAGAATGATATTAGGTTTTTGATTATTCCGCACAAATTTAGTAAAAACATTCTATTCTGAAAAAGAAAAAGAGAAAAAAGTAGTACCTTTGCAGAAATTTTACAACATACCTTATACATGGGAAAGATTATACTCACGGGAGACCGTCCAACAGGCCGTCTCCACCTGGGCCACTATGTAGGCTCACTTCGTCGCCGCGTAGAATTACAGAATGCCGGCGACTATGACAAGATGTTTGTATTCATGGCCGACGTACAGGCTCTGACCGACAATGCCGACAATCCGGAGAAGATCCGTCAGAACATCATTGAGGTAGCCTTAGACTACCTGGCAGCCGGACTGGACCCCGAGAAGTGCACACTGTTCATCCAAAGTCAGATTCCCGAACTGGCAGAGCTCACCACCTACCTGATGAACCTCATCACCGTTAGCCGTGTGCAGCGCAACCCCACGGTGAAGACCGAAATCAAGATGCGCAACTTCGAAGCCAACATCCCGCTCGGCTTCTTCTGCTATCCGGTCTCCCAGGCTGCCGACATCACCCTTTTCAAGGCAACGACCGTTCCCGCTGGTGAAGACCAGGAACCCATGTTGGAGGTGACGCGCGAACTGGTGCGCCGTTTCAACAACATCTATGCAGAGGTGCTGGTGGAGCCCGACATTCTGTTGCCCGAGAACCTCACGGCTCGTCGTCTTCCCGGCACCGACGGCAAGGAGAAGATGTCCAAGAGTCTCGGCAACTGCATCTACCTCTCTGACTCCGCTGATGAGGTGTGGCAGAAGGTTCGCTCCATGTACACCGACCCCGAGCATGTGAACCTCAATGATCCCGGTCATGTGGAGGGAAATGCCGTGTTCACCTATCTTGATGCCTTCTCCACGGAACAAGACTTTGCCGACTTCTGGCCTGAGTACAAGAATCTGGAAGAGCTGAAAGACCACTACCGCCGTGGCGGACTGGGTGATATGAAGTGCAAGAAGTTCCTCAACCAGGTGCTCACGCGCTTTCTGGAGCCTATGAGACAGCGTCGCCACGAATTCGAGCAAGACATTCCTGAGATATACAACATATTAAAGAAAGGTACGGAACGTGCCCGCGAGACAGCTTCCCAGACCATGGACGAGGTGCGTCGCGCCATGCGCATCGACTATTTCAACGATGCCGACCTCATTCGTCAGCAAGCCGAACGATTCGCCAGTAAGTAATCCAACCTTCAGAAGTTACCGTGGCAGAAGCCACTTATCAGGAAAACCATCGTTTAAAAATCATTCTATATGGTCCTCAACTATATTTGGATAGCCTTTTTCGTTATCTCGTTTGTCATCGCCCTGTTCAGACTTGTTCTGCTGGGCGATGTCGAAGTATTTCCCAACATGATGAATTCCACCTTCGACACGTCGAAGACTGCCTTTGAGATATCTCTCGGCCTGACCGGTGTGCTCTCACTCTGGCTTGGCATCATGAAGATTGGCGAACGCGGCGGCGTCATCAACGTCCTGTCGCGTCTGCTCTCGCCCATCTTTGTCCGTCTGTTTCCCGACATTCCGAAAGGTCACCCCGTGACCGGCAGCATCTTCATGAACATTGCCGCCAACATGCTGGGGCTCGACAATGCCGCCACGCCGCTTGGCCTGAAAGCCATGGAGCAGATGAACGAAGTGAAGAACGAGAAGATTGAGAAGCTCAGACAGGAACGGCATCTGACCGACGCTCAGGTTGCCGACCTCAAAGAGACGGCTTCCAACCCGATGATCATGTTTCTCGTGCTCAACACCAGTGGCCTGACCCTCATCCCCGTCTCCATCCTGGTCTATCGTGCCCAGCTGGGTGCCTCCCAGCCCACCGATGTGTTCATCCCCATCCTGCTGGCCACCTTCTTCTCGACCCTGGCCGGCATCATCGTCACCTCACTCTTCCAGCGCATCAACCTGTTGAACCGCACCATGCTCCTGATACTTGGAGGCATGTGTGCCACCGTGGCCGGCATCATCTGGGGCTTCAGCCAGCTGGATAAAGAACAGATGAACATGGTCAGCACCTCCATTGCCAACATCTTGCTCATGACCATCATCGTGAGCTTCATCCTGGCCGGTGTCCGCAAGAAAGTGAACGTATATGAGAGTTTCATCGAGGGTGCCAAGGAAGGCTTTACCACCGCAGTGCGCATCATTCCCTACCTCGTGGCCATCCTCGTGGCCATCGGTGTGTTCCGCGCCTCCGGTGCCATGGACATGCTCATCGCCGGCATCGGCAGTGCCGTGGAGTTCTGCGGTGGCAACACCGATTTTGTCGGTGCCCTGCCCACAGCCTTGATGAAGCCGCTCTCCGGTAGCGGTGCCCGAGGGATGATGGTCGATGCCATGACCCAGTATGGTGCCGACTCTTTTGTAGGGCGTCTGTCGTGCATTTTCCAAGGTTCCACCGACACCACGTTCTACATCCTGGCCGTTTATTTCGGTAGCGTGGCCATTCGCAAGACCCGCCATGCCGTGGCCTGCGGTCTGCTGGCAGACTTGGCCGGCATCATCTCGGCCATCGCCATCGCCTACTTGTTCTTCGGATAGACAGAAAGTTCAGTACCATTAGAGCCGCTATATCATGAACTTAAAGAGTTTGGCCAAAGATACCGCCATCTACGGTTTGTCGAGCATCGTTGCCCGCTTCATCAACTATCTGCTGGTGCCCATCCAGACTGCGCGCTTCGCCGCGTCGGGCGGTGAGTATGGCATCATCACCAACATCTACGCCTATGTCTCCCTGCTCATCATCCTGCTCACCTACGGCATGGAGACCACCTTCTTCCGCTTCATGACGAAAGAGGGCGAAGACCCGCAGCGTATCTATTCCACCACACTGCGCATGGTGGGCGTCACCTCACTGCTCTCCATCATCGCCGTATTGCTGTTCATCCACCCCATTGCTGCGGCAGCAGGCTATGCCGACCACCCGGAATATGTTGCAGTGATGTTCGTCACGGTGGCCATCGATGCCTTCACCGCCATCCCTTTTGCATATCTGCGCATACTGCATAAGCCCGTCAAGTTTGCAACACTCAAGGTGGCCAACATTCTGTTGAACATCACGCTAAACCTGACCTACCTGATTATTCTCCCGGAGTTGAAAATCAATCTCTTCGGACTCTACGACGACCACTTCACACTCGATGTAGTCTTCGTCTTCTACATCAACCTGCTCTGTACCCTCTTCACCCTGCTGTTGCTCGGCAAGGAGTTGCGTGGCATTTCCTTCGGTTTCGACAAGGCTGCCTGCAAGCGTATGCTCTCCTATGCCTGGCCACTGTTGGTCATGGGTCTGGCAGGCCAGCTCAACCAGGCCGCTTCGCAGATCATCTTCCCCTACTTCTACAACGGCAGCAACACTGAAGCCCTTTCTCAGCTGGGCATCTATGGCGCCAGCATCAAGATTGCCATGGTCATGGTGATGCTCACCCAGGCCTTTCGCTTTGCCTACGAACCCTTCGTGTTCAGCAACAAAGATGCCGACAAGAAAGACACTTATGCCAAAGCTATGAAGTATTACCTTATCTTCACGCTCCTGGCCTTCCTTGCCGTTATGGGGTATATAGACATTCTGCGGTTGCTGATAGGCAGGAGCTACTGGGAAGGTCTGCGTGTTGTGCCCATCGTCATGGCAGCAGAGATCATGTTTGGCGTATTCTTCAACCTCTCTTTCTGGTATAAGCTGACCGACCGCACCATCTGGGGAGCCTGGTTCTCTGGCATCGGTGCTGCGGTGCTCATCACGACAGACATACTCTTCATTCCCCGCTTCAGCTACATGGCGTGTGCCTGGGCTGGCTTTGCCGCCTATGGCGTATCTATGATTTTATCCTATTTCATCGGTCAGAAATATTACCCCATCAACTATCCGCTGCGCGACATTGCCCTCTACGTCAGTCTGGCAGCTATGCTCTATGCTCTGATGACTCTGGGACACGACAGACTGACCACCTGGGCATCACTCTCCGTCAACACGTTGCTGCTCCTTGTGTTTGCAGCCGTCATCCTCAAACGCGAGTTTTTTAGAAAAGCTGTGAAGTAGAAAATGGGCGAAAACATCGAAACAACCAAGAAACAATAAAGCCAATTCCACTTACGGAAACAAAAGTGGAAGTGAAATTGATTGATAAATAGAAAATAATATATGAAAAAGATTATTCTTTCGCTCATGACCCTCATCGGTCTGGGCACCGCTCATGCCGACGAAGGCATGTGGACCATCTACAACCTGCCTCCACAGGTGTTTGAACAGATGCAGGCCGAGGGTTTCCAACTGTCGTACAACGAGCTGTGCTTCGGCGACAGTGCATTGAAAAATGCCGTCGTAAACTTCTCCGGCTATTGTTCGGGTGTCGTCGTGTCGCCCGACGGACTGGTCTTCACCAACCACCACTGTGGCTTCGAAGCCATTCGCAGCCATTCCACCGTGGAGCACGATTACATGCTCAACGGCTTCTATGCAAAGACCTTGGAAGAGGAGTTGCCCAACGAAAACATGTTTGTAGCCTTCATGATAGACCAAAAAGACATCACCGACCGCATCATGGCCCAGGGCTTTGACCAGATGACCAGCGATTTGCAGGCCGCGTTCCTCGATTCGCTGGAGAATGTCATGTCACAAGAAATCAAGAAGGAAGACTCCACCCTGCGTCTGGAAATCAAGCCCTTCTACGAAGGTAACAAATACTACGCCACAACCTATCGCGACTTCACCGACCTGCGACTGGTCTTCACCGTTCCCAAATCAATGGGTAAGTTTGGCGGCGACACCGACAACTGGATGTGGCCACGCCAAACCTGCGACTTCTCAGTGTTCCGCATCTATGCCGACCCGAAGACCAACGGCCCGGCTGCCTATTCACCAGAGAATGTGCCCTACCACCCCACCCGTTGGGCACAGGTCTCCATGCAAGGCTATCAAGAAGGCGATTACGCCATGACCATGGGCTATCCCGGCAGCACCGAGCGCTACCTCTCCAGCTACGGCATCCAGGAGATGCGCGATGCCGACAATGCCACTCGTGCCCAGGTGCGCGGTGTGAAACAGGAGGTAATGCTTCGCCACATGCGTGCCGACGAGGCTGTGCGCATCAAGTACGACTCCAAGTACGCTCAGAGTTCCAACTACTGGAAGAACTCCATCGGCATGAACAAATGTATCGATTCCATCGGCATCATCAACCAAAAGCGTCAGTTCGAACAGCGTCTGACGGCCTGGCAGGACACCACCGGTTTCCTCAAGGGAAAGCTGGACTTCGAGAAGCTCCGCCAGATGTATGCCAAACGCTTCGACGACCGGCGCGCCTTCATGTACTGGATAGAGACTTTCATGCGCACCAACGAATTCTGCACCCGCGCCATGAAGGTGGGAAACGGCATGGAGGTGAAAGGACCGGAGGACAAGCCCAAGAAACAGTACATGGAGTTTGAGGACAACAGCAGCGAGTGGGACGAGGCCCTCGACAAGGAGGTCTTCTCCGTACTGCTCCGCAACTATCGCGCTCATGTAGCTGCCCGCTACCTGCCGCAGTTCTACAAGACCATCGACCGGAAATACCACGGCAACTACGAACAGTTTGTCGATGACCTCTACAAGCGTTCCATCCTCATGAAGGGAAAGCGCATGTATTTCAACAAGAAATCGTTTAAGAAAGACATGGGTGTGAAATTGGGCTACGACCTTGTGGAAAGCCTCAGCAACATGCGCGAGGCACTGATGGAAACCTACGACGACATCGATACCCAAGAGCGCTACCTCTGTGCTGCCAAGCTGCGCATGGAGGAAGACCTGCCTCACTATAGTGATGCCAACTTCACCATGCGCCTCTCCTATGGTCAGGTGGGCGGCTTCGAACTGGCCGGAGCTCCGTCGGGCTACTACACCACGGCAGAGAGCATCGTGACAAAAATGAAGGCTGCCGACCAAAACATCGACTACTTCGCCGAACCTGTCATGCACGACCTGCTGTCGGCCAAAGACTTCGGACCCTATACCGACAAGACCAGCGGTAAGATGCAGCTCTGCTTCCTCACCAACAACGACATCACCGGCGGCAACAGCGGCTCACCGATGTTCGACGGTCAAGGACGTCTCATCGGTCTGGCCTTCGACGGCAACTGGGACTCGCTGTCCAGCGATATCAACTTCGACAGTCGCCTGGCACGCTGCATCGGCGTGGATATCCGCTTCGTTCTCTTCATGATGGACCGCTGGGGACATGCCGACCGCCTACTCAAGGAGATCAACGCACAATAGTCCGTGACCTCATCCGTGCGGGTTATCATCGCCCAGATTCTCACCATGCCCTTCATCTCCGCGGCGCAGGCTCAAACTGCCAGATCTGCTCAACACGTTGACGGTTCATCTTCGGTGTGAACATACTGACAAGCCACACAACAGGAAAACCGCCCACCATGGCTATGGCGCCACAGTTGATGGGGTTGATGGGATTTCCCACCAACATATTGACCACCGTGATGCCCACTCCCCAAAGGAAGCATGCCCATACCGAAGCTGTCGTCACGCCACGCCAGTAGAGACCGAGCACGAAGGGAGCTAAAAAGGCACCTGCCAAGGCCCCCCATGAGATGCCCATGAGCTGCGCAATGAATGTTGGCGGGTTGAGGGCGATGAGTAAGGAGATGGCAATGAAAAACACGATGAGCACACGCATGATCACCACCTTGCGACGTTCGACGTGTTCCGCCACCTCGTCGTCGATGCTTCCCTCCTGCACCTCACCTGGCAACGATTTCTTGTCGCGGTAGATGAGGTCAAGGGTCATGGTCGATGACGAAGTGAGCACCAGTGAAGCCAGCGTGGACATAGAGGCCGAGAGCACCAGCAACACCACCAGGGCAATAATGGCATCGGGCAGCGTCACAAGCATGGAGGGCACAATGGAGTCGAAGGCCAGCCGGCCGTTGGGCAACACAGGCGGAGTGCCGAAGAGTCGGCCGAAGCCACCAAGAAAGTAACAGCCACCGGCAACAATGAGGGCGAAGACGGTAGAAATGACGGTCCCCCTGCGAATGGCACTCTCGTCGGTAATGCTGTAAAACTTTCCCACCATCTGCGGCAGGCCCCAGGTGCCGAGCGATGTCAGGATAACCACTCCTAACAGGCCCCAAGGGTCGGGACCCAGCCATGAGGCGAAGCCGCCATTGGCCGCCACGCCTTCAGCCGTATCAGCAGTGTCGGCCGGCAGAGCCGCCATCTTCTCCACGGCGGCCATCAGTCCGCCCTGCACGTTGAGCACCGCCATGATGACCACAACGATGCCAAAGAGCATGATGATACCCTGTATGAAATCATTCATGGCCGTAGCCTTATAGCCGCCAAGGATGACATATACGGCGGTAAGAACGGCCATGAGGATGACACAATATTCATAAGGTATGCCGAAGCCCATCTCAAACAAGGTGGAGATGCCTTTATAGACACCGGCCGTATAGGGTATGAGGAAGACGAAGGCTATGACAGATGCCACGACGCGCAGCCGCTGACTGTCGTAGCGGGTGCCGAAGAAGTCGGGCATGGTACGACTTTCTATGTGTTGCGTCATAAGCTTGGTGCGCCGTCCCAACACCAGCCAGGCCAGCAGCGAACCGATAACAGCGTTGCCCACACCGATCCAGGTGCTCGACAATCCATACTTCCATCCGAACTGTCCAGCGTAGCCCACAAAGACAACGGCTGAGAAATAACTTGTGCCATAGGCAAAGGCTGTGAGCCAGGGGCCCACAGAGCGGCCTCCCAACACAAATCCATCCACACTGTTGGCCTGCTTGCGTGAGTAAACACCCACGGCCACCATCACGGCCAGAAAGACGATGGTCAGCAGAATCTTGATAATCATATCTCGTTACTTCTATCTTTTATTCACTTTTTACACTTAAAACGCCACCTGCATCTGTGCCTGCAGCCAGTTGTAGTCGGGTTGGAAATGACTCATTGTTCGGGTGTATTGCAGTTGTAAGCGACATTTCTTGTAGAACCAATATTGCAGACCGGCGGTCAGCTGTGTCTGATAGTACTTCATGTCGGTATTACGGTCGAAGTAGTCGGCCGAGGCTACGGCATCGACTCCCTTCCACAGAGGTACGCAACCCGTGAGGTAGGCTCCTCGGCTGATGACGTCACCGTCGCGCCCCTCCAGCACCTCGCCGCGCAGACTCAGTGGGCGTCCCTCCTTGTAACGGCCGGGCGCATAGCTACCGCTCTTCCACTCTGCGCCCACGCTGATGCGGTTGCGCTTATAGTCCTGTCCCTTCTTCACCGTAGGATTCCAGGCCGCAGTGTCGAGGGCATGGCCCGTTCCTAACTGTCCGCAGACCACCAGACGCAGCTCCTTCACGGGTTTATACTCCAGTCGTCCGATGATATCCTTCTGCTTGTTGCCGTCGCGGCGGTTGATGCCCTGTCCATTCATGACAGAGAACTCATAGTGCACATGGTTGTTCAGCAGGTCACCATAGACCATCAGTCCCATGTCACGACCATAGTTCACGCCATTCAAGGGGTCGGGGCCCTCTCCTGCCAGGTAAAGCACGGCCTGCGAATAGACGTCCACCAACTCCAAGACGGTCGGCGATAGCGGGTTTTCAATGGTGTAGCTGTGTTTGAATTGTCCAAGGCGGACGGAAAGTTCCTTGCCTTTGGAAATCCGGTAGTCGGTGTAAAACTCCTGAACAACACTGGAGAAGTCGTACATAAAAAGAAAAGACCAACGGTCGGTAATGCGGGCCTTCGCCCAGAGAAGCGTTCGCTTGAGGTTGAAGTCGTTGGTCTCACGTCCCTTCAGATCCTGATAGGAATAACCTCCTTGCGCATAGCCATTCAAGGTAACCCGACTGGTGATTTCCTTCATCCAGTCGATGTCCTGCATTTTCTCTTGTTGTCCCATGGCTGCCGTGCTGCTGAACACAGCCATCAGGAAAGCCAGTGTGGCCTTGATGCCTGCCTCATTGATTCTCTTCATGAACTTACTGTTTAACTATAATTTGTGTTTGTGTTGTTGCTATTTGTTACCTTTTCGTGTGTTTTGATTGCAAATTTACTTGTTTTCACTTAAACAGCCAAAGGTTTCGCCTACTATTTTCGCAGTAAAAAGCTTGTTAGGATGATTTTTTTTCTTTACCTTTGCAACAATTATGCATTTGGCATGACGCATTAAAACATTACACACCATGGTCTCATTCATCATTCTGAACTACAACACTGCCGACCTCACGTTAGACTGCATACGCTCCATTCGTGAGCACATCAAGCTGAAGGACTATGAAATCATCGTTTCCGACAATGCCAGTCGTCCTGATGACGTGGCGCAACTACGCAGAAATCTCGACCATTCGGTGAAGATTGTAGAGTCGAAATGGAATGGAGGCTTCGGCATGGGAAACATGTTGGGAGCCAATGTTGCCAAGGGGGACTATCTGTGTTTCCTGAACAGTGACATCGTGCTGACCGAAGACTGCGTCAGCCCGTTGGTTGACTATCTGAAGGAACACGATGATGTGGCCTGCGTCAGTCCCCAACAATTAAATAAGGAACGCGCACGCGTTCGAACATTCTTTCATAAAGCCGGCATTCGCCACGAACTCATCGGCGACGGCATCATGGAAAAAATCTTCCCCTCCCGCTACCCGGCCCGCCGTAAGATTCACACAGAGCCTCAGCACGTCTTCCAGATCAACGGCTGCTTTTTCCTCTTCCCCACAGAGAAATTCTGGGCCATCGGTGGTTTCGACCCAGCCATCTTCCTCTATGTAGAGGAATACGACATAGGCATGCGTGTGAAGCTGCATGGCTGGAAATGTGTTTATCACCCGGGCTACTCGTTCATTCACCTTGGCTCCTCTTCAACCAAGAAATCCCATCGCATGGTGCAACGTGAGCGCTTTGTCTCCAAGCTCTACACCTACCGTAAGTATCACGGCTTACTGCTCTCCACCATCTACCAGATGATTATTCTCGGTCAGCTATTGCTGAAACCTCACAAATGGTATATCCTGCCCGTTGTCGTGAGAGGCGAAGCCATCAGCATCTCCATGCGACACAAGAAATGAGCAGGGGGCAATAATTGCAATCTATCACATAATAATGGTATTTTTATGATGGAAATGCAGAAAAACCGCTTATAAATTTGCGGTTTTTAAATATTTATACTACCTTTGCAGTTTGAAACATCATCATATTTTATATATGACAACTATTTTAATTATTAACTAAAAGGTAAAAAGCGTATGAAAAAATTTACCCTTTTGGCACTCATGGCCATCTTTACTGTCATGGCATTTGCGCAGAAGCCCCTCAACAAGGCTCCATTGTCTGCCATGCCATTCAAGTTCCAGCATGAGCTTCTACAGGCCAACGGTATGACTCGCACGACCAAGCAAGTCACTCGTCTGGCCTCAGAAAGTCTGGTAACGCCCCCCGATGGTGCAACTCCTGTCACCTATTACACCATTGGTGGAAAGTTCTCTATCTACACACAAAATGGATGGGTTGACCACACTTCCGACATGTCAACCATTGAGGTCATCATCAATGGAACCGACATCTACATGAAAGGGCTTGCCTATTATGCAAAAGAAGCTTGGATCAAAGGAACTATTGAAGGCAGCACTGCCACATTCCCCAACGCCCAGCAGATTGACGAAGACGAAGAGTATCCCGAGTGGATTTTAGGTTCTGACGACGGCGGACAAACATTAAACGACATTGTTTTCACCATCGACCCTGAAACAGGAAATCTTATCTCTCAAACAGCCTACATTGGAGAGTCAGCCTCAAATACCGCCTTCCAGATTTATGGCTATTGGACTCGTCCCTCATTCTCTTTATCAGAGCCGGCAGCACCCGAAGTAGTTGTTGCACCCGACGGCCTGGCGACAGAAGAATACAGCGTTACGGCTCGCAACTATGATAACAATGCCGATGTAAGTGTTGCCGTCAAGATAGGTTTCGCCGGTAACGACGTCTATATCCAAGGTCTCAGCACATGGCTTCCCGAAGCATGGATTAAGGGAACTCTCAACGGCACTACCATCACATTTGCCGCCAACCAATACTTAGGCAACTACAATAACAAATACGACATGTTCCTCAACTCACTTTTTGGAGCAAATGTTGTGTTTGATTACGACCAGGCAACGGAAACGCTGACTGCCCAAAACGAAGTTTTCCTGATTGACGGTATCGCCAATGGCAGCAACACCTATTTCGACTCCTACAGAACAGCTGTCATCAAGAAGGTCGTAGAGAAGGCCGCCACACCTGCCACCCCATCTATCACCGAAATCCGTGAAACAAATTACGGCGACGTACTCGTCTTCGACGTTCCTCTCACAGACGTCAATGGCGAAGGACTGCTGTCGTCCAAGCTCTCGTTTGTCTTCTACAAGGATATCCTTCATGAGGAATCTCCCGTAACCTTCACGCCGGAGTACTTTACAAAGCTCACGGAAGAGATGACTGAAATTCCTTTCGGATTCACCGAAAACTGGGACATCTACAATGGCCAGATATACCTGAACATGCCTCATGCCGACTGGAACCGCATTGGTATCAAGAGCATCTACAGGGGTGGCGGAGAAGAGCATGAGTCGGAAATCTTCTGGTACGACATGAATCCGTATCCCGAAGCCACCTTCGACTTCAACTCCATGGATGTACCTGTCTCCTTAAACGGCTCAAACGCAGGCGACATCACCGAAGACAAGGTGCTGGTAGCAGAACCCATCACCTTGACCATCTCTCCAAAGAGCGAATCAGCCTCCAGCCCGAACCGTTTCTGGTCAACAGCAACCGGCCCACAGCTCCGCGTCTATAGCGGCACGCTGACCTTTGAGGCTGACAAATACCAGACCATCACCAATATCGAATTCAACACCACCAAATGGGGCGCTGGCAACTCAGCCGACAGCGGAGAGTTTGAAGGAACAGAATGGATAGGAAATGCCCAAAAGGTTGTCGTTAGCATTGCAGCCAACACCCAGATCAACAGCATCATCGTAACCTACGCAGAGAGCGAGCCCACGGCTGTAGAAGTACCCGAAGGACTTTCAACTGAACCCTACAACTTCACAGGTAACGCCAAGGAATACTCCGAAGATGACAGCAAAGACTTCGTTCCCTACGAATCACAGATTCAGGTGGGCTTCGATGGAAACGACGTTTACTTCATTGGTCTCTCTGCCGACTATCCCGAGGGAGCTGCCAAGGGTACACTGAGTGCCGACGGCAAGACGGTCACCATCCCGGCCAACCAGTTCATGGGCAACAGAGTATTTGAGTTCATAGGCCAGACCATGTTGTTCCCCTACTACTTCACCGCCATCGACATTCAGGGTACAGACACCACCATGGTTGACGTAGTACTGAATTACGACGAAACGGCCAAGACCTTCACCACCAACCAGACATTGGCATTAAACGGTGATAAGCGCGAACTCTTCTACTACCAGCTGTTCAACAACGTGGTCATCAGCAAGATCAACGAGGTAGCAGCCACACCGGCAACACCTTCTGTAACAGGATTCAGTGCTACTGGCAACTTCCCATATGTTCAGTTCTCCATTCCCACCACAGGTACCAACGGCGAGGTTCTGCTGACCAACAAGCTGAGTTATGTGGTCATGTATGAAAAGGACAACGTTCAGCAGCCCCTCACCCTCACCGCAGATCTCTACACCAAGCAGACAGAAGACATGACCACCATTCCATACACCTATGATGACGCCTACGACATCTATTCCGGTGGATCACGTGTATATCTGAACCAGGGTATCACAGAGCTGGTTACCTGGACCAAGATTGGCGTAAAGAGCATCTACACTGGTGGTGGCGAGAGCCACGAGTCTCAGATTGGATGGTATGACCTGGTTGACTACTGGGCAGCTACAGGCGTGAAGGGCATCAGCGAAGATGCTGCCACCACCTCTGTGAACTACTACGACCTGCAGGGCCGCCGCGTTGACAGCAATGCCAAGGGTCTCGTGCTGATGCAGATTCGCAAGGCCGACGGCACAGTGAAGACTGTGAAGACTGTTCGCAAGTAATTTCAAGCATCAGCTGAAAAAGCTGAACAAGCAATACTTATCAACAAGAGGTGAACACTTTTTAAGGGGTGTTCACCTCTTATTTTTTCGTGACTAATTTACTTAGTATATCGCTGCCGATGTTGTAGAAAAAATAGAAAGAGGAAATCACCGAAAATATTTGGGCGACTGATATTTTTATGCTATCTTTGTCCTGTCGTTCAACAAAAGCTCATCATGGAAAGAAAATACCCCATAGGAATACAGACGTTCTCGGAAATCATCAAGAATGATTATGTCTATATTGACAAGACCGACCTCGTTTGGCAACTGGCCCATTATGCCAAATATATCTTCCTGAGCCGCCCCCGACGGTTCGGAAAGTCATTGCTGACCACCACTCTGGAGTCTTATTTCCTCGGTGAAAAGGAGCTTTTCCAGGGACTGAAGATCATGGAGCTGGAGAAGGAATGGCAACAGTATCCCGTGATACATCTCTCGTTGAGCACGGTCAAAAACCAAGAGTCACCCGATGCATTAAGGGCAAGACTCATGCTACTGCTGGATGATTATGCGGAACAGTATGGTAAGAAAGATACAGAGGTGACACCTGGCGGTCTGTTCACAGGGCTTATAAGCCGCGCTTACAAGAAAACCGGGAAACAGGTGGTCATACTCCTCGATGAGTATGACGCCCCGCTGCTCGACGTGCTGCACGAGGATGACATGCTCCCCCCCATGCGCAAGGTGATGCAGGAATTCTACCAGCCGCTCAAAGACAGCGAGGCCATGATCAAGTTCTGCTTCATCACTGGCATCACGAAGTTCTCACAACTCAGCATCTTCTCGACCCTCAACAACCTGAAAAACGCCACTCTGCTCCCACGGTTCTCTGCTATCTGCGGAATAACTGAACAGGAAGTTGAAAATGATTTGGCACAAGACGTCAAGGCTATGGCGGATCATCTGGGATACACGCCGGAGGAGATGTTCCAAAGAATCAAAGACCGCTACGACGGATATCACTTCTCCGAAGATTCAGAGGATATCTACAACCCCTACAGCCTGCTCAACGCCTTTAGAGACCAGAAACTCGACAACTACTGGTTTGCTACCGGAACACCCACTTTCCTGATCCACCAGATGCAGCACTTCGGGACCGACATCATGTCGCTCGACAACATGGAGGTGTTTGCTTCCGACTTCGACCAACCTACAGAAGCCATGCTGTCGGCGCTCCCGCTACTCTATCAGAGCGGCTACCTCACCATCAAAGGCTACAATCCGGAAACGGAGACTTACACTCTTGCCATTCCCAACCAGGAAGTACGCATAGGCTACATAGAAGGACTGCTACCCGTCTATACAGGCCTGCTGGCTGGACCTGTGAAGATTGGCTTCACCATGAAGTTCTGGAGGGCACTGAAGGCTAAGGACATTGACCTGGCCATGCGCGAGATGCAGGCATACCTGGCCGGCATTCCCTATGTCGAAGGGTTCAAACAGAAACTGAAGGATGTGGCCACGGCTGAGGGCTTCTATGAATACACGATGTACCTGATATTCTCAACCTTGAACTTCTATGTGCGGACACAGGTAAAATGTGCAGGAGGAAGGGTCGATATGGTGGTGCGGATGCCCGATACCATCTACGTCTTCGAGCTGAAGGTCAGCGGTACGGCTCAGGAGGCCCTGCGGCAGATCGACGACAAGGGATATGCCATCCCATACCAGACCGACGGACGCCCCGTCGTGAAGGTCGGCGTGAAGATGGATGCTGAGACACGCTCCATTGAAGAATGGGTGACGAAAGACGACTCTGATCGTCATTAGTGTCCATCATATAATGCTATTATCCCTTTAATTTTTCTCATTTCAAAAAAAAATCGTACCTTTGCAGCGCAATTTACCTCCATACCTAAGGAGGTAGCAGAGAAGTTTGTCTTTAAATGTCACTGACATTCAGTACACAACAGGCAATTTTTGAACGTCAACACCTTTGTTCGTTGCCTCCGCTTTCACTTTAGCGGTGACCCCAAGAAGTATCCCTACCTCAAGCAAAAATGATTGACTCCGGAACTGACTATTGGTTCGCCATGCGGGTACGCCACTCCAACCCCATTCGCTTGATGCGGATGAAGGAACTCCTTGACAACGAGGCAGGTGTTGCAGCCACCTACGTCGCCATGCGCTTCCAGCGCGTCAGCCCCACAAAGATAGACCTTGCACCTGCTGTCAACAATCTCATTTTCGTTCGCACCTCTTACGATTGCATGAAGCTTATCAAGAGCAACAAGACACTCTATGAGCCGCTCAGTTACATCATGCGTCCAGTGCTCGTGGACGGCGGCAATACTCGTTCCGAGATCCTGACCGTCCCCGACAGGATGATGAACGACTTTATTCGTGTCACCTCCGAAGCCAACGACAAGGTAGTCTATTTCGACAATCTCTCCTACGCCTGCAAGCCCGGCCAAGAAGTAATGATTACCAATGGCTCCTTTGCCGGAGTGAAAGGTGTAGTAAAGCGCATCAAGGGCAATGTCTGCGTTGTCATACCCATCAAGCAGACCATCGCCGTAGCCATCACCGGTCTGCACCGCAGCCAGATGGTGTATATCACAGAAAAAGAAGAACCATGCCAAACAATTGAAGTCTAAGCAAACGCCAGTGAGACAGTACGCAGATGAATAATATGGGTGAGGAAAAACTAGTAACTCCGAAAAAACGTGACGAACGAATTGATGCCGTAAAGTTTTGGCTAATTTTTCTCGTCATTACAGTGCATGTTATTATGAGAAAAGAGTTTTCAGAGTCATCAGCTTGTGCTGTGCTATGGAATTGGAGTAATTTTTTCGTCATGCCACTATTTGTCTTTATATCAGGCTATCACTCCCGAAAGAAAGCTAAGAACAATTTCTGGACAAGCGGTTTGAAAATGGCAGAGCCACTCATCCTTTTCCAGATAATCGCACTAATATTCTATGTCAAACACCCACTGTCCGTCAGGAGCGTGCTTACTCCTTGGTACATGCTATGGTATATGCTTAGTCTGATATATTGGCGATGCATACTACAAGCTATTCCAGATAAAATATTGAAGCACAAGAAAGCTGTACTCGCCACAGTTTTTTGTATCAGCCTGTTGGCTGGATATCTACCTTTCAACAGAACACTGTCCTTGCAAAGAACACTGGCATTCATGCCGTTTTTCTTCCTTGGCTATTACATGAAGGGCAGAAACCTTTTTCTGCCAGACAAATACAAACCGCTATGTGTTGTGTTCTTAGCTATGGTTCTTGCTGTCCTGTTTTTCTATCCGCATCGCATAACATATCTGCTAAATGCCACTCCTTATAAAAGCATTTATGGAGCGCTGATACGCATGGCGGCCTTTGCTGTCGCAGTCCCGATGTCTCTTGCGTTTATGAATGTTTGCTATAAAGCGGATTGGGTAGCCCGGCAGGGCAGGATGACCATGCAATATTACATGTATCACGCTCTGATCATACCACCGAATAGTACACCTTTCATACCACCGCTGATTGCGATAGCCACAGCCATGAACGTTCCGATGACTTTCGCCACCGCTGTTGCCATCATTGTATGCACAACAGTCTTGATAGCCATTGCATTGAAGATACCATACGTCAAAAAGTTGACTGATCCGTCATCATTGTTCGCAAAGTAGAATAATATATTCAAAAAGAAAACATGAGTCAAGCACCTTGGATATTTATGGGTACATTCCAAAATCGCGACAGTGATTTGTTGTTAGAGAATGTACAGGTAGGTTTAAGTTGTAATGTTTTGGGGTATGATACTGCACCAAGTTACCAATCGGAGAAAGCATTAGGAAAAGTTCTCAACACGTTAATAACTCAAAAAATAGTAAGAAGAGAGGAATTATTTGTTTCAGACAAGATTGATGCTTGGCAGATGCAGGAAGGCAATAGTGATGTACGCACTTATGTAAAAGATGCCTTACAAAAAATGCAATTGAGTTACTTCGATTTGCTTTTAATACATTGGCCGATATCTGAATATTTGTATCCAACTTTTAAGTGCCTGTTAGACATGAAGGAGAAGGGTTTAACCCGCAACATAGGGGTATGCAATGTTCGTTTGGGACACCTGAAAAGAATACAATCAAATGTAGGTTTTTTACCTGATTTCATACAAAATGAAATACATCCTTTGAATAATTGTGAGGAAGTTGTGAACTGGTGTAATGACAAGAACATCAATGTTATGGCTTATTCCCCATTGTGCAGGATGAATCCCAAGATACGTGAAAGTTCGACTCTGAAGGATTTGTCCATTAAATACGATAAGACAATAGGGCAAATCGTTTTACGCTGGCACTTGGAAAGAAATGTTATACCAGTATTTATGACACACAATCCGAAACGTATTTTGGAGAATACTGCAATACGGGATTTTTCTTTGGAAAAGAACGATGTGGAGCGTATAAATGCCATGAATGAAAATTATAAAATATTTCTGGAGTCGAATGGTTGCCCCGCTTATGAAATACATTAAAAAAATTCAGCGAATATTGCAAAGAGTGTCAGGGAACGCATTTGTTAGGGAAAAGATATTGGAGAAGAACCCTGGCACTTTCACTGAAAAGAGAAGGAATTTTGATGTTTTGGTGATAGGAGACAAGTATGATGTACGGGAAATAGTACCTGAAGATAAAATGTATCTTCAGTTTGATGCTCCCGACAGAAACTTATTTGCAAGTTATCTTATTTTGCGGGGAAAGTTCAGTTGGTTAAAAGAGGGAGAAGGAAAATGTATTATTGTATGCAAAAAGACGAATGAAAAGAAGAAGAATATTTCAATGTTTGACATTCCCTTTTTACACACAATAACAATAAACAAGTTTAACTTGAAAAAGCAACAAACTGAACTAAAATATCCGATGCTATTTCATCCTTTTCTGGTTCTTAAGTTTCTCTTTGGCAGAAAATATGATGTGAGTAGTGTTGAACTGTGTCCACTCCAGGAAATCGAGGATTTTTGTAAACAAAGAGATATCGAACTTGAGTATAGGATGATAAACAAATAAACAAGAAAGATGAACTATTCCAATGATAAGAATACCCAGTTATTATTGTCCTTGCTGAAGTCCTATGGAATCAGGAAGGTGATAGCATCTCCGGGCACAACGAATATAGCAATAGTCGGGAGCATGCAGCATGATGCTTTCTTCGAGATGTATTCGGTGGTTGATGAGAGAAGCGCGGCGTATATGGCCTGCGGATTGGCGGCAGAAAGTGGAGAAGTTGTTGCTCTCGTCTGTACGGGAGCAACCGCATCGCGGAATTATCTGCCTGGCATAACAGAGGCGCACTACCGCAAACTGCCAGTGTTGGTGATAGCCGGCTCTCATGGCGAAGAGAAAATAGGGCATCTTCACTCGCAGGTGGTCGATCGTACCCAATCGCCCAAAGACACGGTTCTTTTCAGTGCCTTTCTGAATCCCATCAGGAACAAGACAGATGAATGGTATAACACACTCAACATCAACAAGGCTCTAACCGCACTAAAGCGACGTGGCGGTGGCCCGGTCCTCATCAATATCGTGTCATCTGCAGGAAGTGGATTTGACACAAAGGAGTTGCCACGAGCCAAGCGCATAAACCATTATCAGTCCTTGCAAAATCTCCCGGCAATGCCATCTGGCAGGACTGCGGTCTTTGTCGGTTCGCACACAACGATGCCCGACAGCCTTGTCAACGCGATTGACCAGTTTTGTGCATCTCATGATGCGGTGGTTTTCTGTGACCACACCAGTGGATATAATGGCAAGTATAAGGTTCAATTTGCTTTGGTCTGTTCGCAGCAGCACTATGACACCAGCCTGGTCAGGCCCGACCTGCTGGTGCACATAGGTGAGGTGTCGGGAGATACTTATACGACAAGGAAACTGAAACCTGGGAAAGTGTGGCGTGTCAGTCCTGATGGTGAATTCAGAGACCTGTTCAAATCGCTGGATAGTGTTTTCGAGATGGATGAGGATCACTTTTTTGCGCATTATACAGCCGAAAAATCTCTCCCCTCAACTTACAGGGAGGAATGCAACGAGGTTTATCAAGCAACCTTGTCACAGTTGCCTGACCTACAGTTTGGCAACCTATATGTAGCAAAGACACTTTCCCGATGTCTTCCGGAAGGATGTGTCATACATTTCGGAATTTTCAATTCACTGCGTTCCTGGAATTTCTTTGAGTTGGATTCTTCCATCCAATCAAGTTGCAATGTCGGCGGATTCGGGATAGACGGTGCCGTTTCGACCTTGTTGGGTTCTGCGCTGGCCAATCCAGACAAGATACATTACCTGTGTGTGGGTGACTTAGCATTCTTCTACGATTTGAATTCGATAGGGAACAGGCATGTAGGCAACAATGTCCGCATCCTTCTGGTGAATAATGGACGTGGAGTGGAGTTCCGCAAGAAAGACCATCCCGGTTATCAGTTTGGCGAAAGTGCAGATTTGTTTATCGCAGCCGGTGGACATTTCGGGAGGCAGTCCCACTACCTTGTAAAACATATAGCAGAGGATTTGGGATTTGAATATCTTACTGCAACAAATAAAGAGGACTTTGACTCAGCTACTGTCAAATTTGTTAATAAAGAGATGAACTCTCGACCAATCATCTTCGAAGTCTTTACAGAAGTCGCTGATGAAATAGGGAATCTTGACGCGGTACGGAATATTGTCAAGCCAAAACTTCCAGTTGTGGATAAAATGTTAGAATCTGCAAAGACTGGCATCAAAGGCATTGTTAAGGCCTTTAAATAAAAGATTTCATTTACTTGCTTTTCATTCTTTACAGAAATGCCAAAATCAACATCCAGCGGTAAAAGACTGGCCAAAAACACCCTCTTGCTTTACTTGAGGACACTCCTGGTGATGGCGATAGGCCTGTACACATCACGAGTGGTTCTATCCACCTTGGGGGTTGAGAATTACGGCATATATAATGTCATAGGTGGCTTTGTCTCGTTATTTACCATCGCCGGAGGCACATTGATCAGTGCAACCCAACGCTTCCTCAACTATGAATTGGGGAAGAAGCATGACTCAAATCCCAACAAGGTCTTCTGCACGGCGATGGGCATCCATATGATGCTTTCCGCCTTCCTTCTTCTCCTGTTCGAGACTTTCGGCCTTTGGTTCCTCAATGCAGAGATGAATATTCCTGCGGAAAGGATGACTGCAGCCAATATCGTTTATCAATTCTCCATTTTGTCTTTCCTGATAAAGATTGTCAGCATGCCGTATAATGCTGTCATTATCGCCAATGAGAAGATGAGTGCCTTTGCATATATCAGTCTGCTGGAGGCATCTCTTCATTTGGCAATAGCCTTGTTGCTGAGCAAATCCGGTTTGGATTTGCTGGTAACCTACTCTGCATTATTGCTATGTTCGGCAGTACTGATTAGGATGATATATGGCATATACTGCAAAAGGCATTTCCCTGAAATTACACGATTTGCCATAGTCAAAGACAAAAGTTCATATAAAAAGCAGGTTAGTTTTGCCAGCTATACATTTTTGGGTTCAACTGCTTCGGTTCTTAGCGGGCAGGGCGTAAACGTCGTGATGAACCTATTCTGCGGCGTGGCCGTGAACGCTGCACGAGCCATAGCCGTGCAGGTTCAGCATGCAGTGGAAAAATTCGTCAGTGATTTCATGACAGCCTTGAACCCGCAGATTGTGAAAACCTATGCTGCAGGGGAGCACGAAAAATCGATGCACTTAGCTTATCAAGGCGCGAAGTTCTCATTTTTCCTGATGCTCGTTTTCTCATTGCCCATTATATTCAGAACGCCTCAGATACTTCATTTTTGGCTGAAAGAATACCCTGACTACGCTGTGGAATTTGTGAGGTTTTCCCTTGCCTATACTTTGCTGACAGTACTGTCAAAGCCCATCATTACTGAGATCTTGGCTACAGGTGAGATTAAGACGAACGCTCTTCTCATCGGAGGTCTCCGTATCCTCATCCTGCCAATATGCTATTTTGCCTTGTGGTCAGGCTATCCACCAACAGTCTGTTACTATATCATGATAGGGATTGACCTGCTGGCTCTCCATGTGAGATTATATATTTTGCGTTCCATCACAGGGATACCTTTGAAAGAATTTTACAAGCATGTCATGCTGTACATATTCATTGTCTCATTTCTCAGTATTGCAGCAACATTGACGGTGGATAGTCTGATGGACGATTCTATGTTGGGAAATGTGGCTTTTGTCGTTATATCGGTTGTGCTCGCCGCAATAATTGCATTCTTCGGTGGACTTCATTCCTCTGAACGTGCGGCTTTAATAGCTTTTGCAAGTAAACGGCTGAAGAAAAAAAAGGAAATGAACTGAATTTTACCTAAAACTTGGATATTAAATGAAAATAGGAATTGTTACATATCATAGAACGAACAATTATGGTGCCTGTTTGCAAGCGGTCGCAACTCGCCTTGTGCTTGAACAAATGGGGCATGAGGCCTATTATGTTGATTATTGGCCTAAGTACCATGCCTCAAAGTATAGTTTGTTTTCCTTCTACAAATTGAGGAAAAGCAGTTGGAGAAGCAGATGGAATTATGTTACGGGTATCATTAAATACTTTTCTCTACGAAAAAAAAGAATTCAGTCTTTCGATTTTTTTTTAAAGGAATATATATACCCATACTGCCGTTCAACAGAAGAAGAATATGATATTATTATATATGGAAGTGACCAGATTTGGCGCAAACAACGTGAAATCAAAGCGTATAATCCTTTTTATTTCGGGAAAAATACGCTGAAAGCGAAACGCCATATCGCTTATGCAGCCAGCATGGGCATTTTGCCATCGGATGAGAAAGAAAAGGATATTGTGAAAGCGCTAGTGTCGCATTTGGACTCTATCTCTGTCCGCGAAAAAGACTTGAAATCCTTTTTGGAGGAAATGGGTTTTCATCATGTATTCCTTTCTATAGATCCCACTTTGCTATTGGATAAGAATGATTGGGATAATGAGTTGCCTACACCACAATTTGCAGGGGAGAAATACGTCTTAGTGTATATCATGGGTGCAAATGGGTTTGATTTACAACAAATCCAGAAATTCGCCGAGAGAAAGCATCTGAAAGTGATATATCTCAAAGGATATGCCACGACGAGAGAGACAGAATCCAATGTCGTCTCAGCTGGGCCTATGGAATTTCTCCAACTAATAAAGAATGCTGAGTATGTATTTAGTTCTTCGTTTCATGGGGTGGCATTCTCCATCATTTATAACAAACAATTTTACGCATCTTTAATAAATAATGAGGGGAGAATCCGTTCATTATTATCTCTATTAGGCATAGAAAACCGCTTACTGCCACCACGTGGTCCAATCCCACTATCAAGTGAAGATATTGATTATGCTCAAGTCACAACACGTTTGCTTTCAGAGAAAGAAGCGTCTCATACTTTTTTATCCAAATCAATAGGGAACTATTTATAAACATGCAGAAAATATTAAATAAGAAAGATTTAGCTTTTTTCCTGGAAAAGGATCTGAATATTAAAAAAGTATCTTCTTTTTGGGTGTGGATTAAGGTAGTAGAAATGTGGGCAAGAGGAAGTGAAAGCCTTCCAACTTTGGTATTTATATATGCCCTAAGAAAGTATGAATACTACAAGAATCAAAAATCTTCTTCTTTCCTAAAATTTATCTGCAAACATTTTTGGCGTTTTAGGTATCGTCACTTACAGCTTAAATACAATCTTTTTATCGAACCTGATGTTGTTGGATCAGGATTGAATTTAATGCACCCAGGATTTAGAAAGATTCCGTCTTTTTGTGAAATTGGAGAAAACTGTACTATTTTGCCAATGGTTCTTTGTGGGGGAAAAACCTGGAATAGGGGGAAAAATAACAATTGGAAAGAACTGCTATATTTCGACAGGAGTAACTATACTGGGACCTGTAAATATTGGTGACAATGTAACAATTGGAGCAGGAGCAGTAATAACAAAAGACATACCAGACAACGTAACCGTTGCTGGGGTTCCAGCACATATTATTTAATAAGATTTCGATAGAAAAGTTTATGATAAATTATTCTTTCATAATACCCCATTATAATAAGCCCGATTTGCTTCAACGCTGTGTGAAAAGTATTCCACAGCGCGATGACATCGAGATTATCATTGTTGATGACAACAGCGATGAAGACAAGAAGCCTACTATCAACAGGAGAGGAGTGGAGATTGTATTTCTTGACGCGTCTCAATCTAAAGGAGCTGGCAGAGCCAGAAATGTAGGGATGAAAAAAGCACATGGAAAATGGCTTTTGTTTGCCGATGCAGATGACTTTTATAACGAGGGCTTTCTGAGCTTTTTAGACAAGTATTCTGATTCCAATAATGATGTCATATACTTTGGTGCTGAAAGCAAGAATTCTGAAACATTGGAGCCTTTAAACAGAACCGTCAATTACCAATCAGTAATTAAAGGATACGACGGCTTGGAAGAAAAACAATCTTTGCTGAAATATAAGTTTCACTTCCCTTGGAATAAAATGGTAAATGCTCAATTTATCTCGAAACATAGAATTCATTTTGAAGAAGTGCTACAAGGGAATGACACCATGTTTTCGTATATGGTCGGATATTTCGCTAAGAACATAGAAACCATTCCTGAAGATTTATATGTTTATACTTATACTAAGAATAGCATAACTACCAGAAAAAAAGACATGGCTCATTATTTGTGCGGGGTAGAGAATTATTTCAAGCAAGCGGCATTTCTGAGTTATGTCGGCAAACCAGAATATGGGTTAACTCCAAGTCGATATTTAATCAGGTGTTACAGACAATATGGATTTGAAGGGATGATAAAGGTTATATTCATTATGCTTGTTCATTGGAACGAAATCCGCCGTCAATCCACAAAGTACAAAAAATCGTGCAATAATGACAATAAATAAGTTAACAGGAAGAGAAGAATTCTTCTGCTACACTTTGCTTATCGCACCGCCGATACTGGGCTTTTTTAGTTTTCCAGCCAAGTATGCTATTGTCTCACTATACTTTTTATTTGTATATGTTAACTATATCTCTGACTGGCGATTTAGAAAAATTAGTTTTTCATTTCCGCTTAATATATGGCTGGCACTCACTATATTTCATGTTATTAATGCATACATAAAAAATGTACCAGGTGTTGATGCGATAGATATGTTGCATGGGCTTAAAATTTATTCGTGCATTGTTATTTTTACATACTGGGCATGCCTCGATTTTAAAAAAACAGTCAGATTATTAACTGGAGCCTTTATTGCTCGTTGTATCTTGGTATTATTTCTTTTGCTATTATTTCCTCATGCACATGAAAACAGCGGAAGACTAACAGGTGCAGGAACCTCGGCTACAGGGTTAGGACAGATGGCCGCTATCACTGGAATTTTTATTGTATATCTTAATGCCATATATAAAAAAAGTATATTGTATAATTTAAGATTGTTTTTCTTTCCCTTGGTGGTAGTTTTACTGACACAATCAAGAAACAGTCTTGCGATGATACTTGTGTCCTTTATCGTTTTATTTCTTGTTAGAGGAAGAACGAAGAAGGGATTCTTCTCGGTAGATTTGATTCTTTCATTCATCTTACTATTCATCGGACTTTTTGTTGCTTTTCAGTTTTTTTCCGGCTCAGATTTTGCTCAAAGATTTGATACTTCTTATGGAGAAGATTCATATTTTTATCAAAATTATTCAACTGGAACTTTATTTGATAAAATTGTTGGAGACAGACTCTTCTATTATATAAAGGGATGGGAATTCTTTCTTGAATCCCCCATGACAGGAATCGGAATGTGGAACTTTAAAAATTTAACAGGTGGGGATTATCCTTTACATTCCGAATACATGGTTCATCTTTGCGAAGGTGGATTGGTGGCAGCAGCTTTGTGGTTAACTTTCATTTTTTATGTCATCAAGGTTATCATTAATGACGCTCCTAACATATATATCAAATTGGCTGCCTCTTCTTCAATAGTTGTATTACTTTTTTGCGGAATCTATGCACGCGAATTTTTCTATGAAATGTTTTATCCTGCCTATGGATTAATCTTGTCACTACATTTTAAAAAGGAGCTGACTACAAATTTGCAAAATGATTTATCTAAGAACCAAACAATTATATAGGTGTTATTTCTGGCTTGTCAAGCAATAAGATCGTTATACTGGTTTGCCCGGTCAATGATGTTGATGCCTTGGCTGCTGCTATAGAAAGAATGATCACGGATGACAAATTCAGAATGACGGTTCAGGCAGGAGCGATAGAGCGATCCAAATACTACTCCGTGGAGAACACAATGAACCGTTGGGAGGAAATCTTCAATAAGTTACAATGAAGATGAAAAAGAACCTTCCACCTCAGTAGTAATGAGAATACGGAACAGACTAAACTTAATAAGGCTAATCACATGGGAGTAACCTATGATAAAGAAAAGGATGTCTTTCTTTTTAATTTTGAATACGACGGTAAGGATGACATCGTAAAACTGACAGGAAGCGGATATGAAGTAGAAGCATTCGGTGATTGCTTCTATTATGGATATGAGTTTGCCGATTCCGTAGCGGGGGTTCTACGAACAGCCTTTATAAAATATGTAAAATTTTCAAGTTCCATACAGAAGGATGAAGCTCTCAGCCAGTTCATACAGAAGGCGGTGAACGACCTGAACCGAAAGGTGAACCTATACAAATACGACTTGGTCATCATGCCAGAGTCATCAAGCAATGTCAATCAATATATGCTCCGCTACATATATCGCTTTGCACAGCCCTCGCTGCACTCGATGGAATTAGTGAAATCATTACCTCAAAACATCACTTTTGATATGCAGGCTTACGAAGAACAATATCTAAACGATGTGCTGGAGAATGGAAGACCTCGTTATACGACAGCCCAAAAGGATGAAGTGAAGTCAAACATCATGTCCATGATGGACCTGATTCACCAGAAGGATTATTTCACCATAGCCAAAGACGTGAAGAAAAGCAAATACAGACCCTATATCATGAACTTCCTCCGCTTCAAGAATGATAAAGACAAGGAATTGTATTCGTCTATTCGCGAGCAAAACATACTTGTTATAGACGATGTGACGACGAGTGGTTCCACGTTGAGTGAGATACTGCGCACGCTACGCATTATCAACGATAAAAACCAGATTACCATCTTCAGCCTGATAGGGAGAAAGGATTTGATGGCGGAAAATGTTTAGTATCAAGTATATTTTGTGAATTTTAGATAAGATGAAAAAAGTATTTAATAAGTTGTTGGGGTATTACCGCCGTTTTTGCTGGCCTTTGGAAAAGCAGGCACGCTATGCTGGTGTACAAATTGGGAGGAATAACTTTATTGGTTCAAGATTTTGGAGCACAGAATCATATCTGATTAAAATTGGAAATTGTTGTGCCATAACCAGAGGCGTTCGATTTTTCACTCATGGCGGAGGTCATGTGGCACGAGACCGTTATCCTAAGTTTGAAGTATTCGGACGTGTCACCATTGGTAATTATGTATATATAGGAACAAATGCCTTAATCATGCCTGGAGTGACTATAGGTGACAATGTGTTGGTGGCGGCAGGCAGTGTGGTGACGAAGTCTATTCCAAGCAATGTGGTTGTAGGTGGAAATCCTGCAAGATATATTTGCAGTACAGATGAGTATATTTCGCATAACATGCAGTACAATACCAATTCGAAAGGTCTGTCTGCTGCAGAGAAGAAAAAACTGTTACTGTCTTTAGATGAGGACAAGTTCGTCAGAAAGAATTTTTTACAATTACCAATAACGAAAGAGTAGAATGGATAATATGCACAAAAGACTCCGGGAAATTAAACTCATGAAGATTAAGTATCTGCTTGCTGTTTTCATGGGGAGGCATCGGATAACTTGGCTGAAGAAGAACAATATTTTTAAACTTTTGGGAACAAGACCTTGTATCAGCCTATATGGCTTTTCCCAACAACCCGCAGTTGATAAAGATTCACGACAACGTGAAGATAGCTTCGAATGTAACCTTTTACGAGCATGATTTGATATGAGTAAAAAAATATCAGGGGAGTCAAAAAGAAAAAAAATTGCAGTTGTCATTCAAGGTAACGTCGGGGGAGCTGAACGAATAGCGGTTACCGTAACGGGAGGGCTTGATTCGCAATTATATGATGTCACTTATTATTTGGTTGGAATGACAGATGAAAATTGCTATGCAATTGAAAAATTTATCCCTCGTCAATGGAAGGTACATCATATTAAGAAAACACATTCAGCAATCCTGCTGATAAAGTTTTTTGGGGTCTTATTTAAAGAACGTCCTGATACCGTCTTTTCCACAACTTTATATATCAATGGAAAATTATTGTTATTAAGGAAGTTTTTTCCAAACATGAAATTTATTATACGATGTGAAAATTATCTATATACATTCAAAAGTAAACAATTGAACTTGATAAGGAATACATATAAGAATGCTGATTTGATTATAGCTCAAACAGAAGAAATGAAAGAAGAACTTATAGACCGAATGCATATAGATGGTAAGATGATAAAGGTTCTTCATAATCCGATAGACAAAATCACAATAGATAAAAAAATAGAATGTGGAACAAATCCATATCCCCAGAATGCGGCAATAAACTTTTGTGCATGTGGTAGATTAACACGTCAGAAGGGTTTTGACTTGTTAATAATGGCTTTCTCTATTGTAAAGGAAACAATACCAAATGCTCACCTCTATATTATAGGAAACAATGAAGGGCCTAGAAGAGAGTATTTTGATGTGCTGCGTGATTTGACAAGCAATTATGGGGTATTAAATGATGTCACATTTTTGGGCTATCAAGAAAATCCATACATTTACATGAAATATGCAGATTGCTTTGTTCTTTCAAGCAGGTGGGAGGGGTTGCCTAACGTCATGTTGGAATCTTTGTATGTAGGAACTCCTGTTGCGGCCTTTCAATGCATCCCTATAGTTGAACGCATCATTAATGATGGAGAAGATGGATTTCTTGCAGAGAAAGAGAATGTCAAGTCTCTTTCAGATGCCATGACAAAAGCATGCAAACTCGGGCGGATTAAACTTTCATTTAAACTATGCTCCGTAGAAGATTTTCAAAGGATTTTTTCCATGTGAACAGTGATATAATGTAAAATATGCTAAGAAAATTGATACTATTAAGAAGTAAAAACAATGAATATAAAACGCAGATTAAGAAATGAAATAAGAGGAATAGGTAATAAAATCTTATCATCATACCGAAAAGGATTGATCGCAGAAGGAAAAGACGATTTTACTATTATCTCCAATACCTGTTGGGCTGGAAGTGTGTACAGATATTTTGGATTGCCATATAATACTCCTACTGTTGGTTGTGGTTTTTTTGCTGACGATTATATAAGATTTTTAAGCGATCTGAAAGGTTATCTAAAAACAGAATTGATAATGTTTCCAGCAGAAGAGTCTCGCCACTATGAAACGATTTTAACCCAACCTTTGAAATTTCAAAAATGTCCCTATGGACGTTTAGGAGATGTAGAAGTTCGCTTTGCCCATTACAAGACTCCAGAGGAAGCCCATTTTCATTGGGAACAAAGAAAAAAGAGAGTTAATTTTAACCACTTGATAATTAAGTTCTCAGAACATTTGGAATGTACTAAAGATCATATTATGACATTTGACAATTTGCCATATCATGATAAATTCGTATTTACTGCACATGATTATAATATTTCATCACAAATAATATTTGAAGAGTTTCTGTCGCTTGGCGATGTAAAAGATGACACTTTACATTACAATAAGTACATTAATCTCGTGGACATGGTTAATGGTACGATGTTTATTTAGGCATGGTGGTGTGGATGGCCTGCAAGACATACGTCTTTGAGATGAAGGTCAGTGGAACAGCCCGCGAAGCCCTTGAGCAGATAGACAGCAAGAGTTATGCCCTCCCCTTCAATGCTGAAGTACGGGAAGTTGTAAAGGTCGGAGTGAAGTTCAACAAAGAAACACGCACGCCCGAGGATTGGGTGGTGAACTGAATAGCTAGCGAAATGGCCTTTTTGTCAAAACGTATAAACATAGAACTATGCAAGAAAGACGATACCCTGTAGGAATACAGACATTCTCACGTGTCATTCGTGAAGGTCTTGTGTATGTGGACAAGACCGACCTTGTGTGGCAACTTGCCCACTATTCCCCATATGTTTTCTTGAGTCGTCCGCGCCGCTTCGGCAAGTCGCTGCTCACCTCCACGCTGGCATCCTACTTTGAAGGTGACAGGGACTTATTCAAAGGGCTGAAGATCATGGAGCTGGAGCAGGAGTGGCACCAATATCCTGTGA
>CAMNOK010000006.1 GCA_946546825.1 uncultured bacterium
ACAAGGATCCCGAGTTCCTGAAGAAGTTCCTCAACGAGCAGGGTAAGATTCTTCCTCGCCGTATCACTGGAACCTCTCTGAAGTACCAGCGCCGTGTGGCTACAGCCATTAAGCGTGCCCGCCAGTTGGCTCTGCTTCCTTATGTAACTGATATGATGAAATAAAATAGGAGGAGACAATATGGAAATTATACTGAAAGAGGATGTAATCGGTCTTGGATACAAGAACGATATCGTGAATGTAAAGAACGGCTATGGTCGTAACTACCTCATCCCTACTGGCAAGGCTGTGATTGCCTCTCCCTCTGCTAAGAAAATTCTTGCTGAGAATCTTCGCCAGCAGGCAAGCAAACTTGCTGCTCTGAAAGCTGCTGCTCAAGACAAGGCCAAGGCCTTTGAAGGCATAACTCTTGAAATCGCTGCCAAGGTGAGTGCTACGGGACAACTCTATGGTTCTGTAGGCGTTGCTCAGGTGGTTGAGGCTCTCGCCCAAAAGGGTATTGAGGTTGAGCGCAAGATTGTCACTATGCGTGAAGCCAAGACGGTTGGCGACTTCGCTGCAACTGTTCACTTCCATAAGGAGGTTGAAGTGGTTGTTCCTGTAAAGGTTGTCGCTGAGAATGCACCTGTAAAAGAGGCAAAAGCAGAAGCTGCTTCTGTTGTAGAAGAGACTCCCGTTGTTGAGGAAGCTCCCGTTGCAGAAGAGGAAGCTCCCGTTGCAGAAGAGGAAGCTCCCGCAGAGGCTTAATTTGAAAAAGGAAAAGCGATAAGCTTTGCTTTGAAAAACGATATGGTGTCCTGATTGTTCTTTAGAATGATCGGGACATCTTTGTTGTCTGTACCTCAGAACAGAGTCGAAAAATCTCATATAAAAGTTTGTCATTATAAAAAAATGAAGTACTTTTGCACGAAGTAACCCTTTTACACTTAATATATGTCTCAAAGTAGCGAAACAACAAAGTCTCGCCGGCGCAATGCGCCTATTGATCCGAGCTATGGTCACCTTCAGCCGCAAGCCACTGATATAGAGCGTGTGGTGCTGGGTGCACTGATGATTGATAAGGATGCTTTCTCCATCATCTCTGAGATTGTCAGACCGGAGACATTCTATGAGCCTCGTCACCAAAAGATATATCAGGCCATCCAGACTCTGAATATGCAGGAAAAACCTGTAGATATCATGACTGTGACGGAACAGCTCAAGCGCGACGGTGTCATAGAAGAAGTTGGCGGTGCCCCATACATCGTGGAACTGAGTGCACATGTGGCGTCATCGGCACATATTGAGTACCATGCCCATATTCTTGCTCAGAAATTTCTTGCCCGACAGCTTATTTCCTTTACGGGACGCATACAGGAAAAAGCGTTCGATGAGACTGTGGATGTAGAGGAGTTGATGCAGGAAGCCGAGGGAAATCTTTTCGAAATTTCCCAAAAGAACATGCGGCAGGATTACACACAGATAGACCCGGTTATTGATCAAGCTATTGAAATCCTTCAGAAAGCCTCTGCGAATACGGGTGGATTGACGGGCGTCCCCACGGGCTATAACAAACTTGATGAATATACATCGGGATGGCAGGCCAGTGACTTGGTTATCATAGCTGGGCGACCGGCAATGGGTAAGACCTCTTTCGCATTGAGCTTGGCTAAGAATATCGCGGTGGATTTTCGTGAACCTATAGCATTCTTCTCATTGGAAATGAATAATGTACAATTGGTCAACCGCCTGATATCCAACACCTGTGAGGTCGCGGGAAACAAAATATTGAATGGTCAGTTAACTCCAGACGAGTGGGAACGAATTGACAAGAACCTGCGAAAACTTCAGGGAGCACCTATTTATATTGATGACACTCCAGGACTTTCAATCTTTGAACTGAGAACGAAGGCCCGCCGACTGGTTAGGGAGAAAGGTGTTAAAGTGATCATGATTGACTACCTGCAGTTGATGAATGCCAATGGCATGCGCTTTGGTAACCGTCAAGAAGAGGTCTCTACGATTTCCCGCTCATTAAAGGGTTTGGCTAAAGAACTCAACATACCGGTATTGGCACTTTCGCAGCTTAGCCGTAATGTGGAGAGCCGCGAGGGAATTGATGGGAAACGTCCTCAGCTGAGTGACCTCCGTGAATCGGGTGCTATTGAGCAGGATGCCGACATGGTGCTTTTTGTTCATCGTCCTGAGTACTATCGCATTTTCCAAGACGAGAAGGGCAATGATTTGAGAGGTAAAGCGCAGATTATCATTGCTAAACATCGTAAGGGTGCTACAGGTGATGTACTACTGACCTTCCGTGGGGAATACACTCGCTTTCAGGATCCTGATGACTCTTATGTGCCTCCGACTGAAGGAGGTGAAATCATTGGAAGCAGAATGAACGGAGTTGACGACCCCTTTGGAGCACCACCGCCTGAGGCCGATTTTTAGAAAAAAGTCATAAACTGAAAGTGTTTTTGAGAAAATACTTTCAGTTTGTTCGTTTATAAAAGAAAAAATAATTACCTTTGCATCCTATTCCTATAAGACTATGAGTGAAAGATTGTTTATTTTCGACACAACTCTTCGTGATGGCGAGCAGGTTCCTGGTTGCCAGTTGAATACGATAGAGAAAATTCAGGTAGCACGCCAACTGGAGCAGCTTGGCGTAGATGTGATAGAAGCAGGCTTCCCTATCTCCAGTCCGGGTGATTTTAATTCTGTCATAGAAATTTCTAAGGCAGTGACCTGGCCTACCATCTGTGCACTTACCCGTGCAGTAGAGAAGGATATCGATGTCGCTGCCGACTCGTTGAAGTATGCTAAGCATAAGCGCATACACACTGGTATTGGAACCAGTGATTCACATATTAAATATAAATTCAATTCAACACGTGAGGAAATTATAGAGCGTGCTGTTGCTGCTGTCAAGTATGCCAAACGCTATGTTGAAGATGTAGAATTCTATGCCGAGGATGCAGGACGAACGGATAATGAATATCTGGCCCGTGTCGTCGAGGCAGTTGTTAAGGCTGGTGCTACAGTCGTTAATATTCCTGATACGACAGGCTATTGCCTGCCACATGAATATGGAGAAAAAATCAAATACTTGATGGAGCATGTTGATGGCATCCATAAGGCTGTTATCTCTACCCATTGTCATAATGATCTTGGTATGGCCACGGCCAACACCCTCAGTGGAGTTATCAATGGAGCCCGTCAGGTTGAGGTTACTATTAATGGTATTGGAGAGCGAGCAGGCAACACTTCTTTGGAGGAAATAGCCATGATTCTGCGCTGCCATCGTCATCTGGGTATCGATACCAACATCAACACAACCAAGATTTATCCCACCAGTCGCATGGTGTCAAGTTTGATGAATATGCCGGTGCAGCCCAACAAGGCCATCGTGGGACGCAATGCTTTTGCCCATTCCAGTGGCATTCATCAGGATGGTGTGCTTAAAAACGTGCAGACCTATGAGATTATAGATCCAAAGGATATAGGCCTCGATGATAATTCGATTGTACTAACGGCTCGAAGTGGCCGTGCGGCGCTGAAATTCCGCCTTCATGTCAATGGAGTTGATATTGATGACGAGCAGAAACTCGATAGTATATACCAAAAGTTCTTGAAATTAGCAGACCAGAAGAAAGAGGTTAACGATGCAGATGTGTTGATGTTGGCTGGTGCAGACATTGCTGAGACACGCTCTGTGAAACTTGATTTCCTTCAGGTTACTACCGGTATGGGTGTCAAGAGTGTTGCCAGCATCGGACTGGATATCAGCGGCCAGAAATTTGAGGCTGCTTCTACGGGAAATGGTCCTGTTGATGCTGCTATCAAAGCGCTGAAGAAAATCATCATGAAACAGATGACGCTGAAGGAGTTTACCATACAGGCTATATCCAAAGGGTCAGACGATGTGGGTAAAGTACACATGCAAGTGGAGTACGACGGTCATCTATATTATGGCTTCGGTGCCAATACTGATATTGTGACGGCCTCTGTGGAAGCATATATCGACTGTATAAACAAGTTTAAGAAATAAAAACATGAATACACTCTTTGACAAGATATGGGATCGTCATGTTGTCCAGCTGGTGGAAGATGGGCCTACCCAGTTGTATATTGATAGACTTTATTGTCATGAGGTGACATCTCCACAAGCGTTTGCAGGTATGAGGGAGAGGGGACTGAAGTGTTTCCGTCCTGAGCAGATTTTCTGTATGCCAGACCATAATACGCCGACCCATGATCAAGATAAACCTATCGCAGACCCGGTGTCTAAACTACAGGTGGATACGTTAGCCCAAAACTGCAAAGATTTTGGCTTGACTCATTTCGCCATGAACACTAAGGATAACGGAATCATCCATGTCGTAGGACCGGAAAAGGGTCTTACTCTTCCTGGTATGACCATTGTCTGTGGTGACTCACATACCTCCACTCATGGTGCTGTAGGTGCAGTAGCTTTTGGTATCGGTACAAGTGAGGTGGAAATGGTCATGGCTTCGCAGTGCATATTGCAGCAGAAACCTAAGTCGATGAGAATCAATATAGAAGGCTCTCTTCGTAAAGGTGTAACTGCAAAGGATGTCGCCTTGTTCTTGATGGCTAAACTGACAACCTCTGGAGCAACAGGTTTCTTTGTGGAATATGCTGGTCAGGTTGTGCGTGAGATGTCAATGGAGGGTCGTCTTACTTTGTGCAACCTGTCAATAGAGATGGGGGCAAGAGGCGGATTCGTGGCTCCCGATGAAACGACTTTTGATTATCTTAGAGGACGTGAATATGCTCCGAAAGGAAAGCAATGGGAAGAGGCAGTGGCTTACTGGCGTACACTGAAGAGTGAAGACGATGCTGTCTTTGACCGCGAATTGTCTTTCAACGCTGCTGACATAGAGCCGCGTATCACTTATGGAACCAACCCAGGGATGGGTGTTGGTATCACGGAAAGGATTCCTTCGGAAGAGTCTGTTGGCGAAGGAGGGAGGACATCTTTCATGAAGAGTCTGAATTATATGGGATTTACACCAGGACAAAGTCTGTTGGGACATCCTGTTGACTATGTGTTCCTTGGTGCTTGCACCAATGGACGAATTGAAGACTTCCGAGCTTTTGCCTCAATTGTCAAAGGACGTAAAAAGAGTCCTGCTATTACAGCATGGCTTGTGCCGGGTTCATGGGCTGTCAGTCGTCAGATATCCGAAGAGGGACTTGACAAGATCTTGACAGAGGCAGGTTTTGAGGTACGGCAACCCGGATGCTCAGCCTGCTTGGCAATGAATGATGATAAGATTCCTGCAGGCAAATATTGTGTATCAACGAGCAATCGTAACTTTGAAGGCCGCCAAGGGCCCGGTTCACGAACGCTTCTTTGTTCACCCTTAGTGGCCGCTGCTGCTGCCGTGACGGGAGTGATAACCGATCCAAGAGAATTATTATGAAACAGAAATTCGATATTATCACAAGCACATGTATTCCCCTTCCTTTGGAAAATGTAGATACTGACCAGATTATTCCTGCACGCTTCTTGAAAGCAACTGACAAGGAGGGAATGGGTAAGAATCTCTTCCGTGATTGGCGTTTCCATGCAGATGGAACCCCCAAAAAGGATTTCGTTCTTAATGATCCGTCGTATTCGGGCGTTATTTTGGTTGCTGGAAAAAACTTCGGCAGTGGCTCCAGTCGTGAGCATGCAGCATGGGCTATTGCGGGATATGGTTTTCGAGTAGTCATCAGTTCTTTTTTTGCAGATATCCATAAAAACAATGAACTGAATAATTTTGTCTTGCCTGTGGTAGTCAGCGAACCTTTTCTACAAGAGTTGTTCCAAAGCATTGAACGAGATCATCAGACTTTGGTAGAAGTGGACCTTCCCAATCAGAAAGTGACCAATAAAGCTACAGGTAAGAGCGAGTATTTCGAAATCAATGGATATAAGAAACACTGCTTGATGAATGGGTTGGATGATATAGATTATCTCGTCCAGAATCAAGATAAAACCATCGCATGGGAACAGCTGAACAAATAACAGAAAACAGTATTCGACAACCTTTTATTGAGATCATGGACTGCACGCTGCGCGATGGCGAGCAAACCAGCGGTGTGTCTTTCCTTCCTCATGAAAAGCTCATGATAGCCCGTAAGTTGCTGAGTGAGGTGAATATCGATCGTGTGGAAGTGGCTTCAGCAGGTATCTCTGATGGAGAAAAAGATGCTGTTACCATGATTTGCCGCTATGCAGATTCTATCGGTAAGTTAGAAAGTGTAGAGGTCTTAGGCTTTGTCGATGGTACGAGATCAGTTGATTGGATTAAAGGATGTGGATGTCGAGTTATCAATCTCTTGGCTAAAGGCTCTCTGAGACATTGTGTCCATCAGCTCAAGAAAACACCAGAACAGCATATCGCTGATATTCGTCAAGCCATTGCTTATGCTCTTGAACAGGGATTGATGGTTAATGTATATCTTGAGGACTGGAGTTCTGGCATGCGTCATAGTGTGGACTATGTCTATCAGGTGGTCGATGCTCTATCTGATATGCCTGTCAGAAGGTTTATGTTGCCTGATACGCTGGGCATCATTCATCCCTTACAGTGTGTAGAATTCATACGCAAGATGGTGAAGCGATATCCTGCTTACCATTTCGACTTTCATGCTCATAATGACTACGATTTGGCGGTATCCAACTCTTTGGCAGCAGTATTGTCTGGTTGTAAGGGACTCCACACCACAGTAAATGGTTTGGGTGAGCGATGTGGCAATGCTCCATTGGCAAGCGTACAGGTAATCCTAAAGGATCATTTTAATGCACAGACCCATATAAATGAGGAACGACTGAATGATATTAGTCATTTGGTGGAAGGATATAGTGGAATTGCCATAGCTCCCAATATGCCCATTGTGGGCGAAAATGTCTTTACCCAGGTGGCTGGGGTGCATGCTGACGGTGATTCCAAGGATAAGCTTTATTATAATGAACTGGTACCGGAACGCTTCGGACGAAAACGTGAATATGCGTTAGGTAAGAATTCTGGACGTGCCAATATTTCTAAGAACCTGGAAGAGTTGGGCTTGCAGCTGACTCCGGAGCAGACGCGAAAGGTTACGGCTCGTATTACGGAACTGGGTGACAAGAAGGAATTGGTGACGCAAGAAGATTTGCCGTATATCGTCAATGATGTGCTCAAACATGATGCCCCTGAAGATCGAGTTAAACTGATTAGCTATGTAGTATCCACTTCTTACGGTTTGAAACCTGGAGCTAACTTAAAGGTTGAGATCAACGGACAGCAATACGAGATGGGAGCAACGGGAGATGGACAGTACGATGCTTTCGTGAAAGCACTGAGGTATATTTACAAAAAACACTTGAACCGTACATTCCCTATCTTAACAAACTATGCAGTATCTATACCTCCGGGAGGACGTACTGATGCTTTGGTGCAGACCACTATTACCTGGAACTTCGGCGATAGGCTGGTCAAGACTCGTGGATTGGATGCCGACCAGACGGAGGCTGCCATCAAGGCAACCTTTAAAATGTTGAACTTATTTGAAGACGAATATATAAAAGCCAATAAGAAATGAAACTTAAGATTGCCATTTTGCCGGGAGACGGCATAGGACCAGAGATTATGGAACAGGGCGTGGCAGTGTTGAATGCCATAGCCCGAAAGTTCAATCATGAGTTCGAATATACTGAAGCATTGTGTGGCGCCCATGCTATAGATGCTGTGGGCGACCCTTATCCAGAGGCTACGCACGAGGCTTGTATGCAGGCCGATGCCGTATTGTTTGCTGCGGTAGGTGACTTGCGTTACGACAATGACCCAACAGCCAAGGTGCGTCCAGAGCAGGGCCTATTGGCTATGCGCAAGAAGCTGGGACTCTTCGCCAACATCCGTCCTGTCGCAACATTTGAATGCCTGCTTCATAAGAGTCCGCTAAAAGATGAGTTGCTCCGTGGAGCTGACTTCATCGTCATTCGTGAGCTAACGGGTGGTATGTATTTTGGCGAAAAGTATCAGGATAACGACAAAGCCTATGATACCGATATTTATTATCGTCATGAAATAGAGCGTATCCTGAAAGTTGCCTTTGAATATGCTCAGAAGCGTAAGAAGCACTTGACAGTGGTGGACAAGGCCAATGTGTTGGCAAGCAGCCGTTTGTGGAGACATATCGCCAAGGAGATGGAACCTGCCTATCCAGATGTGGTAACCGACTATATGTTTATTGACAATGCATCCATGCGCGTGTTGACAGAACCGCGTTTCTTTGATGTCATTGTTACGGAGAATACCTTCGGTGATATCTTGACGGATGAAACCTCTTGCATTACAGGATCTATGGGCTTGCAGCCTTCATCCTCACTGGGTGAGCATACACCGCTCTTTGAACCGGTTCATGGATCATGGCCGCAGGCCGCAGGCCAGAATCGTGCTAATCCATTGGCACAGATCTTGTCTGCTGCCATGTTGTTGGAGCATTTTGGCTTGAAAGAAGAAGGTGCCTTGATTCGAAAAGCAGTAAATGCCAGCCTTGACCAGAACGTGCGTACTCCCGAGATTCAGGTTGAGGGTGGTGCGCAGTATGGCACTCGTGAGGTGGGCAAATGGATTGTTGACTATATTGACAACAGTCTTTGATAGTAGTCCGCATATTGGGCTGCCACCTTCTTGTATTCGTGGTGTTTCTCTATATATGCAATGCTTTGTGCCTGTAGCTTGGCTATGTTCTCTGGGTGATTTACCAGTTGGCGCAGAGCATTGCATACGCTTTCATAGGTTGGCTCAACATTGATAATGGGCCGAAGGGTTTCTTCATGAATAATCTCATAGTTTTCTGGTTCTCCGCCTCCAATAGAAATGATTCCTTTGCTCATGGCCAGTAGCGAGTTCATGGAAGGTGTGTAGCTGTAAAGCTGGTCAAGAATGGCATCGCTATGGTCCATCAAGTGCTGATATTCTTCAAATGGAACACTTTCTGCGATCTTCAGTTCTACCTGCTTGGGTAGTTCTCTGACGATATCTTTGGCGGCTTGAAGCATGATGTCTGTTCCTTTGTAAGCGCTTCTTTCTTTGTTGATGCCGATGAATAGGCGTAGCTTCCGGTTTGTGGCTTCCTGACGATGGCAGCCTTCAGAATGCTCTATGGATGTGGCTTGTTCGGGCATTTGTATGGGGTAGGGAATAAAGATTGTTTTTTGAGGGAAAATCGGGTAA
Organism: uncultured bacterium; assembly: GCA_946546825.1. Classification (GTDB taxonomy): domain Bacteria; phylum Bacteroidota; class Bacteroidia; order Bacteroidales; family Bacteroidaceae; genus Prevotella. The sequence continues at coordinate 9,213 of CAMNOK010000006.1, forward strand.
TAACATGCCCAGTATTCATAGAGTCCTGCCACAATGCCGTCGCATTCCTTGGCAATCATTCGGTTAAGTCGTTCTTTGGCTGTTCCTATCCAGTCTTTGCGCTCTTTGAGGGCATCGGGTGTTGTGCGGAGGGAGTCTCCAATGTTGAAATCGCTGTAGCGAAGTTTTTTTTCGTAGCAGCAGGTGCTTACCCAGTAATAGTCCATGCCAAATGCGCCTAAGACAATTTTTTTGTTGTATCGACGCAGATAGTGGTAGAAGGGTGTAATGTGTTCTGCTTTGAGTTCGAGGAACATCGGACTGATGAGCTGAACAATATCATATCCTTTGAGTTTGGGAAGGATGCGAAGCATGCGCAAAAGATAACGTATTCCGCCCCATTTGGTGTAGGTTCTGACCATGTCAATATCCCTCGGATAGTTCTTCCAGAAGTCACCATTGGATAGTACCGTTACCTCATGCCCCAGCGTCTTGAGCCCTTTGGCCAAGGTGGCATGCACGTTGCTGTATTCGCCAAGCAGGAGTATTTTCATGAGAGGTTGGGCATAAAGTGTGACATAATCCATCGGCCGGCTTTTGTTGACATGGCCAGGCGGAACCACTGATACTTCCGTGTATAGTTCTTTTTGGGAAGAGGAAAGAGTCCCATGTCATGTAGTTTTTTCACGGCAAGCTCCGTTTCTTGTGGACTTCTTCGCAGTTGGATGATATGGTACAGGTAGTCCATGGTCAGCTGTGTCACTCTTCTTCTTAAGGCTTCGCGGTCAGTTCCATGCAGGGTGTCGGCCAGCCTGTCCAGTCTGGTGATGACGGTTAGGTTGTCATCAAGTCTTTTCTCTATATGACAGTTATCTTTGAGATGAGTAGCCGAGCTTTCGTGCTGTCGATAGTAGTAGGCTTCGGCCGTTGTTGTTACAAGTTGTTCACAGCGGAGTAGCAGTTGGGGGGTGAATTCTTCATCTTCGGAGTAGGCAGTACCGACAGAAAAACGCAGATTGATGGGAAGTTCTGCCTTAAAAATGTAGCTGCAGATGGCTCCTCTGACATTGTTGTCTAGCATAAAGATGGAACCGTCAATGGGTCCTTCAATCTGATATTTCTCTGTGTGGTTAACGTTTTTACTGGTCAGTCTGAACGAAACGATATCGGGGTGCATTGTTCTCAACAGTTCGAGGCAGTGCTCGTAAGGTTGTTGAAGGAGCAGGTCATCGCCGTCAACAAACTGTATATATCTGCCTGTTGCCATGTCCATGCCTCGGTTACGGGCAGCGCTGATGCCACTGTTGGATTGTCTAAGGTAGATGATATAGTCCTGCCAAGCCTCCAAATCAGTAATGGCAGGCAGTTGACTTCCGTCATCTATGAGTATGACTTCTCTTTCCCAACTCTCCAATTGAAGGGAAAGGATACTTTTCAGACATTCTTCAAGCATGTCTGAAGGAGTGTTGTAGGTGGTGACGATGAAGCTGATTAGTGGCTTCTTCTGTATATTTTGTGTAAGCATCTGTTCAGTTGGCATAATCGTTTCAGTCCTATGAAATGTAGTAATTTGAGTTTCAATGTCCCGTGAGCATCCATGACGGGCAGTAAGAGTGGTCCTCCTTTCTTTTCATAGACATCCAGTTGAATGTTCAGGACATGTGCATAGTAGGTTTCCCATGCTTTGGCCAGTTGCGTGTTGTTGGCAGTGTCAGCTAATACTGGCAGGTGGGCTTCAAGGAGGTCAAGTAGTGCATGTCCATCGGCAGTAGCAGTGATGCCTTTGGGATTGGCATGATAGTAGTACATGCCTTCATTGGTGGTGGCTACAATTTGACATTTTTTAAGTAGAAGGGGTAGGGTATATACATCCTCAAAAAGTCTTCCTTCTGGAAACTTCACGTCGCAGAAAAGCTCCCGCCGATATATCTTATTGCATGCGTATGTGTGTTGATAGGCTTTCCCTTTTAGCCAATAATCTTCCATGTCGGTATAGACATGGTCCGCTGGAAATAGTTTGTATTGACGGGTAGGGTCTCCATAGTGGACGTAGATGGGATATTCCAGAATGTCGTAGTCGTGATGAATGGCCAACTGCTGCATGAGGGGGGCTAACGTGTCGGCTTTCATGGTGTCATCACTGTCCACAAAGGTTACATATTCACCGTGTGATTTGGAAAGCCCTTTGTTGCGAGCACTGCTCAGTCCTCTGTTTTCTTGGCGTACGATTTGTATGCGGTGATCTTCCTGTGCCAGTTTTTTGCAGATTTCGTAACTGTTATCTGTTGATCCATCATCAATAAGTATCAGCTGATAGTCTCTGAAACTTTGTGTCAGAATGCTTCTGACACATTGTTCCAAAGTCTTTTCTACGTTGTAAACTGGTATAATGATGGATAATTTCATCCTATAATTTTGCTGTTAATGAAATTTTTAGTAATTTTGCACTCGGTTTGGTTCCGTAGCTCAGTTGGATAGAGCAACAGCCTTCTAAGCTGTGGGCCTTGGGTTCGAATCCCAACGGAATCACCTGGTTGAGCATCCTTTTAAGGTTGCTCTTTTTTTATCGTCAGCTCTTGCTGCCCCGACTAAGGCGCTTTTTGATCTTATATGTTCAGTAAAGCCTTGGCATTGTCAATGGCAGCCGTGGTAATGTTGGAGCCACTAAGCATCTGGGCAATCTCTGTAATTCTTTCTTCTTTTGTCAGTTGTGACATAGATGTCTGTGTACCACTGGTTGTCTCTTGCTTGGAAACACGGTAGTGTGTAGAGCCGAGAGCAGCAATCTGTGGCAAGTGTGTGATGCTGATAACCTGTCGCTCGTTTTTACCCATCTCTTGCATGATTTGTGCCATCTTTTCAGCCACCCGTCCGCTGACACCAGTATCAATCTCGTCGAAGATAATGGTGGGTAGTTTAACGGCACCGCTGATCATTGCTTTGAGTGATAACATTACACGGGCAATTTCGCCGCCAGAGGCTACCTGGCTGACAGGCATAAGGGATGTGCTTTTGTTGGCACTGAAGAGGAATACAATCTTGTCAGCGCCATTGGCGGCCAACGGCTTATCTGTAAGTTGCACTTGGAATCTGACGTTGGGTATGCCCATGGGAGCAAGTTTCTCCTCAACATTCTTTTCAATGGCTCGTGCCGCCTTAGTGCGTAGTTGGGTGAGTTTTTCTGCTTTTTTCTTGCATATTGTTTGCAGGCGGTCTATTTGTTGCTGAAGTTCCAGTAACTCTTCGTCAGAGTTGTCGATGTGATTCAGTTGTTCTGTCAGTTCTTCTCTTTTAGCAATCAGTTGGGCTACTGTTTCCACATGGAATTTATGTTCTAAGGTGTTCAGCAGGTCCAACCGTTGGTTGATTCGATCGAGTTCTTGTGGATTGAAGTCAATGGTGTCGAGCAGTTGTGCGATTTCTTGTGATATGTCCTTCAGCTCAATGAAGGTGCTGTCCAGTCTTTCTGCCAGTTCGGTTGCAGGCTGATAGACTTTTTCAATACTGTGAAGACGTGATACTGCGTTGCGCACTTGAATGCAGGCTCCTGTTGAATCCAGGCTAAGAAGTGCATCGCTATCAAAGATGGCTCCTTTGATTTCCTCGGCATGACTCATGGTTTGGCTTTGCTGCTCCAGTTCTTCCTGTTCACCTTCTATAAGCTTTGCGTCGGCCAGTTCCTTATGCTGGAATCTCATGAAGTCCTCGTTTTGTCGTGTGGAGTCCATGTCGTGTTTCATCTTTTCCAGCCGGGCTGATGCTTGTTGATATTGCTCAAAGGCTTGCTGGTAGTCGATGAGGGTTGACTGGGTGTTGGCCATGATGTCCACCACGTTCAGTTGAAAGTCCTCTTGGGCAAGTAGTAGGTTTTGATGTTGGCTATGGATGTCAACAAGTTGTTCTCCTAATTGCTTCATGAGCGTCAGGGCTACGGGTGTGTCGTTGATGAAGGCACGGCTTTTGCCGTTGGCATTAAGCTCACGGCGGAGAATGGTGTCATCAGCATCGTAGTCGATGTCGTTCTCGCGGAAGAATTGTTCCAACTTGTATCTGGTCAAATCAAAGTGTGCTTCTATGGAGCATTTGTCCTTTCCTTCCTTAACCATTCGTGCTTCTGCACGATTGCCAAGCAGCAAGCCGATGGCACCGAGAATGATACTTTTTCCTGCTCCTGTTTCTCCGGTTATGACAGAAAAGCCTGGCTGAAAGCTGATGTCCAGTCGTTCAATGAGCGCATAGTCTTTGATATTTAATTGTTTAAGCATCTTTTTCTTATTCCATGATTTTGTTCCACGCTGTGGTGAGGCTGGGGTTGATGTTGAAGAGAATGTCGTGAACGGTTTGTTTCTCTTTTTGTGTTCCTTTGCTTTTATAGATATTGGCCAGTTCGTCTCGTTTGTATTCTGTCCAAAGCTGTGGTACCATACTCAACGGCTTGTCTTCGTGGCATTTCTTCAGTTGTTCTTCCAATGCGGTGGTGATGTTGGTGCGCCCTCGCTCCACGTTGGAAGCCATCTCGTCAAGTCCTTGTCGATAGTAGTCATACTGCAGTTGTCGGAAGGGTTTCATCCCGGGATCCAGATAGTCGTTGATGATGGCGAACCGGTTTTTGTCGCTGTCGAACGATTTCCATCCGGGGAAGTCCAGACTTTGAGCGTTGTTGGTCAGATTCATACAACGCTGGAGCACGTCTTCGCCTCCCATGGGTGCAAATGTATCAAGGTTGATGCCGATGATGAGCAGTGCATAATAGCCGATGAGGGCCGTCAGCTGGTTGTCAATAATTTCCTCGTTGAATTCAAGCTGGTCAAATTGTGCGAAGGGAAAACTGAACTCATTGTCCTTTATGCTGAAGATGGTTGTTGTGTAGGCTGAGTTATAGACGGGGCGTGTGGCCTGTATCATGGCACTGCAGGTAAAAAGGTTGCTCTCGCGGTTGTATTTCGTGATGGTAATGTTGAAACTACAGCCGATGCGCTCGTTTTTTTGAAACTGCAGGTTTGTCCATTGATGGTCGTTGACGAACTGCTCCAGTGTTTGTTGCAGATTGTCGAAGACGGTTTTGTCAGTTCCTTGTATCTGGTTGGAATTGACAATGATTTTGGCCTCCAGTTCCTGTGCCGTTGCCGTCATGCCTGTTGCGAAGAGCAGACAGAGCAGCAGAGCGATTTTTTTCAGTTTGTTGCGCATGGTTTGGTCGGGAGCTTACGAGTTTGACTGTCGTGTGTTGAATTCTCTTAGGCGTATGCGGGTGAGTACTTGCTTGGTATTGTTGGTGAAATCACCAGCGAGCATCCAGTTAAAGTAGCCAGGGTCCTTGCGAAGTACGTCAACGACAGCCATGCCTTTGTATTTACCGAAGTTGAAGACTTCTTGTCGTTGAGGCTTTCCATCGGGGCCTATGACGGTTTTCCCGTCATTTCCTTTAAGCTCGCGCCACACAATTCGTCCGGCGAAATCGACGTTGTCGTTCTGTTTAGAGAATGCAGCCAGAGCGTCCATGTCGTTGGGCAGATGCTTGTCCTGTTCGGGCTGTGTAGCCGGGTTGTATTTGTCCAGCTGGCCTTGCAGTACGCGGTAGGTGGCTTCTGTATCTTGGTCAGCGCGGTGGGCTTCAAAGTCATCTTCCATCTTGCGTCCGCAATAGAAGCGGTAGGCTGCAGCCAGGTTGCGGCGTTCCATTTTGTGATAGATGGTCTGTACGTCAATGAGTCGGCAGCGTGAGAAGTCGAAGTCGATGCCGGCGCGAAGGAATTCTTCTGCCAACAGAGGCACGTCGAAGTGGTTAGAGTTGAATCCGGCAAAGTCACAGCCGGTAAATTTCTCGCAAAGTGAGGCTGCCAATTGTTTGAAGGTCGGAGCCGAGGCCACGTCGTCGTTACTGATGCCTGTGAGGGCTGTTACTTCTGCTGGTATTCGGATTCCGGGATTGACGAAGATGTTTTCCCGTTCTTCTTTTCCGTCGGGGTGTATGATAATATAGGACAGTTGAATAATCCTGTCCTTAACAATATCAAGCCCCGTAGTCTCCAGATCGAAGACTACGAGGGGCTTTGTGAGGTTTAGTTTCATATATTGCGTATTCTCTTCTTAGTCGTTCAGCAGCATCGGCATGATAAGCATCAGGATGTCTTCATCTTCTGGTTGCTCGGCGGGAACGATGATGCCGGCCCGGCTTGGGTCTGCCAATTCAATGTTGATGTCGTCAGACTCCATGTTGTTCAGAATTTCAGAGATAGAGCTTCCCTTGAAACCGATGTTCATGGTCTGTCCGTTGTATTCACAGGGAAGTTCTTCGCGGGCGCTGGTTGCGAAGTCGATGTCTTCAGAAGAGAGCTCCAGCTTTCCGGCTTCAAGGTGGAAGCGAATCAGCTGGCTGCTTTCGCTGGCAAAGGGCAGCACACGGCGAATGGCACCGATGAGTGCGCGACGGTCGATGGTGAGTTGGTTGGGATTGTTCTGTGGGATGACAGAATTGTAGTTAGGGTAGCGTCCTTCGATGAGACGACAGGTTAGACATCCGTCTGTAAAGGTTATCTCGGCATTGCGTTCATCGAATTTTACAATCACATCGCCGGTGTCTTTGCTGAGTACGTTTTTCAGTAGTGTAGCCGGCTTTTTGGGCAAGATGAATGCTGCGGGTGTCTCGCTCTTAATGGAGAAATTCTTGTTTCTCACAAGCTTGTGTCCGTCACTGGCAACAATGGCAAGGCTGTCGGGCGTCAGGTCGAAGTATATACCGTTCATCACGGGGCGCAACTCGTCTTGGGCTGTAGCGAAGAGTGAGCGGTTGATGTTGTCGGCAAGCACTGTTGCTTGTATGCTAATTGTGGCAGCATTTTCTGGCAGCTGCTGCATGCGTGGGTATTCGTCGGCATTCTGTGCGGTGAAGTTATATAGACCATTCTGGTAGAGAATACGGATGGTAAGGTTCTGAGTGTCCACCTCAAATGTGAGAGGCTGTTCAGGCAGTTCTTTGACAGCATCGAGCACGGTGCGATTGGGTACGGCGAAGCATCCTTCGCCATCGCTTTCGGTCAGTTCTAAGGCTGACTGCATCATGTTTTCGCTATCACTGGCAGTGATGGTAAGCACTCCGTTTCTGACTTCGAAGAGGAAGCTGTCGAGTATGGGCAGCGAGTTTTTGCTGTTGATAACTTTGGCCAAGGTCTGCAGTCTGCTGCAGAGGGCTGCGCTTGAAAGTGTAAATCTCATTTTGATATGATGCTTTTTGGTTTATATTCTGATTGCAGCACAAAAATACAAAAAATCATTCTTTGATGCAAAAAAAACATTGGAAAAGTTTCGCATTTTAGAACTATTTTATTAATTTCGCCTGCTGAAAGAATTATCTGAGTACATAGTGTAACATTATAAATTAGCAATAAAGAATGGAATTACAAGGAAAAGTAATTGCTGAGACCCCGGAGAGAAGTGGAACCTCAGCCCGTGGTGATTGGAAGGTGAAGGGATTTGTCATTGAAACTCATGACAACTATCCCCGTAAGATGATGTTTGAGGTTTTTGGTGAAGATCGTCTTCGCCGTTTCAATATACAGGTAGGCCAGGAAGTAATGGTGTCTTTTGATATTGACGCTCATGAGTATAATGGCCGTTGGTTTAATAGCATTCGTGCTTTTGACGTGCGTCTGGTTGATCCAGCAGCCGTTGGCGCTTCGGTAGGCACTCAGACTGCACCGGCAGCCAGCGCTTTTACTGCTCCGGCAGCTGCTCCCGCTGCATCAGTTGGTGCAGAGGCTCCGTTCCCACCGGCTCCTGAGGCCGGGGCAGGCGAGGGGTCACAGGACGATCTGCCCTTCTAAGTTCTGCTGGTTATAGAAACGATGTGAGGAGAAGTAGGTTTTCTTAACGCTTCTCTTCACTGAAAATCCGCTCGAATTGCTTCCGCAGTTCGGGCGGATTGCTGATAATGCGGCGTATCTCTTCCAGATATTGATGGTTGGGAGAGCCTGGAATCCATAGTGTGATGTAGCCGTGGTGGGAGTATTTGTTCTGCATGTGCTCAAAAAAACGCAGCCAATGTTCTTCGCGACTCTTCTCGGGGTATTGCTCAAGGCCAAACTGAACGGTGCGTCGGAATACCACTTCGGGGTCCAGATCACGGTCGGCCTCGGCCACAATTTTTCCGTAGATGTTGCGGGGCGCATGACTGGAGGACGCACGATGATCTTCCACCGCTTCGCGCATGATTTTCACTTGGTCCTCCGTAAACCATTTGCGTAGTCGCTGGTCGGCCTGCAAAATCTTACCGCCTGTAAGATGATGAATGGCCCGTGGCCCGCTCATGCCCAAATCGTGGTAGGCAGCTGCTATGTAGGCCATGTTCTGGTTGGCCCCGGTCTTGCGGGCCAAAACCAGACTGCGTTCAATGACACGCTTTACATGTGCCAGACCGTGAGATGGTCCGAAAGTCGTGTAGCGAGGTAGTATCTGCGTCTCAACAAAATTCATCAATTCCAGATTGACGTGGTTTTCTTCGGTCTGCATGTGTCAGTGTTTTATAATCTTGTATATGGCATGTGCTTGCAAAATTACAAAAAAATATGTAACTTTGCAAGCGGAAATGGTAACAGTCGTCAAAAACTGATTAGATTAATACCAAAGAAATATGGATTGCTCTGGCGTGAAACAAAATTCCTTAAAGGCTTGGCTGCTGGCAGCGCGTCCTCAAACACTGACGGCCGCAGCAGTCCCTGTGATGATAGGTGCCTCTATGGCATGGGGCATGGGAGACCATTCTGTGGCCTTTTGGTTCTGCTTGGCTTTTGCCCTGATTATGCAGATTGATGCCAACTTGGTAAATGACTATTTTGATTTCAAGCGTGGCAACGACTCTGTTGACCGTTTAGGCCCGCCCCGTGCCTGTACGGAAGGATGGATAACACCTGATGCCATGAAGATGGGCATTGCTATTACCACGGCCTTGGCATGTCTGGTTGGCCTGCCCTTGATATGGTTTGGCGGTCTATGGGTGGTAGCTGTAGGTGTCTTTTGCGTACTGTTCTGTTTCCTCTACACCACTCATCTGTCTTATTGGGGGTTGGGAGATTTACTGGTTATTGTTTTTTTTGGACTCGTTCCGGTGGTCATGACATTCTATCTTGTGTCAGAAGTAAAGTTTGCCTATCGCTATATTTGGGATGTGGTTGCTCATGGCTTTACCTGCGGCTTGGTGATAGACCTGTTGCTTATTGTTAACAATCTGCGCGACTATGATAATGACATACTTGCCGGAAAAAGAACGCTTGCGGTCTTTTTGGGGAAGGATATGACGATGTGGCTTTATTTTATGATTCCCATCGTGGTCATGTTAATCAACTTGCTGACTGGCTTCCACATGGATAATGATGCCTTATTCTATACTGGCATACTCTTTCTTTTTGTGTCTTCATGGGGAATGATCAAAGTTCTTAATATGCGTTATGGCGAATACTGGAACAACGCTTTGCCAGTTACAGCCTTCATTATCCTTATATATGGTGTGCTGACATCGCTGGCACTCGTCTATAGAAAAGACCCTTTCTTGGCCTTTTGGGAAAGTATTTAAATGGCAGCCTGCACCTGCTACTTCAGAAACTTCAGTAAAACAACTGAAGTTTCAAAGTAGTTGTGTAGTCAGTTGTTAAACTGAAATATCTTTACATCGTCTTTTTGCAATCTGTAAAAAAAGTGTTTCCAAAAGATACCTGTTTTTGGAGTTTTCTGATGCCACCATCAACGCCCTTGAAGTGTCAACATTGTTCAAGAAAGTCCAAAACCGTCCCTTTTTACACCTCCAGAAGGTATCTTCCACCACCTCAAAAGTGTATTGACAGACAAGTTTAAAGCGCTGACTTTAGCTCCTAAGAAGAACGACTTTAGCCCCTAAAATGAGAGACTTTAGCTTTTAAAGTGAATGACTTTGGCTTCTAAAACGAACGACTTTAGCTTCTAAAACGAACGACTTTTGAGCGAAAAGTGGCAGGTTTCAGTGAGGAAAGAGACAGAGCCTTCTTCCTTCACTATTATCTATCCATTTTTACTGTAAAAAGGTTGACTTTAAGAATGCGAAATACTCGCAAAATGAAGACCGTGGATTTGTAATTATTAAAAATGCCCAAAATACTGCCTAAAATTCGAAGTTTTCTTGACAAAATTAGATTTATGATAACATCTGAAACAGTATGATGGATGAGAACGAACTTTTGTGAGAATGTCAAGAAAAAGAGCCTTTTTCAACCTCCCAAACAGGGAGCGAAAAAGGCTCTTTTGACTTATGCCGTGGAGACATTACTTGCAGATCGTTACAACTCTTCGATGGTAGCCTGTTGCGTAGGCTGTGCTCCCTCTTGTCCGGGGATAGGATGTTCAGGTTGAGACGATGGTGAGGTTGGCACTCCGAATCCGTCAAACGGGATGTCTTCGCCATCTGCTAAGCTGTCGGTGTCAAGCGTGTCGCGTTGTGACTGGTAGTAGCTGTCACAGTTATACATGCCCATTTTGATATCTTCATCTTTAGGTTTGTCAAACTTCCCGTGATACTGTTTGAAGTTGGGGTCGTCCAGCACCTGTTCCAGGAAATATCCGCAAATGGGCAGAGCTGTGCGGGAGCCTTGACCGAGCTGTCCTGTGCGGAAGTGTATGCAGCGATATTCGCCACCTACCCAGGCACCGACGACCAGATTCCTGCTCACTCCCATGAACCATGCATCGGAGTGGTTGTTGCTCGTACCGGTCTTTCCTCCCCACTCGGTGTCATTGTGTTTGCCCACATACCTCCCGAGACTCATTGACGTGGCACCTGGTTCCCGCAGACCGCCGAGAAGCAACTGCTGGGTGAGGAATGCGCTCTTGTAGGAGATGGCCTGCTCACTTTCATCGGGATCGACATATACTTCTTTACCGTTGCGGTCGAGAATGCGTGTAACCAGTACGGGAGCATGGTGACGCCCGTCGTTGGCCACGGTGCAGTAGGCATTGGCCAATTCCATCAGATTGACATCACTGGAGCCAAGGGCCAAAGCCGGTGTCTCGTCGAGTTTGCTCTCGATACCCATGTGGCGGGCTGTTTCTGCAATGCGCTTGATACCCATCTCCTGTCCCAGTCGTACGGCTACGCTGTTGATGCTTTGTGCGAAGGCAGCCTTCAGAGGCATAGAGTCGCCAGTGAAATAGCCATTGGCATTGGTCGGAGCCCAAGTAACCTCTTTGTTCTCTTTGGCATCCCACACCTTCATGGCAACGCGCTCATCGCGACGTTTGTCACAGGGCGTGAGCCCTTGGTTCATGGCTTCTGCATAGACAAAGAGCTTAAATGTGGAGCCTGGTTGTCGCATGGCTGTCACCTTGTCGTACTTCCAGTGGTCGAAGTCGATGTCGCCCACCCATGCCTTAACGTGTCCCGTCTGTGGTTCCATGGCGATGAACGAACAGTGCATGAAGCGCACCATGTAGCGGATGCTGTCCATCGTGGACATCTCACGTTTGATGGTTCCCTCTTTGTAATCGAAGAGTTTGACGGTGTGCGGGAGGTTCATGTAGTAGTCCACACTGTCGGGATTGTTGGGGAATCGTTCTTGCAGTTTCTTATATACCGGTAGCCGATGGGCGATACCTTCGATGAAGTCAGGAATGACCTTGTAATGCTCGTCAACCCATGGCTCGTTGTGTCCCCAGTGGTTATCGAAATTGCGTTGCACCTGTTGCATCTGCTTGATGGCTGCTGCTTCAGCGTATTTCTGCAAGCGTGTGTCGATAGTCGTATAGATTTTCAATCCACTGGTGTAGAGATCGTAACCATTCTCTTCGCACCATCCCTTCAGCCTGTCGGCCACGGCATTACGGAAATAGGTGGCCTCGCCGTCGTAATTGCTCTCCACACTGAATTTCATTTGTAGGGGAATCTGTGAGAGCGAGTCAAACTGTTGTCGGTTGATGTGGCCGTGTTCCATCATGTTGCTCAGGACAACATTGCGGCGCTTGATGGAGTTTTCGGGGTGAGAGATGGGGTTGTAGTAGGTGGTAGCCTTGAGCATGCCCACCAACACGGCACATTGTTCTATTGTGAGTTCCTTAGGAGATATGCCGAAGTAAGTTTTGGCTGCCGTTTTAATGCCAAAAGCATTGGAGCCGAAATCCACAGTGTTGGCATACATCGTCAGAATTTCCTCTTTGCTATAGATGGTTTCCAGTTTGGTGGCGATGATCCATTCCTTGGTCTTCATGATGAGGATGCGTAGTCCGGGTATCTGCCCCAGCAGCCCTGTAGAATATTGCGTGCGTACACGGAACATGTTTTTGGCCAGCTGTTGGGTGATGGTCGATGCACCCCGGGCGTCATGGTGGAGCACTGCATCTTTGACAGCAGCGAAGATGCCGATGGGGTCAATACCCATGTGCTTGTAGAAACGTTCGTCTTCCGTGTCAATCAATACGCGCCAGAAAGCCGGGTTCACATCCTCATATTTCACGGGTGTACGGTTCTCGTTGAAGAATTTTCCAATGAGCTTTCCATCTGCAGAATAGAGTTCGGAAGCTTCAGCCGTCTGTGGATCCATGATGCCGGAAAGATAGCCGGGCGACTTGCCAAATAGGAATAGGAAGTTAATATCAACCATACCAAGGTAAATCAGCAGAACGGCCATGCATGTAGCGAGACCGCTGATCAGTTTGACATACCATGCCCGGCCTTGGAAAAGTGATTTGTACCAACCCCAGAATGCTCTCAACTTCTTGATTGCGAGCATCGCAAAATGCTTTATTTTATTCATCATAAATGCAAATGTACAAAATATGTTGAGAAAACTCTCTCTTTACAATGAATTGTTTATATAATTTAGGATTTCTTCATAGTTGTCGGGATGAAACCAGCGGATGGTGTCGTCTCGCTTAAACCAGGTGAGTTGTTTGCGCATGTATCGGCGCGTGTTTGACTGTATCTGCCGTATTGCCTCTTCCAATGGAATATCGCCATCGAAATAACTGAAGAGTTCGCGAAATCCCACCGTGTTCAGTGAGTTAAGACCTCGCTTGGGATAGACTGCTTGTGCCTCCTCCAGTAGTCCATGGTCTATCATCTGTAGAACGCGCCGGTTGATGCGGTCGTAAAGTTCTTCACGCTCACGGTTGAGACCGACCTTCATAATCTTGAACGGCCGTTGTTTCTGTATTCCCCTGCGGAAGGAGGTGTAGGGGCGCCCCGTCATGTGACAAATTTCCAAGGCATGGACCACTCGTCTCGGGTTGTGCAAATCTACAATGGCGTAGTGATCGGGGTCAAGCAGCTTAAGCTCTTCTGTAAGAGCATGTAAACCTTCTTTTTGCAGGCGTTGCTTCATCCAGTCGCGGGTCTCATCATCAACGGTGGGAATGTCATCGATGCCTTGACAAACGGCATCAATATACATCATCGAACCGCCAGACAGCAGGGCACATGGATGGTGAGTCAACTGTTCGTTGATAACAGTGAGGGCTTCCGCTTCATACATTGATGCACTGTAGTAGTCTTCCAGGGCATGGGTGCCAACGAAGAAATGGCGCACACGTTTTTGATCCTCAGCGCTCGGTGCGGCAGTGCCAATGGGTATCTCGCGGAAAATCTGGCGTGAATCAGCATTGATGACTGGAATGTTGAAAAAGTCGGCAAGACGAAGACATGTCTCCGTCTTGCCGACTCCTGTCGGTCCCACTAAAACGATGAGGGTTCCCATGTACGTTTTCCTGTGGGTTTATGTTTACTGGGTACGGCCAGAAGTATCAAGTGAGCCGTGGGGGATGATACCACGCTTAGAGCTGGCCACGAAGTCAAGAATATATTGAACCTCTGGTGTTATCTGTAAAGTCTTCTTCACTTCCTCAATACCTTCTGCCTTCACCCCCTTGCTGTAAATGATGCGATAGGTATTGTGAATGAGGTCGATGAGGTCGTTGCTAAAGCCACGACGACGCAGGCCCACAAGGTTCAGACCGCAGAAGCGGATGGGGTCGCGTCCGGCAATGATGTAGGGGGGAACGTCCTGACCGAAGCGGCTGCCGCCCTGTATCATGACATAGCCACCGATATGAGTGAACTGATGACAGAGAACACCACCGCTTACGATAGCGTTATCGTCAATGACAATCTCACCTGCGAACTTTGACGCAGCACCAAGAATACAACCATTGCCTACCTCACAGTCGTGAGCGATATGGACGGTCTCCATCAGCAGGTTGTTGCTACCTACAATAGTGGTTCCTTTTGATGCGGTACCGCGTGAGATGGTCACATTCTCACGAATGCTGTTGTTGTCGCCAATCTGGCATGTTGTCACCTCGCCAACGAATTTCAAATCCTGAGGCTTCGTGGAAATGCTGGCACCAGGGAACAGCTCATTACCAGAACCCATGCGTGTTCCCACATGAAGGGTGACGCTGTTCTGCATGACATTGTTGTCGCCAATGACGGTGTCGCGGTCAATATAGCAGAAAGGTCCGATGATGTTGTTGTCGCCGAGCTTGGCTTCGGGATGAACAAATGCTAAGGGGCTAATCTGATTCATATTTTTTTTGACTTGATTTCAGTAATAATACTTTTGTGGAAAACTTTACTTGTTCTTTACGATCTGTGCCGTGAACATGGCTTCCGAAACCACTTGGTCGCCTACGAAGACATAGCCTTTCATGGAACTGACACCATGACGTACAGGTTGGAGCAACTCTACACGGAACAGCAGCGTGTCACCGGGTACAACTTTGCGACGAAACTTTACGTCATCGATGCGCATAAAGTAAGTTGACCAGCGCTCAGGCTCTTCCACTTGGTTTAGTACAAGCAGTCCACCGCACTGAGCCATAGCTTCTATTTGAAGTACACCAGGCATCACGGGCTCCTGTGGGAAGTGGCCCATGAAGAACGGCTCGTTGCTTGTCACATTCTTGACACCAACGATAGTGGTCGGGCCAATGGAGATGACCTTGTCGATCAGTTGCATCGGATAGCGGTGGGGGAGCAACTCGCGGATGCGGTTGTTATCCATCACAGGCTCGTCGTTGGGGTCATAGATAGGAGCTTGTATCTCATGTTTACGAAGCTCTTTACGCATGAGACGGGCAAACTTATTGTTGATGGTATGGCCCGGACGTGTGGCAACGATGCGCCCCTTGATGGGCTTTCCGATAAGTGCCAAGTCGCCAATGATGTCGAGTAGCTTGTGACGGGTACACTCGTTCTCCCAAAGAAGGGGTTTATGCTGGATATAGCCAATCTTGGTGGCATCCATGTGGGGCACATTCATGAAGTCGGCCAGATGGTCGAGCTTCTCCTGGGGAACCTCACGTTCATAGATGACGATGGCATTGTCGAGGTCGCCACCTTTGATAAGGTTGGCTTCCAATAGCGGCATGATGTCACGAACGAAGACAAACGTGCGAGCGGGAGCAATTTCCTGTGGGAACAGACTGATGTTGTCGAGGGTGGCAAACTGGCTGTTGATGAACTTCGACTCAAACGAACACATGGCTGTGACGCTAAATTCGTCATCGGGGAGAAGCGTGATACAAGATCCTGTATTTTCATCCTTCACCTCAATTTTGCGGCGAATGATGTAATAGTCTTTGGGAGCATTCTGCTCGACAAGACCGATTTCCTTAATTTTCTCAACATAGATGGCTGCTGAACCGTCGAGAATGGGGAACTCTGGCCCGTTGACCTGTATCAGACAGTTGTCAATGCCAAGTGCATAGAGGGCTGCCATGCCGTGCTCAATAGTAGAGACACGCATATCACCAGAGCCAATAACAGTGCCGCGCTGAGTGTCAATGACTTTCTCGGCAACGGCTTCTATGATGGGCTCACCTTCCAGGTCGATGCGCTGGATGCGGTACCCCGTATTCTCCGGGGCAGGATTAAAGGTGACAGTCAGATTCAGACCTGTGTGCAGTCCTTTCCCAAACAAGGAAAAACTGCCTTTCAGCGTTTTTTGCTTAGCTGTTTCCATGATATCTTTTTTTTTATGATTTTTGCTGTTGCTTCAGTTCTTCCAACTCTTTCTGAAGGGTGTTTAATTGCTGGTAAATGTCGGGAAGGCGACGGAACATGGCGGCAGACTTCATGAAGCCCTTAGCGTCCCAAGCGGGTGAGCCGATAATCACTTGTCCCGGCTTCTTTATGCCACTTATGATGCCGGCTTGCGCTCCGACTTGAGTCTGAGGGGCAATGGAAATATGACCGGCAACACCAACCTGTCCACCGAACATACACCACTCGCCAACTTTGGCGCTGCCTGCAATGCCGGTCTGCGACGCTATGACCGTATTGGCACCCACTTCTACATTGTGCGCCACCTGAATGAGGTTGTCAAGCTTAACGCCCTTGCGAACAAAGGTGCTGCCCATCGTGGCACGGTCAACACAGGTGTTGGCGCCAATCTCTACGTTGTCCTCGATAGTCACAATGCCAATCTGCGGTATCTTGTCGTAGCCATCGGCAGAAGGGGCAAAGCCAAAGCCATCTGCTCCGATAACACTGCCGGAGTGGATGGTTACATTGTTGCCAAGATGACAGTCGTGATAGATGGAAACATTTGGATAAATCAGACAGTTGTTGCCCAAAACTGCATTGTCGTAGATGGTCGCATGGGGATAAATCTGACACCCTTCGCCTATTACAACGCCATCACCAATGTAAGCAAACGCTCCTATATAGCAGTTCTCACCAATCTTAGCGGTAGGAGAGACAAATGCCAGCGAGTCGATACCGCTTTTTCGGGGCTTCATGGAGTCGTACATCTGTAACAGACGGGCCACGCATTCGTATGCGTTCTTGACGCGGATGAGCGTAGCCTTTGTCTCGCGTTCGAGATGCAAATTCTCGTCAACAAGCACCACAGAGGCTTCTGTATCATAAATGAAATGAGTGTATTTGGGGTTTGAAAGGAATGTGATGGCACCTTTCCGGCCTTCCTCAATCTTGGAAAAAGTGTTTACAATGGCGTTCTCATCGCCTTCAACAGTACCCTGAACGAACTGGGCTATTTGTTTTGCGGTAAATTCCATGTTTTATATATGAAAAGATTAATCAATTTGCAAATGTAACACTTTTTTTTCAAAAACGTTGATAACAGAGGTAATATTTACGGATTTTTTTGGATAATAATGCTACATTGAGAATCTCAGAGGCATCAGAGATGTCTTTTATCGTCCCGTCTTTGTAAAGAATAGAGATACAATCATCCCCTACATCGTACATGTCTTTTTGGATGGTGTTTACACTCATCAGATATCGGGCATCATCTTTGGAGACTTCCGCCTTTAGCGATAGTTCTTCCGTGATTTTATCCAGCTCTTCTGTCTCGTAGGGCGTCTCCCTGATTTCAACTTTGAAGATACGCCTTTCCAATAGGTCCTTGGCCAATAATGACAAGATTTTATCATAACTTTGAGCCCAAACCTTTACAGTGCTCCAAATATCGCTGTCATCTAACTGTTCATAGTGCTTCAATGCTTCTGGATGACTATAGAAAAAGTCGGCATCAACATGGTTGTAAAGGAAATAGCGGAGCGAGGGTGGAGCATAAAGATCCTGCCCTTCGCTGGCCAGTTGCTTGGCTCTGAGCAAAATGTTGACAAGAGATTTTTCATAGGCAACCGTAGTCTTGTGAAGATACACCTGCCAATACATCAGACGGCGTGTGGTCAGATAGTTTTCAATAGAATAGATTCCTTTGTGATCCACCACAAGCTGGTCATCAACAACATTGAGCATCTTAATGATGCGGGCTGAACCGATGTTGCCTTCGGTAACTCCTGTAAAGAATGAGTCGCGGCGCAAGTAGTCAAGGCGATCCATATCCAGCTGACTACTGATGAGTTGATGGAGAAACCGTTTCGGGTATTCGTCCTTGAAAATCTTGATGGCAAGATTGAGTCGCCCGTTCATCTCGTTGTTGATCTGGTCCATCATCAGCAAAGAGATGTCTTCATGTGAAATACCGTTGATGAGGGTGTTTTCCAATACATGGGAAAATGGCCCGTGACCGATGTCGTGCATCAGAATGGCCGCTTGTACGGCTTCAGCTTCACTGTCGAAGATAAAGATTCCTTTCTGTGTCAAAGACTGCACGGCCTCACTCATCAGATGAAAGGCACCAAGTGAGTGCTGAAACCTTGTGTGCTGGGCTCCAGGATAGACAACGGATGCCAGACCGAGTTGTTTGATTCGCGTCAATCTTTGCATGAGTGGGTGCTTGACAATGTCGTAGAGCAGACCGCGTGGAATCTTGATAAATCCAAAGACCGGATCGTTAATGATCTTTGCGTCATTCATATTGGATGGTTTCTTTAAATCTATCGGTCCAACTTAGAAAGTTCGGTAGCCATTGCCTGCTGAAGTTCACAGGCTTTCTCAGCTGCAATCTCGGCAAAGTGTTCATCACTGGACGCATAGATAATACCACGAGAGGAATTGACGAGCAATCCGCAGTCGTTGTTCATGCCGTAACGACATACCTCTTCAAGCGAGCCGCCTTGTGCTCCGACACCGGGTACAAGAAGAAAATGGTCTGGTGCCAGACGACGAATGTCTTTGAACAACTCACCGCGGGTAGCTCCCACAACATACATCATGTTTTCTGGAGTGCTCCATTGTTGGGAGGTGCGAATTACTTTCTCGAAGAGCCTTTCACCGTTGGCATCCTGCATAAGTTGAAAGTCCAGGCTGCCTTTGTTACTGGTTAGGGCCAACAACACCACCCATCGGTTTTTGTAGTCGAGGAATGGTGTTACGGAGTCTTCACCCATATAGGGTGCCACCGTTAGCGCATCGATATCGTATTCTTCAAAAAATGTACGCGCGTACATTTTAGAGGTATTACCAATATCGCCACGCTTGGCATCTGCTATAATAAGATGGTTCGGATAGTGTTCTTTCAAATAGCCAATAGTTTCCTCAAAGGCTTTCATGCCATAAAGTCCGTGTGCTTCATAGAAAGCGAGGTTAGGCTTGTATGCTATGCAATAGGGGGCCGTAGCGTCTATAATCTGACGGTTAAACTCAAATAACGGGTCTTGCAGGGCAAGTAGATGTTGCGGTAGTTTCTTGAAGTCGGTATCCAAGCCTACACATAGAAACGATTGCTTGGCAAATATTTGTTGAATCAGTTCTTGCCTGTTCATGATGTTTGTATTTAAAATTGGATGTTTACAATTCACTCTCTTTCATGCGTTCGGCATTCTCGGCCACGGTCAGTGCATCAATCATTGGCTGGATGTCTCCACCGAGGAAGCCTTGCAGATCATGGGTAGTGAAACCGATACGATGATCGGTGACACGCCCTTGTGGGAAGTTGTAGGTGCGAATCTTGGCTGAGCGGTCACCAGTAGAAACGAGACTCTTGCGCCTGTTGGCAATGTCATCGACATACTTCTGGTGTTCCTTGTCATAGATGAAGGTGTAGAGTCTTGACAGTGCACGCTCTTTATTCTTTGGCTGGTCGCGTGTTTCCGTACATTCGATAAGGATTTCCTCGGTCTCGCCGGTGTTCGGATTCTTCCACATGTAGCGCAGACGAACGCCAGACTCCACCTTGTTCACATTCTGTCCGCCGGCACCAGAAGACCGGAAGGTATCCCATTTGATTTCACCCTCGTTGATGTTTACTTCAAACTTGTCGGCTTCAGGCAATACGGCAACTGTGGCAGCGGAGGTTTGCATGCGTCCATTGGATTCGGTAACAGGAACACGCTGAACGCGATGTACACCTGATTCATATTTCAGTGTGCCATAAACATCGGTACCTGATACGGCAAAATCAATTTCTTTGTAGCCACCTACAGCTCCTTCGCTAAAGTCGGTGACAGAGAGCTGCCAACCCTTGGAGTCGCAGTAACGCTTATACATCTGGAAAAGGTCACCGGCAAAGAGACATGCTTCATCTCCACCCGTACCGGCTCTGATTTCCATTTGTACATTCTTGGCGTCTTCCGGGTCTTTTGGAACAAGGGCGATCTTGATTTCTTCTTCCAACTTAGGTTGAATGGCTTCGTTCTCTGCCAGCTCTTCACGAGCCATCTCTTTCATCTCGGCGTCACTCTCATTGGTTAGGATATCCTTTGCTTCGCTGATGGAATTCAAACAGGCAATGTATCGCCTGCGGATGTCCATGATGTCTGAGAGGTCCTTGTATTCCTTTGTCAGCTTGACAAAACGTTGCTGGTCGCCAATAACAGCAGGGTCGGTGATTAGGGTTGATACTTCTTCGAAGCGTGCTTCGAGGCCGTCAAGCTTCTGTAATATGCGGTTGTTTTCTATCATAGTTAATAATTAAATTCTCCAAATTCAGACTTGATGACAAGCGACTTTTGGCCCTCCTCAATGTGTCCGACAATCTGAGCATCAATGTTGAAAGACTGAGAAATGGAAATTACCTGTTCTGCCACTTCTGGACGAACATATATCTCCATGCGATGTCCCATGTTGAACACTTGGTACATCTCTTGCCAGCTGGTTCCGGAACAGTCATGGATGGCATAGAATAGTGGTGGAACAGGAAACATGTTGTCTTTCACGACACGGCAGTTGTCACCGATAAAGTGGAGTACTTTGGTCTGTGCGCCTCCTGTACAGTGTACCATTCCATGAATCTCCGGCCTCAGTTCATCGAGTATGCGCTTGATGACTGGTGCATAGGTGCGAGTGGGGGAGAGCACCAGCTGTCCCATATCAGGCAGTATTGTGTGTTGCGATTCCGTTGCAGCATAGGATACAGCATCGGTGAGAGCATACTTGCCGCTATATACTAACTCGTCAGGTACTTGGTGGTCGTAGCTCTCGGGATATTTGCTTGCCAGATATTTGGCAAAGACATCGTGACGGGCGGAGGTGAGACCGTTAGAGCCCATACCACCGTTGTATCGTTGTTCATAGGTAGCTTGACCTGTGGATGACAGACCGACAATGACATCACCGGGACGGATGTTGGCATTATCAATCACATCCTTTCGTTTCATTCTGCAGGTAACAGTAGAGTCAACGATGATGGTTCGCACCAGGTCGCCCACATCGGCAGTTTCACCACCTGTAGGCCAGATGCCAATGCCCATTTCCCGCATTTCGGCAAGCAGTTCATCGGTTCCGTTGATGATGGCAGAAATCACCTCGCCAGGAATGAGCATCTTGTTGCGCCCGATGGTAGAGCTCACCAGAATGTTATTAACTGCCCCCACACAGAGTAGGTCGTCGGTATTCATCACGATGGCATCTTGCGCAATACCCTTCCACACGCTCATGTCGCCCGTTTCGCGCCAATACATGTAGGCAAGACTCGATTTGGTGCCGGCCCCGTCGGCATGCATGATGTTGCAATATTCAGGGTCGCCGCCCAGGATGTCGGGAATAATTTTGCAGAACGCCTGTGGGAATATACCCTTATCAATATTTTTGATGGCGTTGTGAACATCTTCCTTTGCGGCGCTCACGCCACGCTGCATATATCTGTTATTCATAAACCTTTATCTTAAGCGAATTAATAGAACCCTCCTTTAATTTCAGAATTTCACTTGCGGTGCTTGCTCGGCTCCTGCTTCCGACTCAAACTTCTGCATCTGTGCAAAACCAAACATTCCGGCCAGCACGTTTTTGGGGAAAGAGCGAACGGCAACATTATATTGCTGCGCCACCTGATTATAAGTGTTTCGAGCTTCGTTGATGCGGTTTTCAGTTCCTTCGAGCTGCACCTGCAGGTCGCGGAAGTTTTCGTTGGCTTTCAATTCGGGATATTGCTCTTGCACACGCAGCAAACGACCGAGGGCCGTGGCCAGTTCGCCCTGTGCTTCCTGAAACTGCTTGATTTTCTCGGGGGTGATGTTTGCAAGGTCAACATTAATGCTGGTGGCTTTTGCCCGTGCACTGGTAACAGCTTCAAAGGTTTCCTTTTCGTGGGCTGCATAGCCCTTCACCGTTTCTACCAGATTGGGTATCAGGTCGGCTCTGCGCTGGTAGGCCGACTGCACGTTGGCCAAAGCGGTGGTAGCCTTTTCCTGTTCACTTACCATCGAATTATAGGAACTCGACATCCAGAATCCAATAATCACTACTGCTGCAACAACAGCGATGAGCGTTTTATTCATTTTCTTCATAATTGATAGTATAATTTGTTGTGTATTTGCTATTTATTCTTCACCACCGCGATGTGGCACCGCCGCCGCCAAACGAACCGCCACCGAACGAACCGCCGCTGAAGCCGCCTCCACTAAATCCATCACTGCCGCCATGCCCTCCACCGAAGCCACCCATATAGAAGCCCGAGCCATTGTGGAATGGGTTGGCGATGAGGCCAATATTGTTGAGAGCAGCTAACCACACATATTTACGGTTCAGCCTTACGAAGAAAAGCCCCCACGCCGTAAGGAACGCCATGGTAAGAAGAACGGGCAGGTCTTCGGCCGAGATGTCTTCCTGTTCAGTTACTGTCAAAGTGGGCATGGGCTTCTTCAGCAACAGGGCATATATACCCTCAGTCAAGTATATCATTGCAGTGTCGGGTTGTTGGGCTTTCATGGCAGGCACCACAAAGCGTTGCTCAAGGCGGTGGCATTCCACATCGGTAAGGTCGGCTTCAAGCGAACGTCCCGGCGATATATTGATACTGCGGTCTTCATATCCAACCACCACCATCAGTCCTCTGTTGTTAATGCCCACTCCATATCTGTTGCCCACATCCTGGGCCATGCGAAAGGGGTCGTCGTTTTCAATATGGTTCACCACAATCACCACCGACTGCACGCCAAGTTTTTTGTCCAGTTCCAGCAAGGTGCCATTCATTCGCTGCACGGCCAGAGGGGATAGCACATGGTCGGGGTTCGACACATATTGTGTAGAGTCTTTGAGAAAAGGAATGGGAATGTTTTCGGCATTCCAGTAGGTAACACTTTCTGTGTTGTTGGTAACGGGTGCCTGGGTTTCCGATGCGGGCAGAGCACATTGGCAACATGTAACGGCTAAAAGCACCCCCGCCACAAAGCACCATACCCACAGCTTTCGCCATTTCGCCCACGCAGGGTTGGCCCGCTGTTGCAAGTTTAGCATCTGCTGTGCCTCTTGCCTATAGCTTGCTGTCAGCTGGTTGTATCTGTTAGAATAGCGTTCTGCCAAGTTCGAAGAGCCCATACCCTCAAACATTCCCATTTGATGCTTTTCCTGCAAATAGGAATGCTTTAGCTGCCGTATGGTATAGTTATACCTGTCGGTCAGCATTTTCAGATTGTCGGCATAGGTTATCATCATCAACTATTCCAGTATTTGCATTTTAGTTGTTGTTCCAGAAATCCCAAGAGGCATGAGCCTGCAAGAGCAGCATTTCGAGTCCGTTCTTCACCACCGCCCCATGTTCAGCTCCCTGCTTCATGAAAAGCGTTTCGCCGGGGTTGTACACCAAATCGTAGAGCAGTGTTCGCTCGTTCATGGCCTCGTAGGGCAATGGTGGGCACTCATCAGTATGTGGATACATGCCCACGGGTGTGCAATTAACCACAACCTTAAACTCTTCGGCCAGCATCTGCGTTGTGATGTCGCTGTAACAAATAACTCCACTGCGCCTTATTCTACTCACCAATTGTGTTTCTACCCCCAACTTGTGAAGGGCATAGAGCACGGCTTTCGATGCGCCACCAGTTCCTAACACCAAAGCCTTGCGATGATGCTCTGCCAGCAAAGGCTCTATGCTTTCGCTGAAACCAATTACATCACTGTTAAAACCTTTCAGATGTGGGCGGTTGCCGTGTTGCACCACCTTCACCACATTCACGGCTCCAATGGCTTTCGCTTCGTTGCTCATGTCGTCGAGAAACGAAATAATCTTCTCCTTATAGGGAATGGTTACATTAAATCCGCACAGTTCAGGATTGGCAGCGAGCATAGCCGGCAGTTGTTCAATGCTGGGCAGTTCGAAGTTGATGTACTGCGCATCGATATGCTCGTTTTGAAACTTCTCGTTGAAGAACTTACTTGAAAAGGAGTGTCCGAGAGGAAATCCTAATAGTCCGAATTTTTTCATGAGCTGTGGTTTAATGGAGAAAGTTCACTTAGTTGCAAAATAGAGTGTACATATACCGAACGTGAGTCGCCGGAAAGCGCATTGCGAGAAGCCTGCCCTTGCAAGAATGCCCATCATTTCTTCGCCTTGGGGGAAAGCTTCAATGGTTTTAGTAAGATAGGAATAGGCACTGATATCTTTTGATATGGCGCGCCCATAAAGCGGAAGCACTGTGTGGGAATAGATGGCAAAAAGCTGCTTCATGGGAAAGCTCACGGGTGTTGTTAGTTCGGCAATGCACAGGTGACCTCCCTTTCGCAGCACACGGCACATTTCGCTCAGTCCCTGTTCCAGGTTTGAGAAGTTTCTGATGCCAAATGCGGCAGTAACTGCATCGAAGCTTTCACTGGGATAGGAAAGGTGCATGCAGTCTTCCTTCTCAAATTGAATGATGTGTTGCAGTCCGGCCTTTGCAACCTTTTCCTTCCCCACCTTCATCATGTTTTCGCTGATGTCTGTTCCAATCAACCTGGCTGGATGCAGCATCTGCGCCGCCATGATTGCAAAATCGCCCGTTCCGGTTGCAATGTCGAGCATGTGCTGCGGGGCATGAGGCTTTAGCATGCGAATAGCCTTACGCCTCCAAATGCGGTCTATGTCCCACGAAAGACGATGATTCAGTTTATCGTAGGTGGGAGCTATGTTGTTGAACATAGCCTCCACCTGTCGTGTTTTTTCGCCCTCGTTGCTGTAGGGCTTAATGGCTTCTTGTTTATACAATGTAGAATAATGTTTATTTATTGGCGTTTTGTTTGTAGCCATTGTGCCACGTTACGTTCAATGCGCGTGGCAATGTCGGCATCGTCTGTAGCCTTGTTGAACGGCTCTCCCACGATATGTTCGTAAAGCTCGATGTAGCGGTCTGAAACGCTCTCGGCATATTCGTCGGTAATCTCAGGCATTTGCTGTCCGGGTTCGTTCATGAAGTTGTGTTCTATGAGCCACTGTCGCACAAACTCTTTCGAGAGCTGTCGCTGCGGTTCTCCCTTGGCCAGTTTTTCTTCGTAGCCATCGGCATAGAAGTAGCGGCTGGAGTCTGGCGTGTGAATTTCATCGATGAGGTACACCTTGCCGTCGCGCTTACCAAATTCATACTTGGTGTCAACCAGAATAAGTCCGCGCTTGGCAGCAATTTCTTGTCCGCGTGCAAAAATGCGCCTGGTGTAGTTCTCCATCACGGCATAATCCTCGGCCGAAACAATTCCCTGTGCAATAATTTCTTCCTTTGAGATGTTCATGTCGTGCCCTTCATCGGCTTTTGTGGTGGGTGTGATGATGGGTTCTGGGAAGCGTTCGTTCTCGCGCATACCATCGGGCAACTTCACTCCGCACAGTTCGCGGCATCCTTTCTGATATTCGCGCCAGGCCGAGCCGGTGAGAATGCTGCGGATAATCATTTCCACGCGGAACCCTTCGCAGCGCAGTCCAACGGTAACCATGGGATCGGGCGTGGCCAGTTTCCAGTTGGGGCAGATGTCGGCAGTGGCATCTAAGAACTTGGCTGCAATTTGGTTGAGCACCTGTCCCTTAAAGGGTATTCCCTTTGGCAGCACCACGTCGAAAGCCGAAATGCGGTCGGTGGCCACCATCACCATCAAGTCGTCGTTAATGTTGTACACATCGCGCACCTTGCCGTGGTACACGCTTTTTTGTCCCTCAAAGTTGAAGTTAGTCGTTGTTAATGCTTTCATTTGGTTTATTGTTTATTTTGTCGAACGCATCATAGGCGTTAACGATGCGCGTAACAAGTTTGTGCCTTACAATATCTTTCTGCCCCAGTTCCACCACACCAATGCCTTCAATGCCTGTGAGAATGCGCAGAGCCTCTTTCAGTCCGCTGGTTTGTTGTTTGGGCAGGTCCACTTGGGTCATATCGCCGGTGATAATCATTTTGGTGTTCCATCCCATGCGTGTTAGAAACATGCGAATCTGTTGCGGTGTGGTGTTCTGTGCCTCGTCGAGAATAACCACGGCATCGCTCAATGTGCGACCACGCATGAAGGCGAGGGGTGCAATCTGTATAACCCTTTTCTCCATCATGTCTTGCAGTTTCACCTGTGGCAGCATGTCTTCGAGTGCATCGTAGAGTGGTTGCAGATAGGGATCTATCTTGTCTTTCATATCGCCTGGCAGGAACCCGAGCTTTTCGCCTGCTTCCACGGCGGGCCTTGAAAGAATAATTTTCTTGGCAGTCTTCTCCTTGAGTGCTTTGACGGCAAGAGCGATGGAAAGATAGGTCTTTCCTGTTCCAGCAGGACCAACAGCAAAAATCATATCGTTTTGTTCGAAAGCGTCAATCAACAATTGTTGATTTTGAGAACGACTTTTGATGGGACGGCCACTTACACTATAGCACACAACACCTTTTGCCGAGTCGGCTTTGGTCTTCCGTCCCTTGATAATATCAAGAATATCTTCTTCATTAATGGTGTTGTGTTTCACGATGTGACGTCTTATCGACTCCACGTTCTCTTCCAATCGTGCCATCTCTTCTTCGTCACCGAGTATGCGTAGTACATTGTCGCGTGCTACTATGCGTACCTTAGGAAACAATGACTTGACCATTTGCAGATGGCTATTGCCTACCCCATAAAACATCAGGGGGTCGATGTCTTCTAATATTATATGTTTCTCCGTCAAAGTCCTGCTTAATTTAATTTGTGTGCAAAGTTACAAAAAAGCCGTGAAACATACAAATAAAATGACAAGGCACTTTCTTATTCGCAAACTTTTTCATAACTTTGTGCGCTCAAATGACAAACAATAGTAATGGTTATTAGTAAAAAGAGATATTTACAGGGTTTTGCCATCTTGGTTATCGTATTAGCGGTGATAAGGGCAGTCAGAGATGAGAGGGCACACGAGAGAACTCCTGTGACTGTTGTTGAAGGAGATAGCTTGGCTCTTGCTGCCAATGAAGATACTGTTCAGGAAGAAGAGCGGAAGGCTTTAGAGGCGTGGGAAAAAGCGCAGGAGAGAAAGGAAATGGAGGCTGATGCTCAGGCGATAGAAGAATCAAAAGCTCAGTCTGTCAGTGAGGAGGCTTCTCAGACGGATGGTATGGTGCCTTTAAAACCTAATGAGAAAACTCGCTTCTTTAATCCAGACGGTTCGGTGGCACGCCATCGTATAGTGAGTGTCAGGAGTTACTCTGAAGCTTTTCCAGATGGACAGGATACTCAGATTCTTGCTGCTCAGAAATGGGGCGTTTCACCTGTTCAAAACCGTTCTGAGGCAGAAAATAGAAAGGCGGAACTTGTCTTTGTCGGAAGTAATCCCTATTTTTATGTAGAGCCTCTGTATCAGAGTATTCCTTATCTTGTACCGAGGGCTTCCTCTGTATTGCAAGACATAGGGCGATGCTTTTTCGATAGCTTACAGTTGAAGGGATTGCCACTACATAGGATTATTATTACCAGTGTTATGCGCACAAAGGATGATGTTGCTCGACTTCGCAGCCATAATGGAAATGCAACAGAAAACAGTTGCCACATGTATGGTACAACATTTGATATCGCTTATAATCGATATTTGCGTGTAGAGGAAAACGATAGTGCATACTCAAAGCGACGGACGGTAGCTGATGTTCGACTGAAACAAATTCTTTCGGAAGTTCTTAACGATCAGCGGAAAAATGGAAATTGTTATGTGAAATACGAAGTGAAGCAAGGGTGCTTTCATGTTACAGTCCGTTGATTCTATTTCTTAGTAAATCAGAATAAAAAAAACTTTCACTATTCACATAAAGGAGGGGACTGCCATCAAGGCCAGTCCCCTTCTTTATGTGTTTGAGAATGATGGTCTTATCTCAAATCAGCTTATCTCTTGTTCAAGGCAAGGTCAACCTCTACAGCGATGGAAACGGTAGCACCTACCATCGGGTTGTTACCAATACCCAGGAATCCCATCATCTCAACGTGAGCAGGTACAGAGCTTGAACCAGCAAACTGAGCATCAGAGTGCATACGTCCCAGTGTGTCAGTCATACCATAGCTTGCAGGGCCTGCGGCCATGTTGTCTGGGTGCAGTGTACGGCCAGTACCGCCACCAGAAGCAACTGAGAAGTAGGGCTTGCCTGCAAGAACGCGCTCCTTCTTATAGGTTCCGGCAACAGGGTGTTGGAAACGTGTGGGATTGGTAGAGTTACCAGTGATGGAAACATCTACGTTTTCCTTCCACAAGATGGCTACGCCTTCGCGAACGTCATCGGCACCATAGCACTTTACTTTTGCGCGAGGACCATCGCTATAAGGAGTTTCCTTAACAACCTTCACCTCACCTGTATAGTAGTCAAACTGTGTTTGAACATAGGTGAAGCCATTGATACGGCTAATAATCATGGCAGCATCTTTACCCAGACCATTCAAGATAACGCGAAGGGGCTTCTTGCGAACTTTATTTGCTTTTTCAGCAATCTTGATAGCACCCTCTGCGGCTGCAAAGCTCTCATGACCTGCGAGAAATGCAAAGCACTCTGTCTCCTCGCGGAGCAGACGGGCTGCCAGATTTCCATGGCCGATACCAACTTTACGGTCGTCAGCAACACTTCCTGGGATGCAGAAGCTCTGCAGACCTATTCCGATAGCCTCAGCGGCCTCAGCTGCATTCTTAACACCCTTCTTGATGGCAATAGCAGCGCCACAAACATAGGCCCACTTCGCATTTTCGAAGCAGATGCCCTGTGTGTCTTCACACATCTGATAGGGGTCAACACCTGCTTTTTCACAAATCTCATTGGCTTCTTCGATGCTGGCGATGCCATTCTCGTTCAATGCAGCAAGAACCTGCTTGATACGACGCTCGTAACTCTCAAAACTTACTTTTCTTATCATAGCTTGGTTCCTCCTTTATTCTTTTCGTGGGTCAATAGCTTTAACAATTCCCTGCTCAGCAGTTGTGCGTCCGTAAGAGCCAGTGAACTTCTTCACAGCTTCGTTGGCATCCATTCCGTTTTTGATGGCTTCCATCATCTTGCCAAGGTGTACATACTCGTATCCACATACTTGATTGTCCTTGTCAAGGAATTGTTTAGTGATGTAACCTTCTGTGAGCTCGAGATAACGTGTGCCTTTAGCAACGGTTCCATAAAGAGTACCAGTCTGAGAGCGAAGCCCCTTACCCAGGTCTTCCAAACCAGCACCGATGACAAGACCACCCTCAGAGAAAGCACTCTGCGTGCGGCCATAAACAATCTGCAGGAACAATTCGCGCATAGCGGTGTTGATGGCATCACAAACGAGATCGGTGTTCAGAGCTTCCAAAATGGTTTTTCCGGGAAGTATTTCTGATGCCATAGCGGCAGAGTGAGTCATACCGGTACAACCGATTGTCTCCACCAGAGCTTCTTGAATAACCCCGTCTTTAACATTCAGCGAAAGCTTACAAGCGCCCTGCTGAGGAGCACACCAGCCAATTCCGTGGGTGTAGCCCGAAATGTCTTTAATCTCTTTGGCCTGAATCCATTTTCCCTCTTCTGGGATAGGAGCAGGACCATGGTTGGGGCCTTTAGCCACAACGCACATGTTTTCAACTTCCTTTGAATAAATCATATTCGGTTAGAAATTTAGTTAAATAATGTTTGAATACCTATAAATTGTGGGGCAAAGTTACTAAAAAGCAACGAGAATACCTAATTCTGATATGTCTTTTTTGAAAAAAAGATGTAATATTCTTTAAAAAGAGTCGTTATTTATATGCTTATGAGTGAACAGACGCGTACTGAAAGTTACTCTCACATTTTAAAATATACCAGCCTTTTTGGTGGTATTCAGGGACTGAGCATTCTCATCGGAGTGCTCCGTAACAAGCTCGTTGCCGTTTTGCTTGGCCCGGGTGGTGTCGGTCTGCAGGCATTGTTTAATTCAACGGTTAAGCTTTTGGGCGATTCTACAAACTTAGGGGTTCCGATGAGTGGAGTCAGAGAGATTTCTTCCGTTTATGATGAAGGAGTAGAAGAGCGCATGAGCTATTCTGTAAAACTGATACGCTCTTGGAGCTTACTTGTTGCCATTGTCGGTACTATGTTGTGCATAGTAATGAGTCCTTTGCTCAATCTCTTTTCTTTTGACTGGGGAGACCATACACTCCACTATATGGCTCTTTCTCCTGTTGTCGGTATGACGGCTGTTATAGGTGGAGAACTATCTATCCTCAAAGGAATTAGAAAGTTGCGCGATTTGGCTGTTACTTCTGTCTTGACGGTGTTGGTATCCTTGCTTCTTTCAGTTCCTTTGTTTTTTATTTGGCGTGAACGTGCTATCGTGCCAGTTATGATATTGGCTTCTTTTGCTCAGCTGATAATTGTTATGAAAAGGTCATGCAGGCTTTTCCCATATCAAATAAATCTGTCAAAGAAGATCTTACGAGATGGCTTTGGCATGGTGAAACTGGGTGTTGCCTTTGTCTTTGCCGGGATTCTTGGCAGTGGGGCAGATTACATTGTGCGAACTTGGCTGAACCGTACGGGAGGACTTGATATCTTGGGACTTTACAATGCCGGCTATATGATGACTATGGTTTATGCGGGAATGGTGTTTTCGGCCATGGAGACAGATTACTTTCCCCGACTTTCAGCCGTGAAATCTCTTGGCAGGGAACTCAATGATAAAGTCAATAAACAGATAGAAGTGTCGCTTTTGTTGGCATCTCCCATGTTGGTGGCATTCATCATCGGATTGCCGGTTTTGCTCCCTTTGCTATATAGTGGAAGATTCCTGCCGGTATTAGAGATGGCACAGGTAGCTGCATTGGCCATGTACCTGCGTGCGATGAAACTTCCTGTAGCCTACTTGCCGCTTGCAAGAGGCGATTCCAAATCCTATCTGTTGATGGAAGGAATATATGATGTCGTAATGGTTGCCATTGTTCTTTGTTTCTATACGATATACGGACTTCTCGGAACAGGAATTGCCATGTTGCTGGTTGCTGTCTTTGATTTTCTGATGCAGATAAGTTACATGCGTTATCGCTACAGGTATATGTTGTCTCGCGAAGTGATAACCTATGCTTTAATGCAACTTCCTATCGGTGTGACAGCCTACGGTGTTACCTGCTATCTCCAGGACTGGGCTTATTGGTTTTTCGGTATCTGTTTATTTGTTGCTTCAAGTGCTGTCTCGTTGGCGGTTATCCGACAAAAGACTCGACTATGGAGTAAGATGAAAGAAAAAGTGAAAAGACGCCTATGACTGTTAGTGTTCTGGTTGCTGTCTATAATGCTGAGCCTTACTTGAAAGAATGCATGGACTCTTTGTTGGCTCAGACTTACCGAGACATGGAAATTCTCTGTGTTGATGATTGTTCAACTGATGGCTCATCAGCCTTGCTTGCTGATTATGCCAGACAAGACGCAAGAATCTCTGTAACTCGACTGACTGAAAATTCCGGACAGGCGCATGCACGCAATGTTGCACTTTCCATGGCTCATGGTGATTTAATCGCCTTTCTTGACAGTGATGACACAATGGCTCCTGACGCCATAGAACAGGCTGTAAAAGTCTTTGAGCAACATCCGAAGACGGGATGTGTGTTATTAAAGGTAGTCAACTGCTTGCCTGATGGTAGCCGACAAGACTATCCCATGTCTGATTTCGGGTGTATGGGAGGTTATGAAGCTTTTGTGAAAAGTCTGACGTGGAAGGTGCATGGTTGGTATGTGGCGCGTACGGAACTTTACAGGCGATTTCCCTTTGACGAGACCTGCAAGTCTTATAGTGATGACAATACCACGCGGTTACATTACTATTATTCAGAGGAGGTGCGCACTTGTGATGGTGTCTATTACTATCGTCTGAATCCTTCGTCGGTAACTCATGCTCCCAGCATAAGACGTTTTGATTATCTGCGGGCTAATGAGAGCATGAAAAGAATGCTTCATCAGCTGAAGGTTCCTAATGATATCTTGGATATTTATGAGACAGTGAGATGGCGAGTCGTAGTAGATAGTTATATGTTCTTTTATTGGAATAGACAACGGATGAATAACGAGGACCGATTAAAAGCCTTACAAGAAATACGTCGAGTGTGGTTCACCATCGAAACAAAACGTGTGGAGTCACAGCTCAAGCACCATTTTGGATATATGCCACTCCGTAATAATAGTATAACCAATCAGACCGTCCCTTGGTTGTCAAATATCTGCTGGTTCTTGTTCCGTGTTCAGGAGGAAGTGTATTTTACTTTACGCAAAATACTGAAAAACAGGTAGATTCTTTGTTGTGGAGGAAATAAAAATAATTCTTTTCTTTTCGCTTACTCAGAAATTTCGTAACTTTGCGGGCGTATGACTACTTACGTTATTGTCGCCGTGTTGCTCTTCGGGTGCCTGATGGTGGTTACCGAGAGCCTTACCAAGATTAATAAAGCCGCTGTTGCCATCTTCGTTGGAACAGTGGGTTGGATGCTCTATATCACCAACGGAGCAAGTTTTGTCGTCAGTCAGCATCCAGAGCAGTTTGCTTCCTTTCTCAATGGAGCGTCATCAACTGACTACAATGTGATGGAGTTTATAGCTCGACATATTTTTATCCGTCATGTCGGACAGGCTGCTGAGATTGTCCTATTCCTGTTATCAACGATGACAATTGTCGAGATATTGAGTAGCAATGGTTGCTTTGATTTTATATCTCATCTGCTCAGAACGCGTAACAGCAGGCACATGTTGTGGATTTTGACGGGAGTCACATTCTTTTTATCTGCCAATCTTGACAATCTGACGACAACGGTTATGATGCTTACCATCATGAACAAGATGGTTCCCGACATGCGTTCGCGTATGATTTTTGGTGTTGCCATCGTCATTGCTGCAAACGGAGGCGGAGCTTTAACGGTAATTGGCGACCCCTCAGGATTGCTGCTTTGGAATCAAGGGGCAGTAACACCGACAAATTACACTTTGTCGATGGCGATTCCCTGCATGGTGGCTTGTGCTTTGCCAGTTTGGTGGCTGGGGCGCGCTCTGCCTCCTCATGTGGGAATCCAATGGCAGGCAATGCCATATCGTGGAGATGATACACGACTTAATTCCTGGCAAAGAGTCGTTATGCTTTTTGTTGGTATAGGTGGCCTTTGGTTTATTCCCACCTTCCATAGCATCACCCATCTGAGTCCTTTTCTTGGCTCTCTCTGTGTGTTGGCATTATTATGGATTGTCAACGAGGTGATGAACCGGGGCTTGATGAACTCCAATTTGGTAGTGCAACGGGGTGTTCCCAGTGCCATGCAATATGGTGTCATGCAGATGATGCTTTTTGTCGTTGGTGTTATGTTGGCGGTCGGTGTCGTTCAAGAAACAGGTGCTGTGGACTGGTTCATCTCCCAAAGCCGACTTTATATCAACGACCCGTGGCTGATGGGCATTGCTGCTGTTCCGGTTAGCGCCGTGCTTGATAACTTTGCTACGCTCATGGCCTTTTTCACACTCAGTCCCGGAGCTCTGCCAGATGATAGCTATTGGGTATCCATAGCTTATGCTTCAGCTGTTGGAGGAAGTTTGCTACCAATAGGTTCCGTCAGTGGTATCGCGCTCATGAAGATGGAGCGAATGCCAATGGCTTGGTTCATAAAGAATGTGTTTGTAAAGGTTCTGGTCGGAATCGTTGTGGGATTCCTTGTCCTTAGATTCCTGACGTTTTGATCATGCGATGACTAAATAACAGATAAGATGAAAGATTGCGTAATAATATTAAGTGGTGGTATGGATAGTACCACACTCCTTTATGACTATCAAGACCGCATAGCTTTGGCCCTATCGTTTGATTACGGTAGCAACCATAATGCACGCGAGTTGCCTTTTGCCGCCCTTCATTGCCAGCGGCTTGGTATCGAGCATATTGTTATTCCGCTCAGTTTTATGGGCAAGTATTTTAAGAGTTCTCTGCTACAAGGGGCAGATGCCATACCCGAAGGACATTATGAGGACGAAAATATGCGTTCCACGGTAGTACCTTTCCGAAATGGCATCATGCTTTCTATTGCTGTTGGCATGGCAGAGTCAAGAGGGCTTGGATATGTGATGATGGCCAATCATGGTGGAGATCACACCATTTATCCAGATTGTACGCCAGAGTTCGTCCATGCCTTTGACCAGGCAGCTGAAGCCGGCACATTTGTGAAAGTACATCTTTTGTCACCCTATACGAATCTGACAAAAGGAGAAATAGCTCGTCGTGGTAAGGAAATCGGTATTGACTACGCCGAAACGTGGTCGTGCTACAAGGGTGGAGAGCACCATTGTGGGCGGTGCGGCACCTGTGTGGAGCGAAAAGAAGCCTTGG
Source organism: uncultured bacterium (assembly GCA_946546825.1). Taxonomy (GTDB): domain Bacteria; phylum Bacteroidota; class Bacteroidia; order Bacteroidales; family Bacteroidaceae; genus Prevotella. The sequence continues at coordinate 43,531 of CAMNOK010000006.1, forward strand.
CAGAGGCAGGCATCGAGGACCCTACGGAATATGAGCTATAAACAAGAAAAAACTGGTCTCCGCTATGCGAAGACCAGTTTCTTGTTTTCTTCATCTAAGTCGATATTGATAACGCTTCCTTCTTTGAGCTCGTCACTAAGAATGCGTTCACATACCAAATCTTCTATGTAGCCTTGAATAGCCCGTTTCAATGGACGGGCACCAAATTGAACGTCATATCCCTTCGTGGCGACAAATTCCTTGGCGGCATCGCTCAGTGTCAGCTGGTATCCCATGTCTTCCACTCGTTTGTAGAGCCCTTTCAGTTCGATGTCAATGATACGTTTGATAGCATTGAGGTCCAATTGGTCAAATGTGATAATCTCGTCCAGGCGATTCAGGAACTCTGGTGCAAACTGTTTTGAAAGAGCTTTCTGAATGATGTTACGAGCATAGCTCTTGTCTTTGTCATCCATGCTCAGTCCGGTATTTCCTCCAGCCGTGAATCCAACGCCGTGTCCGAATTCCTTCAGTTGGCGTGTTCCGGCATTTGATGTCATGATGATGATGGTGTTTCGGAAGTCCACCAGACGGCCATTCCCATCAGTCAGTCTTCCTTCGTCGAGAACTTGCAGGAGCATGTTGAATACATTCGGATGGGCTTTTTCTATCTCGTCAAGGAGCACGATGGAGTAGGGCTTGCGACGCACACGCTCAGTCAGCTGTCCACCCTCTTCATATCCAACATATCCGGGAGGGGCACCAACCAGTCTCGAGGTGTTGAATGACTCGGTATATTCACTCATGTCGATGCGAATCATGGCATCTTTGGAGCCGAACATGAACTCTGCCAGCTTTTTTGCTAAATAGGTCTTGCCGACGCCTGTCGGACCGAGAAACATAAATACGCCAATAGGGTGGTTGGGCTCACGGAGGCCTACACGGTTACGCTGAATAGCTTTTACCATTTTGTCGATGGCATTGTCTTGCGCGATGACCGCCTCCTTTAGTTCGCCTGCCATACCTCTGAGACGTGCGCCTTCAGATTCTACCATACGCTGAACGGGTACTCCTGACATCATTGAGACAACGCTGGCAACATCTTCCTCGTTGACAGGTTCTCGTTGTCCGTCATCTCCACTGCGCCAAGCTTCATGAAGTTCGGAAAGTTCCTTCTCTAATTCGGTCTGTCGGTCGCGGTAGCCCGCAGCCTGCTCAAAGTTCTGTTGGCTAACCGCCAGTTGTTTCTTTTCCTTGATAATCTTGATGATTTTCTCCTTTTCAAGGATGGCTGGTGGCACCTCGGCATGTTGCAAGAACACGCGTGAGCCCACTTCGTCCATTGCATCGATAGCTTTGTCAGGGAAGAAACGGTCAGTGATGTAGCGGTCTGTCAATTTGACACATGCCGTTAAGGCTTCGTCAGTATAGCAGACATGGTGATGAAGCTCATAACGAGTCTTGATGTTGTGGAGAATTTCCAGTGTCTGTTCGGCCGTTGTGGGTTCGACGATGACCTTTTGGAATCGGCGTTCCAGCGCTCCGTCTTTCTCAATACTGTTGCGATATTCGTCAAGTGTCGTTGCGCCAATGCATTGGATGACACCGCGTGCCAGTGCTGGCTTCATGATGTTGGCCGCATCCATACTGCCAGGTGTGGAGCCTGCTCCAATCATTGTGTGTATCTCGTCGATAAAGACAATGATGTCAGGATTCTGCTCCAGTTCTTTCAGAAGGGCACGGAGACGCTCCTCAAACTGACCGCGATACTTCGTACCGGCCACAATCGCTGTCATGTCAAGGTTCACCAGCCGCTTGTTGAATAGCACGGGCGACGTGTGACGACTTGCTATCAACTGTGCCAAGCCCTCTACAATGGCGCTTTTGCCGACACCGGGCTCACCGATGAGTATAGGATTGTTCTTCTTTCTGCGACAAAGAATCTCGATGACGCGTTGAATCTCTCGTTCGCGTCCGACCACAGGGTCGAGCTTCCCTTCTGCTGCCGCCTGAGTCAAGTCTGTTGAGAAGTTGTCGAGAACGGGGGTCTTCGACTCTTTCTTGGGACGCGCAGTCGTCGTGGCATTGGATTTACCCGAGTTGTGAGAACTGCTGGAGTCTCCAGTACCTTGAAATTCTTCCTCCTCGGCGTCTTCCGAAAGTCCAGCTCCGTTTTGAGGAAGTTCTTCGGCTTTGTTTCTATTCTTGTCGCCAAGATAGATAAATGTATCTTCGTAGTTCATGTTGTTCAGTTCAAGTACTTCTTTTGCACCGTTGCTTACCTGGTCGTGTAGGATGGCCAGCAGCAGATGTTCTACATCTACCAGCTGCGTGCGTTGTATGCGTGCTTCCAGGACGGCCAGTTTCAAAATGTTGTTGGCCTTCTCGTTCAATACCAGGTCTTTGGTGTATATGGGTTGGTTCAGTTCGTCTTCGCGCACCCTGTTTTCCAGTTGTAGTTTAACAGCCGGAATATTTACATCCATACGGGTGAATATCTCCATGATAGACGGAGTCCGTCCGCGCAGAATACCTAATAGCAGGTGTTCCGGTCCCACAGAGCGACTGGCCAGTCTGGCAGCTTCCTCGCGACTGAAGGCGAGAACCTCTGATACTTTGGCGGAAAATTGGCTTGTCATCTTTTAGTCCTACCTTTCTGTTATTTCTTTCTCGGTTACAAAATTAGTAATTTCATGTGGATATTAAATCAAATCCCGATATTTTCTTGTCGTCTGAGAGACCTTTTGCAAAGATTATGCCAAATTTCTAAAAGGTATTTTCGGGCCATTGGGACACTTTGAACAGGTCATCGGGACACTTTGAACAGGTCATCGGGACAGGTTGAACAGGTCATCCGGACAGTTTTTCCGGGCCATCCGGACGGAGTGTCCGGGCCATCGGGACAGAGTGTCCGGCCCCATCGGGACAAAGTGTCCGGCCCCCCTTCGGACAGGCAAACTGTAGTTTAATGTTTCATTCATAGTGTTCATTCATCATTCATCATTCATCATGCTTACTGCCTAATGACTTTGGCATGGGTGTATTTACTTCCTTTTTCTTCTCATTTTTTCCCCATTTTGCATCCTTTTTTGAAGGAAAAACTGCGATTTAAGAAATATTAACTCATTTCCTCACAATTTCCTCACACCTCACAAACCCTTTGTTTATCGGCTTTTCAGCTCACAGAATGAGGAAATGAGGAAAAATTTCAAAAAAAACTTTGCAGTGCGCGCACGCGCGCGCGAGGACTTCCTATCTGATAATGAGTGTCACTTCGTGACAGTAATCTCACTAGACTTATTTTATG
>CAMNOK010000007.1 GCA_946546825.1 uncultured bacterium
AGCTGATAAACAGTCTGGGATGAGAAGATAAGAAGTGTAGGGGAAGTGTGAAAATGAAGTGAACCCCGAAAGTTTTTTGTCTAACTTTCGGGGTTCACTTCAATTTTGACACACCCTCATTTCTTTCCATCCCTATCCTACTGTGCTGTAAAGCTTGTCACAGAGGTAGTTCCTGTAGCCGTGGAGCCGAGATAAATACCGTGCCAAGCCGTTGTTGCATTGGTAGGTGCTGATGTTGAATACTTCACATTGTAGGTAGAACCCTTCACCATGCCCGTGGCAGTAAAGAGTGCCAGTGAACTGGAGCAAGAGCCCTCAAAACTATAGGTCACCAAGTTGGTACCGGAAGCGTTGGCCAAAGTATAGTAGCGACCCGATGTATAACTGATTGTGCTGGTAACAAAGGCATAGCCCTGTGCGGCGTTAGAGATAGTGTTGCCACTGGAGCCTCCCCATCCACCGCCACCGCCGCCCTGTGCGGCACCGGCAGAGATACCTATTCCAGTACCCGTAATCTGGATATAAGAGTTGTTATCACAGTCGAAGCCTTCCTCGGGAGCACCCTTCGTCGTGTAGGCGAAGACCACACCATTACCGATAGTGATGGCTCCCGTTGTTCCAGCATTAGAGTCGATGGCGTCATTACCATAGCCATAGCAAACCGTCACACCACCGTTAAAGAACAACTTCCCACTGGAATTGATACAGTCATCATAACACTTGAAGTAGTGTTTGCCTCCCTGAACATAGATAGCGGTCTTCGACTCCAATCCTTCTGCGCCATCTGTAGAAGTGTAAACCTCCGTTGTGCCTCCATAGAGGTAGATGGTTCCTTGGACCTTGATGCCTTTTGCCGATGAACCTCCACTGCTTTCCATGCCGGGACCACCCCAACCGCCGCCACCGCCAGAAGAACTTCCCAGTGAGCTGCCCGTAGTTTTAACGGTTAGTGTAGGACCATTACCATCTGACGTACCTTGTGTGTAGGTTCCTGCGCTCTTTATGCCCTTACCTCCCGTGCCACTCATCGAGATGTCAATGGTTCCGGCATTGAGTTTCATGGAGGTGTCGGCCTTAAGACCTTTTGCCGTATAGTTGTCAGCAGAGCCCTGGACACCCGCTCCGCTGTTGGTAATCTTCAGCGTTCCGCCATTAGTCGTGATGTTGGTAGCCGTGATACCACGTCCAGCCTGTCCAGAAGCATTGATAGTCAACGTACCGTCATTTTGTATGAACCCATCAGTCTTTATTCCCGAGCTGTAGGAAGCATCGTTGTTGATGACCTTCATCTCGCCACTGGGTGTAAGCGTTATATTTCCTCCATTCACGGTCACCGTAGCCTTCGACTTGATGCTCTTACTCATAGCACCGCTATTCTTCACAATGACGGTGCCACCGTCGATAGTGACATTGCCATCGGCCTTGATACCCGCAGCATTATAGCTGGTGCCATTATCTTCTGAGACATCAGAAGTGCCGCCATAGGTACTGGTAACATTCGACAGAGAGTAAGTACGCGTAGTACCACTGGTAGAATAGCTGTTAGAGATGCTGTAATAGACATCCGTTCCCGAGGTTGGAGCCGAGAAGGCAGCTGAGCGAATCGTATAAGTGGTTCCTCGACTGGTGTAGTTATCAGCCTTGAAATAATAAGTCCCACTACCAGCGGTTCCAAAGTCGTAGTAGTAGAATGTCAGCGTTGAGTAGCCGTTCGACTTTGACACCGAGCTTGTCAGTTGCTGTACCATGGTGCCGTCACTCTTATACAGATACACTTTGCTCCAAGCACTGCCACCGCCGCCGAAACCACCAGGTCCACCACCGCCAGTAGGAACAGACACATAAACCTTATATGATGCAGAGGGTTCGCTGCTGCCGGAGTTAGAAGTCTCTGCTGTTCCGCCCACGCCATTGGCCGTGATATTGATGACCGTGGTGGCCGATGTCTCATCAATGGTAATGGCTCCGTCTGCAGACAATCCTTTACCACCTTGTGCCTTGTTATCAATCGTGAGCGTGCCACCACTTATCATGATATCGCCCGTACTCTTGATGGAGGTTGGGTAGCTGATGTCATCTGACTCGACAAGGAGGTCACCGGTTTGTGTAACAACTATGGTTCCATCAGTAATTCGGACATCTCCCCCAGCTTTGATACCCTTGGCAGCATCAGCCGTCACATCGAGTGTCAATGTGCCACCTTCAATATATATATTACCAGAGTCTTCGTCTTCATGGTCAGTAGTGACTCCTGTAGAGGCTGTCCCGTCAATATCACATTGGATAGCGTCGTCTGCCGTTCCGCTGACTGTCAGCGCACCGCTCTGCATGAGGAAATACTCGTCACAGCTAATTCCGTCTTTCACGGCAGAGAGCACCTTCACCATACAATTCTTCATCTGCATGTATTCGGCACTTTTGATGCCATGTGCATACCGTCCATAGACATTCAGCGTTCCCTGTCCTTTCAGTTCAAGGTGTCCTTTACAGTAAACGGCAGCCTTCTGTCCGCCGGAGGTTGCATCAGTCAAGGTGTTTTCTGTGTCTTTCTTGATGCTCAGGTCTATACGTTTGCCGTTCATGATACACAGTGCAGCACCCGAATACACCGGTGTCGTATTGGTCAGTGTGAGCCCCCGTAACTCTACCGTTGCCTTGTAGGAGCCTTCCATATAGAACTCTCCGTCGGAAGTCGAACCATTCAGCGTGTAAGTTATTTCCTCGGCCACCGCGTCACTTTGCACAATACTGACGTGGGCGCCACTGGTTGCCACGGTGATATAGCGTGCTATATTACCAGCCACTACAACCTGAGCATCCGTGTCATTGTATGTCACGCTCACAGTGTTGTCGTCAACTGTGTTATCGTCCACCAGCATTTCGTCAACCTCGTCCAATTTGTAGGTACGGTCGAGAATTGTCACGGTTTCTCCATTACTATAGACCATCTCGCCCGCCTGATTTGCAGCGATGGCATAGGTCACGTTTCCTATCTTTACATTCAATGTCTGAGCTGAGGCTGTCAGTGCAGCCATGAATGTCATGATACAAACTAATCTCTTCATATTCTTTTCGTACTAAAATCGGGAAGCAAAAATAAAAAAAACAGCCTTTTACACCAATTTTATTCAGTGAAAAGGCTGTTTTGTTCAATTAACGAAACCTGTTTTCCCTGCGTCCCTATCAATATCTGAGGTCAAAGAGGCTTCCCGTATTCTTGTAAGTGGAATAGCCGTCTGCGATGGACAGGACACCTTTGATGTCTATGGCTGAGCTATTGGCACTGTAGCTATAGAGACATCCTCCGCTGACAGTCATATTGCCTGCCAAGTCAGAATCATTCTTGCCGCATTTGATGCCTTTAGGGGAGCCTTTATCCTTATTTCCCGTGGCTACGACATTCAGTTCACCTGCCGACATCTCAATATCACCGGTTACGTTGATACCTTTACCACCTTCACCTGTACTCATCAGGTTCATGATACCACCTTTAACATATAGCGTAGAGTCGCACTTTATTCCGGCACAGTTACTGGTATCGTTGCTCTCCACCAATGGCTCACCTGTGGCAATGACTGTAGTGCGGCCGCCCTCGACGGTGATGCGTGCCTCAGAGTTGAAGCCCTTAGCAGCAGCTCCTGTCACACTGACATTCAATGTTCCGCCTCTCACGATGATGCCGTCGTTGGCTTTGACACCATGGCCAGATGCTGCCGTGCAGTTCACTGCAATTTGAACACCCGGACGGAAGACGATGTAGTCATCACTGGCAATACCATTCTTATAGTTGCCATTGATGACCAGAGAGCCGGCACCGCTGAAAATGACCTGTCCCTCACTGAAGAGTGTGCCCTTCATCTGTTCACCGGCTACGTTGACATAGGAAGTACCATCGGTCAGCGTGTTCACGCTACCTTCTGGGAGTACTACATACATGGTCTTCGTTCCCGAGCCTCCAGCTCCATACTCACCTTGGTTGTTGATGGCAGCGCCACTGGGATTGGTGATGCTGACATTCTCGAGTGATAGTGCGAACTTGTTTTTGCTATAGATCTTGAAAGAGCCGTTCGACGTAGAGCCGGAGAGTTTATAGATGATATTCTTTGTATTGGAGACAATGGTGACATGAGCACCGTTCTTATAGGTTGTCACGGCATCGACATCTCCAGAGAGTGTGGCATCTTCGTCAGAATAAGCAATACTAACAACATTAGGGAACGAACTGTTCTCCACATAGTCATTGTCGTCGGCGGGGATGTCAGCAGCGTCCTCCACCGTATCGTAAGCCGTATAGTCGAAAGCGATTGTCTTTACCTCGGCAGAACGAAGAGCCTCATCAGCCTCATAGAGAGCTGCAAAATCAGAGCTGTCGTTCACACAGGCCGTGAACATCAGCAGTGACAGCACGGCCATGAGCGAATAGTTGTATCTATCTGTTTTCATCTGTCTGAACTTTTATGTGCGATTGCTTTAGAACTTAAATTTATATCCCACGCCGATGACATGCATATCTGGCTCGCCGTCGAAGTCATCTTTTCGGATATCTTGATAGCGATAATAGAGACTGAAGACGTGTGTCTTCTGGATTTTGTAGTCAGCCCCCAACGTGTAGCGTATCTTTTGTATATTCCATGCATTGGTGAGTTCCACACTTCCGTAGGGGTCGGCTTTCCAATTGGGAATATCATAGTCTAACTGCAGACGGCTGCGCAACACGCTCTTTGCCTTACCTTTGATGACTTTATCCTCCCACTGGCTATTGTCGAAATCAAAGCGCTGAGTGGTTTTCTCTGGGCGATAGGTATATTGCCATCGTTCACGCAGTGAAACTCCCAGTCGGCCGAAGGTCTTGCTTCCCTGCAACGACACCGTGACGCGGTGACGGGCACCCCAGTAAGAAGGTCGCCAGTTGTTGAGGGTTGCAACAGCTCCGGTATTGTCATAGTTATAAGACAATTTCTCTGCATTGTTGTCATACAGGAAGTTGTAACCCACAGAGGCCTTCAATCCTTTTACTATCTTATATTCCGCATTGATGCCCATGCTCCATCTGTCAGCGGTCTTGGAGTCGTTGCGCGTACGGAACTCTGATTCCGCCCCGATGGCAAGTTGTTTGTTTATTTTCTTCTCAGCGCCCAGGCTGTACCAGATTCCGAAGTCATCGTGCTGGGCTCGTGCCATGAGCGGCATCAGAAGCGTCAAAGATGAAATCAATATTATTTTCTTCATGACATAAAAATCATTGGTTATACCTCAGTTAGCTCTGCCCGACGGAGTTTAAGCATGCCATCGACAGTATCAGAACTCCGCATGCCGCCATCGTCATAGGTTATTTTCAGGATGGCCATGTCACGCAGCAGGTCTATGGAACCGACAGCTACGCTCAAGACCTTCACACCGATACGTTTCTCCAAGTCTGCTATCAGTTCCTCACGACGTTGCGGAACAATGAGTTCCAGACGGTCATACTGGATGAGCTTGGTATGCTGAATCTTCAGGCAACGCTCGCTGAGCCACATAAAGAAGGTTACGATAGCATCGGTCAGGATAATCTCCAGCAAGGTGGCCGAGCTGGCAATGGCGTTGACGACAGCCAAGGAGATGATGGTGAAAAGGTAGGTCATCTCACGCACCGGCATGGCATCTGTACGGTAACGCATGATTGAGAAGATACCGAAAAGTCCGATACCGATACCCATGGAAGTCTTTCCACCCAGCTTGTCAAGTCCGAAGATCATGAAGAATACCAGGAAGAAGATGGCGATGCTGGTTAGCAGGAAGGTGAAATAGAAGTCACGCCGCTGACTCTTCTTGTAGTATAGCTGGTCAATGATAAACCAATTGAAGGCCAAGCAAATGACGAAGCGTACCATCATCTCGGTGAAGTCGCTGGTCAAGGTGAAATTAAACAATTCGCTCATAGTTATATGTTATATTTCTTAAGTTATTATTTTTCTCACATCGATAAGTTCAGGGCATGCTTGCCTTTCCCCTCAATATTTTGCCCACTTCCAGGAGTTTCACTTTGAAGCGGTTTACCTTCAGATGGTGATTGGTCAGGGCGGAGCCCATACAGTATTTACTAAAACCATGTGGGTGGATGCGCAACTCGTTGAGCATGGCCAAGACGGGAGAGTAGCACAAGCCGTCACGTTTCAGTTCGACAATGACGAGGTCGGTCATCTGCTTCTCGGTACCAGTCACAAGATTATGGAACTGCAGATTCATGTCGATGGTGAGACGCTCCGTCTTTCCACGGTTCACCAGCGTGATACGGTCGAAGCTGTTTTGAATGGCGGGAATAAGCGTACCGGCATCGTAGCGGAGATGTTTCTGCAGGAACTCCAGTTTCTCTTTATCACTGAGATCCATGTCTGCCACCTCCATGCGCTTTTTCTTCGTCCGCTTATGATTGTTTTTGGTCTTCACCTCCATGAACTGCAAGTCGGAATCTACATAAGTGCGGAATCGTATTTTCTGTCGGTTGGCATGTCCCGCCTGGTGGGTATAGTACATATCAAATTCCGTCGTATCAAAATAAGTAGTGTTATACGACGCAACACGTTTTCCCGCCACTTCCTGTGCAAAGTATTGCGGTGCTGCCATCTCGAGTAGCTGCAAGAGCATGGGCATCGTTGTGACGAACTTCGTATCGGTACGGTTCATCAACTTGACGCTGCTCATCTCCTCGAGGGTGATAGGCGCAAATTGCTTCAGGATTTCGTTCATGTAGGTTTTCGTTTGTTTGGATAGGCAAATGTAGCTCGTTGCTGACATTCCGTCAAAAAATATCAGTCAACGGCTACAATTTTTAGGTCAACCGACTTATTTGATGTTGCCGACCTTGATGAGGTACTCGGCAATCTGCACGGCGTTCAAGGCTGCACCCTTGCGAATCTGGTCGCCAGACAGCCATAGGGTGAGACCACAGTCATCGGCCAGGTCTTTGCGGATGCGTCCTACATAGACATCATCTTTTCCTGCTGTCTCCAACGGCATAGGATAAACCAGGTTGGCCGGATCGTCCCTCAAGCTGCAGCCCGGAGCGTTGGCTATGGCCTCGCGTGCCTGTTCGATACTGATGGGCTGCTCTGTCTCAATCCATACGCTCTCACTGTGAGACCGCAGGGAGCTGACACGGACACAGGTGGCCGAACAGCGGGCATCGGTGTGCATGATTTTTCTCGTCTCGTTGAACATCTTCATCTCCTCCTTGGTGTAGCCGTTGTCCGTGAAGACATCTATCTGCGGTATGACATTATAGGCCAGCTGGTGGGGGAACTTCTTGACAGTGACGGGCTGGTGGTTGACGAGCTCACTGTACTGCTGTTCCAGTTCTGCCATGGCAGCAGCACCGGCACCGCTCGCACTCTGATAGGAACTGACGCGGATGCGCTTGATATGGCTTATTCTCTCCAGCGGCTGCAGTACCACCACCATCATGATGGTCGTGCAGTTCGGGTTGGCGATGATGCCGCGCGGACGAACCAGGGCGTCTTCTGCATTGCACTCCGGAACCACGAGTGGCACGTCGGGATCCATACGAAAGGCACTGGAGTTGTCTATCATCACTGCGCCATGCTTGGTAATGGTCTCGGCAAAGTCCTTAGAGGTGCCGCCACCGGCAGAGACGAAGGCGATGTCGATATCCTTGAAGTCGTCGTTGTGTTGCAACAACTTCACCTCGTAGTCTTTTCCTTTGAAGTTATACTTACGTCCGGCACTACGTTCACTGCCGAAAAGGACCAAGTCATCCATCGGGAAATTGCGCTCAGCCAGAATACGAAGAAACTCCTGTCCTACGGCTCCGCTTGCGCCAACAATTGCTACTCTCATTTTGTCTTTGTATGGTTATCAATTCGCTGCAAAGATACAATATTTTTTTTTATTTCCTTCTTTCTTGTTGTTTTTTTCAGAAAATATCACTAACTTTGCATTCATCAAACAAGGCACAGCCTTTTTTCTTCTTTCTAAAGACCATGCTGACGAACATCGCTCATTACTTTCCCATCGCTGACCCCACGCTCATCTTCTTCGTGGTGATGCTTATCGTGCTCTTCGCGCCTATCATCATGGGTAAGTTGCGCATTCCGCACATCATCGGCATGGTGCTGGCAGGTGTGCTCATCGGCCAATACGGACTGAACATCTTGGAGCGCGATGACTCATTTGAGCTGTTTGGCAAGGTAGGACTTTATTACATCATGTTCTTGGCCTCCTTAGAGATGGACATGGAGGGGTTCAAGAAGAACCTCAGCCGTGTTACCGTTTTCGGGTTGATGACCTGTCTGTTTCCTATGCTGATGACCTATGCTGCCTGTCATCTGCTACTTGACTTCGGTCACGGCACTTCCTTGTTGCTGGGCTGTATGATGGCTTCCAACACGCTGATAGCCTACCCCATCGTGAGCCGCTTCGGCCTGCAGCGGAAGCCCAGTGTCACACTGAGCGTCGGCGGCACCATGGTGTCGCTGCTGGTTGCCTTGATTATCCTGGCTGTCCTGGTTGCTTCCATTAATGGTGCTACAGGCTGGCTTTTCTGGCTATGGCTTGCCGTCAAGTTCTGTTTCTACTGCGCGGCCATGTTCTACCTCATACCAAGGCTCACACGATGGTTCCTGCGCCGCTACTCCGACGCGGTCATGCAGTTCATCTTCGTGATGACCATACTCTTCATGAGCGCCACACTGAGCGAAGCCGTAGGACTGGAAGGAATCTTCGGCGCATTCTTTGCCGGCATGATTCTGAACAGGTTTATTCCTCATGTCTCCCCACTGATGAACCGCATCGAGTTTATCGGAAACGCTATCTTCATTCCCTATTTCCTCATCGGTGTTGGCATGCTCATCGACGTGAGCCTGCTCTTCCATGGAGACCACGTCCTTTGGATTGTCATCGTGATAGCCCTGTTCGGCACGCTGGGCAAGGCTTTAGCGGCATACGTTTCGAGCCTGTCATTCCATCTGCCATGGTCATCGGGACACATGATGTTTGGCCTGACATCGGCCCATGCTGCCGGTGCCATCGCCATGGTAATGGTAGGTCTCCATTTGGAAGAAGTGCCCGGACAGAAGTTGGTGAACGGTGATGTGCTGAATGGTGTCGTCATCATGATATTGGTGACATGCATCGTCTCCTCGCTGGTGACTGACAGGGCGGCAGAAAAGATCATCCTGCGCGACAAGGACATGCCGCAGGAGGGGCAGCAGACAGATGACGAGCGGATTCTTATTCCTGTGAAATATCCTGAATATGCCAACTCACTGGTCAATCTGGCAGTCTTGATGCGCAATGGACGACTGAACCGCGGACTCGTGGGACTGAATGTCGTCTATGACGATGCCGACATGAGAAAGAATCAAGAGGCTGGCATGCGACTACTGGAACAAGTCACCCAATATGCCGCAGGCAGCGATGTGAGGATGCAGACCCAGGTGCGCGTGGCGGCTAACATCGCCAACGGCATCAAACATGCTTTCAAGGAATTCCGCGCCAGCGAGATCATCATCGGCATGCACATGCACAAAGAGGTGTCAACGAAATTCTGGGGCGAATTCCATCAGAGCCTCTTCAACGGGCTGAACCGCCAGATTATCATGGCGCGACTGAACCAACCGCTGGCTACCATCCGCCTCATCCAGGTGGCTGTTCCTTCCAGAGCACAGTTTGAGCCAGGCTTCTACCGCTGGCTGGAGCGTCTGGCCCGACTGGCTGAGAACCTGGAATGTAAGACACGCTTCCACGGACGCTCCGACACCTTGGAATACCTGAGAGAATTTGTGCAGAACCGTCACCCCAACGTCAGGGCTGAATATTCCGACATGGAGCACTGGAACGAGCTACCCAAGTTGGCAACCACCATCGCCGACGACCACCTCTTCGTTGTCGTGACGGCACGAAAAGGAACAGTGTCATACAAGACTGCCATGGAACGGTTGCCGGAGGAAGTCACCAAGTTCTTCAACGGAAAGAACATGATGATTATCTTCCCCGACCAGTTCGGCGACTCCATGGACTCCATGACCTTCGCCCAGCCTCAGCACACGGAGGAGGTTTCGGCCTATGACATTATCCGGAAGTGGATTCAGAAGAAAATAAAACATTAAAAAACGACTATGATTGATATCAAGAATATAACCAAGAGCTTCGGCCCGCTGCAGGTTCTCAAAGGCATTGACCTGCATATCGACAAGGGAGAAGTGGTCAGCATCGTCGGACCGAGCGGTGCTGGCAAGACCACCCTGCTGCAAATCATCGGCACCCTGGACAAGCCAGACAACGGCACCGTGGTCATCGACGGCATCGATACTACCCAACTGAGCACCGACAAGCTGAGCGACTTTCGCAACCGGCACCTGGGCTTCGTCTTCCAGTTTCACCAGCTGCTGCCAGAGTTTACGGCTCTGGAAAACGTGATGATTCCGGCCTTCATTGCAGGCAAGTCAACCAAGGAGGCCCGACAAAGGGCCACCGAGCTGCTGGAGTTTCTCGGACTGGCCGGCCGCGCCAGCCACAAACCGGCAGAACTGTCTGGCGGCGAGAAGCAACGTGTGGCCGTTGCCCGGGCCCTCGTCAACAACCCTGCCGTCATCTTGGCCGATGAGCCAAGCGGCAGCCTGGACAGTAAAAACAAGGAAGAACTCCATCAGCTGTTCTTCAACCTGAGAGACCAATTCGGACAGACCTTCGTCATCGTGACCCACGATGAAGGGCTGGCTGCCATTACTGACCGTACCATCCACATGCGCGATGGATTATTGGAAGACCATGATTAAATTAGGACGTTTCAACCGATTACCCATCATCAAGGAAGTGGACTTCGGACTTTATCTGGATGGGGGCGACGGGGAGCGAATCCTGCTGCCCCGACGCTACATGCCCAAGCACTTTGAACGGGGCGAGGAACTGGATGTGTTTCTCTATCTCGACCAGGACGAACGACTCATTGCCACGACAGAACAACCGTTGGCACAGGTCGGCGACTTCGCATATCTGGAAGTTGCATGGACCAATCAGTATGGAGCCTTCCTAAAGTGGGGCCCCATGAAAGACTTATTCTGCCCGTTCCGCGAACAGAAGAAGCGCATGGAGACGGGACATGCCTACATCGTGCATGTGCATATTGACGAGGAGAGCTACCGCATCATGGCCTCCGCCAAGGTGGAACACTACTTCAGCGAACGAATGCCTGACTTCCACCACGGACAGGAGGTGGACATCCTGGTGTGGCAGAAGACGGAGCTGGGCTTCAAGGTTATCATTGACAACTGCTACCCGGGACTGCTTTACGAGAATCAGATTTTCAAACCTGTGCACACTGGAGACCGGATGAAGGCCTACATTGACCATGTAAGGCCTGACGGCAAGGTGGATCTCACCCTGCAACCCACTGGCCGACAGCAGACACTGGACTTTGCCGACACGCTATTGCTGTATCTGAACCAGCACGATGGCTTGTGCGACCTCGGCGACAAGAGCGAGGCTGAAGATATCAAGGAGCGTTTCCAAGTGAGCAAGAAGACTTTCAAGAAGGCCATTGGAGACCTCTACCGCAGACGTCTCATCACAGTCTCTCCCACCAGCATCGCCCTCAACACGGAGGATTGAGGGCGGGGGAATGGCTCTCACACAAAAAAAGGGCTGGCCGAGCATACAAAAAAAGAAGTGGCGACCTTCAGGGTTGCCACTTCTTTTTTTTCATATCTTTTACTTATCTGTCGAGATAGAACTCTACGTTTACGTTAGAATAGTTGACCTCCTCAAGGGTTGCATTGCCAGTGATGCACAACTGGTGTACTACGGAGTGATAGCCAATGACGCTGAATGCTGCCGTAAAGGATGCGTCGCGGAGATATTTGTTCACCTCTTCCTGATTGAACCAGTCGATTTTCCAGCTCAACCCCTGCAGGTTGATCATGTTACCGCCATCGGTTGTTCCATCAACATAGTTCAGGGTGAAAGATCCAAACGGAGTGATGGTAAGTTCCTTCACATTCTTGTCGAAGCCGTCGAGGTCATCGATGTTGGCATCGTGTTTCTTCAAGTCTTCACGAATCTCAGGGAAGTTGCAGCCTTCGTAGTACTTGAAGTAGTTGTCATGACCATTCTTACCAATCAGCTTAATGCGGACACCGCTGATTGTCCAGGTTCCATAGAGGCTATGAGCCTCTGTAGCCTGATAGTTCTGAACGGTCAGCGTACAGTTGGGTGTCTCGCCGCCAACCAACGTAATAGAAGCGCTGCTGTTAGCTCCAGACAATGTGCTTACAACAACTTTTTTCAGATACAGACTTCCCGAGATGGTGTAGATGGCATCGGTATTTTTTTTCTTGAAGGTGTATGTGACAACTTCTGTACGCATGTCATCAGCAGCACTGCGGGTCTGTCTTGCACTGGCAACGGGAGTAACCTTCAACGCAATGGTTGCCGTTCCGTCAGGATTTACCTCGAAACGGGAGAAACGAACGGAAGCGGTTCCGTCTGTTCCCACTTCGGGAAGAGCGTTCTCCGGAGCTGAAACACATACCACGTCAGCTGTGCTGACAACATCTGCAGGAATTGGTGTTGCAGGAGTTACGACTAAATTACCGTCATCATCACTGCCACATGCAGTGAATGCCATTACTGACAACACAGCAAGGCAAAAATTAAAAAACTTCTTCATAATATTTCTTTGTGATTAATGTTCTACATCATTTCTATTAAAGGATACGGCCTGACAGACGAAGACTCATTACGGGGAATACCTTCACCTTGGAGACATAGTTCAGCACCTTTCCTTCATCACTGCCTTTGTCCTCATCCTTGAGCTTCACGGTCTGACCTGTCCAGTCGCGGGCATAAACACCAGGAGTGCCCCAGAACTGCACACCCATGTCGAAGCTCACGCCAATGCGCTTCTTGGGAACGGCGCGGCCGAAGCCAACACCCAGATAGGGCTTGAAACGGCTTACCTTCACCTTGGCATTGATGTTACCATTGTCGTCTGACGTGATGTCGTAGTCGCCAATCTGCAGTCCGGCTGTTCCCCAGTCGTTTGTGTTCAGGAACTGCTCGGTGTTGTAAACCTCCAAGAAGGTCTTCTTTCCGAAGTAAGCACCAGCCGTGATGTGGAAAGAGGTGGACTTCGTCGGATAGAAATCGAACAGAATCTTGTAGTCGTTTCTGTTCAGCTTACCTTCTATATCGACCTTTCCATCAGGGGTAATGACAACCGATGCATTGTTGTCACCAGTCTTGATGCGAGTGGAATACTTCATGCTTGGCCATATTGAAAAACCTGTTCTCATCTGCACATAGTTTCCTATGGGTACAGCAACATCCAGACCGACAAGACCATCGGTTCCGGTAGAAACTCCAAAAGCAAGGTTGTTGAAGATATTTCTACTCGCCATCTCATCGAAGAAATTCTTGATTCCGCTTTCCTGAGCCATGACGGGCTGCGACAACATGGTTGCAACCGTCAGAAGAATTAAACTGATTTTTTTCATCGTATGATACGTTTTGTTAATGATGGGTTTGTTAATGTATGATAGCTTAGTTAAGGAATGGTTGTACGGATTTTCATCATTTGTTCGCAAATTTAAGAAACTTTTTTTATATTAACAAACTTTTTGCAAAAAAAATTAACTGTTTAGCTGATAATGTCAAACTTTTCCTATCCAACAAGCTTTCTGTCAAGAAAACTTCGATTTTTGGACTGTTTTTCGGGCGTTTTGAAAAAATAAAAATCTGCGGTCTTCATTTTGCGAGTATTTCGCATCCTTAAAGTCAACCTTTTTATAGTGGAAATACAAAGAGTTTTGTCAATAAAGAAAAGCTGTCACTTTCTTCGCTAAACTCTGCCACTTTTCGATGGAAAGTCGTTCCGTTTTGGTTTCAAAGTCGTTCAGTTTGGAAGCTAAAGTCATACACTTTGGAAGTCAAAGTCGTTCATATCGGGAGCCAAAGTCGTCCATTTTCAGAACCCAAGCCAATGCTTCGAGTACGTCTGTCAATATATTTTTGAGGTGATAGAAAAGCTCTTGGAGGTGTAAAGTGGCCTCTTTTGGACTGTCTTGAACATTGTTGTTACGACAAGGGTGGCTGGTGGCGGCATCAGGAAGTTCAGAAAACAGATGACTTTGGGCAACAGTTTTTTCCAGATTGCAAAAAGATGATGTAAAGATTTTTTGGTTTCACTACTGCCCTCACAACTGCGTTCGAAACGTCAGTAACCTGGACGAACAAAAATAAGAGGCACAAGATCTTGCGCCTCTTACTATAAATTTATCTGAATGTAAGTTGTTTCTTACATCTTTTAGAATTCTGCGTTCTTCGGTGTACGCGGGAACGGGATGACATCGCGGATATTCTGCATGCCCGTAACGAAAAGAATGAGACGCTCGAAGCCGAGGCCAAACCCTGCGTGGGGACATGAGCCCCAGCGACGGGTATCAAGATACCACCACAGATGGCTCTGGTCCATGTCGCGGCGTTTCACCTCACTCATGAGCTTCTCGTAGCTCTCCTCGCGCACAGAACCACCAATGATTTCTCCAATCTGCGGGAACAACACGTCGGTGCCTTGCATGGTGGGACCTGGTGCCGCAGCACCTTTATAGCCTACAGAGCCTCCGTCGGCGGTGTCTTCATTCTGCTTCATATAGAATGATTTGAATGCGCGCGGATAGTCGGTCATGATGACTGGCTTCTTGAAGTGCTCCTCTACAAGATAGCGCTCATGCTCGCTGGCGAGGTCGTCTCCCCAGTTGCAGGGGAACTCAAACTTCTTGCCGTTCCTGATGGCTTCCTGAAGGATGTTGATACCCTCGGTGTAAGGCAGGCGCACGAAGGTTTCCTTCAGTACTCCTTCCAGACGCTCAATGAGGGTCTTGTCTATCATCTTGTTGAGAAATTCCAGATCGTCCTTACAGTTGTCGAGAGCCCAGCGTACACAATACTTGATAAAATCTTCCTCCAGGTCCATGAGGTCTTCCTGGTCGATGAAGGCTACCTCTGGCTCCACCATCCAGAACTCTGCCAGATGGCGCGGCGTATTGCTGTTCTCTGCACGGAACGTAGGTCCGAAGGTATAGATAGCTCCGAGAGCGGTGGCGCCCAGCTCTCCCTCCAACTGGCCGGACACGGTCAGCGAGGTCTGCTCTCCAAAGAAGTCGTCATCATAGATAATCTTGCCGTTCTCATCCTTCTTCAGATCGTAGAGGTTCTTCGTTGTCACCTGAAACATGTTGCCGGCTCCCTCACAGTCACTGGCCGTTATCAGCGGTGTGTGGAAATAGAAGAAGCCGTGCTCGTGGAAATAGGTATGGATAGCCATGGCCATGTTGTGGCGAATGCGCATGACGGCACCAAAGGTATTGGTGCGCAGACGCATGTGTGCGTTCTTGCGCATGGCCTCAAACGACTGTCCCTTCTTCTGCATGGGATAGGTATTGTCGCACAGTCCGTAAACCTCCAGGCTGGTGGCCTGAATCTCCGACGTCTGTCCGGCGCCCTGGCTCTCCACCAGTGTACCCACGGCACAGATGCAGGCGCCGGTGGTAATCTGCTTCAGCAGTTCGTCGTCAAACTTCGTGGGGTCGGCCACCACCTGCACGGTCTTGATGGTCGAACCGTCGTTCAGGGCTATGAAGTCAACATTCTTGTTGCCGCGGTGCGAGCGCACCCAGCCCTTCACACATACTTCTTTTCCGAATTCCGTACTCTGCAGTACGTCAACTATTTTTGTACGTTTAACAGTGTCCTTCATAAAACTGGTTTGTTCATTAATTCTATTATTCGAAGGCTCCCATGCGAAGCATTTCCACCTCTTTCTCCGTGAGGTAACGCCAGTCGCCACGACGCACATTTTTCTTGGTCAGTCCGGCAAACTGCACACGGTCCAGCTTCGTCACCTTGTAGCCCAGGCTCTCAAAGATGCGACGCACGATGCGGTTCTTGCCACTGTGAATCTCTATGCCCACCTGCTTCTTGTCGGTGTCGCTGGCATATTCCACAGCGTCGGCTTTAATCATACCATCCTCCAGTTCGATGCCTTCAGCAATCTGCTGCAGGTCGTGAGCAGTCACGTTCTTGTCGAGATAGACATGATAAACCTTCTTCTTGAGGAACTTAGGATGAGTGAGCTTGGAAGCCAGGTCGCCGTCATTGGTGAGCAGAAGTACGCCTGTGGTGTTACGGTCAAGACGGCCGACGGGATAGATGCGCTCGGGACAGGCTCCCTTGACAAGATCCATCACGGTCTTGCGCTGCTGCGGGTCGTCACTGGTTGTCACGCAGTCCTTCGGCTTGTTGAGCAATACATAGACCTTCTTCTCCAAAGTGACTGGATTGTCATGGAACTTGATCTCGTCGGTTCGCTTCACCTTGGTGCCAAGCTCTGTCACAACAACGCCATTGACGGAGATGACTCCTGCCTGGATAAACTCGTCTGCCTCACGACGGGAACAGATACCGGCATTGGCCAGGAACTTGTTCAGACGCACCGGTTCGTTGGGATCGATGTGGGTCTCCTTGTACTCTATGCGCTTCTTCATGCTGTACTTGGCATTGGGGTCGTAGTCGGCTGTATGGGGACGATAGCCGCCACGGGGCTGGTAACCGCCCTGCTGACGGGGCTGATAGCCGCCACGGGGCTGGTAGCCACCTTGCGGACGGGGACGGAAACCCTGTTGGCGAGGCTGGTAGCCACCTTGCTCACCATCATTATTATAATGGGGGCGATAGCCGCCCTGATTGTATCCTTCCTGATTGTTGTAGCGAGGACGGTAGCCCTGCTGACGAGGTTGGTAGCCGCCCTGCTCGCCATCACTGTTAAAGCGGGGACGATAGCCCTGCTGACGGGGCTGATAGCCACCCTCTTGGTTGTTAAAACGGGGACGGTAGGAGCGCTGCTGATGAACAGGACTTGACTGCAAGCCTGCACCGAAGCCCTCGGGACGGAATCCGCCCTCATCATTGTCGTTGCGGACATTGGTATAACTCCGCTGTGTGTGAATACGCGGGCGGTGCGGTCTGCCGTTTGCCCGATTGTCTCTCTGGTAGTTTCCTGTTGGCTGGTAGCCCTCACGGTTACCTTCCTGCTGCCCTGTTCCTTCGCTCTGCAGCTTGTTTTCCTTTTCAAAATCCATAGATAATACTCCTTTTAAAATCTAATCTTTGTTCTTTTTTTTTCGTGTAATAATGCTTGTCTTATTTAAATTCCTGTATAGTTATGGGGAGTGATGTTCAGCAACTCCGCCTTGACAGCTGGACTCACGTCCAATGTCTGTATAAAATCATGTATGGTTTCTTCTGTCATCTTGGTATTGGTGCGCGTCAGGGCTTTCAGTGCCTCATAGGGATGAGGGTAGGCCTCACGACGCAGGATGGTCTGAATAGCCTCCGCAACAACTGCCCAGGTGTTGTCAAGGTCATCAGCAAGTCGCTGCTCATTCAAAATGAGCTTGCGCAAGCCCTTCAGCGTGCTCTGCACCGCTATGACTCCGTGGGCCAAAGGCACTCCGATATTGCGCAACACCGTGGAGTCGGTCAGGTCGCGCTGCAAACGGCTGACTGGCAACTTCTGTGCCAAAAACTGTAATATGGCATTGGCAATGCCCAGATTGCCTTCACTGTTTTCAAAATCTATGGGATTGACCTTGTGGGGCATGGCGCTCGAGCCTACCTCGCCAGCCTTAATCTTCTGCTTAAAATATTCCATGGAGATATACATCCAGAAATCTCGGTCAAGGTCGATGATGATGGTATTGATTCGACGGAGGGCATCGAAGACTGATGCCAGGGCGTCGTAATTGCTAATCTGCGTTGTATATTGCTCACGCTGCAAGCCAAGCTTCTCACTGACAAACTGATTGCCAAAAGCACGCCAGTCGTAGTCTGGATAGGCCACATGGTGGGCATTGAAATTACCGGTAGCCCCGCCAAACTTGGCTGTCATCTTACACGACCTCAGACTCTCCAACTGCTCCTGAAGACGATAGACATAGACCATCACCTCCTTGCCAAGACGCGTGGGAGAGGCTGGCTGACCATGGGTCTTGGCCAGCATGGGAACATCCTTCCACGCTTCTGCATACTGCTGAAGCTGGGAGACGAGCTCCTCTGTCTGAGGAATCACAACATCCCGAAGAGCTTCCTTTACTGACAGGGGGACACTGGTATTATTGATATCCTGAGAGGTAAGACCAAAGTGGATAAACTCCTTATAATCGTCAAGTCCACCAATCTGGTCGAACTGCTCCTTCAGATAGTACTCCACGGCCTTCACATCGTGGTTGGTCACCTTTTCTATATCTTTAATGCGCTGAGCTGCCGTTTCATCAAACTGCTCATAGATGGAGCGCAGCTGTGGAAACAAGGTTTTGTCAAAGGATGCTAACTGGGGCAACGGGAGTTCACAGAGGGTTATGAAATATTCTACTTCCACTCGCACGCGGTATCGTATCAACGCATATTCGGAAAAATAGGCGGCAAGGGGTTCCGACTTGGCCCTATAACGACCGTCAACAGGAGAGATTGATGTCAATTCATTGAGATTCATAGCCCTTCATTGTTTTTGAGAGTGCAAAATTACGAAGAATATTCGGAATATTCTTATAAAAGGCCTCTGCCCATCATATAAAATATGTTAAACATAGATTGAGTTGTGGGATTTATGTCTTCGTGCGTTTCTTTTTTGCACAGTTTGGGGTAAGCCATCAAGCATCTACTACCGAGCATTAAACAAAAAAAAGGTCTGCCACTTGCGTGACAGACCGATTAACCTAATGACAAATGACGTTTACACGTCTTTCTTTTTCAGTCAGATTAGTCTTCAACAACACCGCCAGAGTGCTGGTCGATAGTGCTGAGCTCCTGTCTGAATGTAACATTTCCCCAAGCATCGAAGAACAATGTAGCATTGAGAGCGCTAATAACGATTCTTTGCTTGCTTTGTGTGCCCCAAACTGTCAACTTAGTGAAAGCAGGCAGAGAAGCAACTGCTGTATAAGCACCTGTACGACGCTGTGCCTGTGTAACGATGGCACCATGACGCATGGTGATAAGGTTCTTCAGGTATGCTACAGCGAAACTTTCACCCTGAGGACGGCCATTCAGGATAGAACCGGTATTATAAACATAGGGGAAACTATGAATGTAAGAAGATGAAGGACCGAACTTCTCTTGCTGGAGAATAGTTACAGGTTCGTCATTGAGAACTTCTTCTGTTACATTGAAGAACAGAGCATAGAATGTCAGTTCATTGACAGTTACAACAATTGAATTAGCCTGGCTCTTATCAGCATTAGCATCTACCCACTGGCCGCGCGTGTTCAGTTTCTTAACTTTAATTGCGCTCTTGATACCATCGCTCACAGCAAAACTCATAGTTACAGGAGTCTGAAGCGCAGTGCCAAGACCTGTCATGTCATTAAAGGTTACATAAACACCACAATAGAGTTCCTCTGAAGTTTCGGGAGCACGAGATCCAGTAGCTGTGGCCATTGCGTTCTCAGCGTAGTCTTGATCATAGAAAGGAGTGAAGCGGAGACCTCTCTGAGCAATAGGATCTGTAGCGCCAATACTGGCAGCAGTCACGTTGACACCAACGCGAGAGAAGCCGTAAGACTCATCACTCTGAGGCAGAGCAGACTCTGTATGGAAGTTCTCATCGAAACCACCAGTAGCTACAACTTCAGCCGGTGTAACGGCAACAACAGTGCTTGAGCTCAACAGACGAACCTCACGGAACACAGCAACGCCAGAGTTCTCATCAGAAGTTACCTCAACCTCAGCCTGTACAGCCTCATAGCCGGGAGCATTTACGACTACGACGTATGTTCCATTGGGAACATTGCCGAACGTATAGCCGCCATTACCATCGGCAGCTGGAGTCCACTGCTGACCCAGAACAGCAACTGTAGCACCGGCAATGGGTGTTCCATCCATTGTTACGGGAGCAATTGTAAGGGTGTTCTGAGGAGCAACAACTACAGGAGGAACCGATCCACCTTCGCTAACATGTGCAGACTCATGACATGCTGTCAGAGCAACAACACTTCCAAAAAGCATTACGGATAATGCTGTTTTCAAAAAACCTTTTTTCATGTCTTTGTTGTTTAATAAATGATTAATAATTATAATTCTTTCCTAATATTTGTCTATCTCGATTCATTTTTCTTTTTCACTTTGTCTTTTACTTTTCGGGCCATGCCGTCTAAGTCCCAATAGAAACACCCGCCGGCATTGAAGTAGTGACCATGGTGCAAGGCCGCCTGAACCATCACACGACGGAAAAGCAGGTAGTCAGCTCCAACATTCACTCCGTCACCGTCATACTCACCTATCAGTCTCAACTCCCTTGCAAAAGACGGCTGGAAGGTCAAACCTCCCACAGGACCGTTCCATTTGCTGTTGTAGTCTCGTTTCCAATGTCTGTATGCCACATGAGCCCCGATGATATTTCCATATAACTCATAGTGCTTCGACAACGCAACATAGAAGTTGCGGAAATAGAAACTTTGAGACTCTCCGTCACTCTGTCCCCAGACATCGTTTCCGCCAAGAACAACCGAAGGCCACCATTTGCGCTCACGAATGGGCTGTATTCGTAATGAGAAGTAACGATCCTTCGTGTAATAACCGGTCTTCTCACTCTTGTTCTGGTTTTTGTGAGATCTAAACAAGGTCTGCGTATAACCAAGCTGAATCCACTTAAACGGCGTCACTGACATGAAGATGCTGGCCGTATTGTATTTCTTTCCATCCAAAGCGAACCTTGCCGGAGTGAACTCCTTATTCATATAGTGAGCACCGAGACGGGCCGACAGTACAGAGTCCATATCTGCCGTGGGAACATGTATCAGTCCCTCCATGCCAGTATAAAACTGTGCCGAAGCCGTCAGAGATACCAAGGCCATCGCCAACGATGCAACTATTCTACTTACCAGACGCATGGACACCTCCTACTCCTATTAAGTTAGCACCCCAACGGACATTGGCCGGATTGAAGTTACCCTCACGTTCGTTTTCTTCAGGATCTGTCTTATACATTCTGACATTGCCACGATCACTTCGTGCATTATATACTTGACGGAAGTTGGTGGCCGGACGAATCCGTATCTTCTTGGAAGACTTCTTATAAGGCGGCAGCATCACAACGACCTTAAAACCGCCATTCGTCTTCGAATCATTTTTTCCTACAGGCCCGAGGGTCGTTTTCTCCTGCAACTGAGCATAAGCTCCAATTGTGCAGTACTTGAAGTGACGCATCACCTCACCAACCATTCCATAGTCTTTGGCAATATAGCGTCCTCCTGACACCCGAAACTCCGTATTCCACGGAGAAAGGAAAACATTGGCGCCCCCAATAAATGTCAGAACATTCATCCGCTCACATTCCCAACCTTCAGCCATGGAACAATAGCCGGTAAAACCCACCTGTCCCGTAACAGCCAGCCAGTCAGTAATAGGATGTATATATTTCACATCCAGGCCATATCGTTCACGCGAGAACAAGCCTGCCGTCATCTTGATATGATGGTCTCCTTGAAGACTTAACTCTTTGGAAACTGCCGCCATATTGACGCGGACCCGATCATAATGTTTTCCCATATCATTAACAATGGGGATATACACCTGTCCAGATACCTGCCAGTCTTTGCCAAGGTTCCACTTTACTCCCGGAGCTGCATTCAATACCACGTTATACAACCGGTTGAAAGTCGTCTCTGAATAAGAAAGACTTACGCCACAAAACACATCGAGACTCTGCCCGTCTTGCTCTGCCCGCGCCTGCTGCACATCTATTAATGTCAGCAACATTGTTACTATGAACAAACCAATCTTTCTCATTGAACGAATTTATACACAGTTCGTATTTCCCCTCATGGGACCGATACATATCTACAATTCTGTGCAAAGATACTAATACTTGTTAAGAACCAAAAGATATTTAAGCAAAAAAAATCGATTTATAAGATTAATTAACAATTGAAAAGCAACCAGTAACTACTCACCCTCCCCTTAATATTCTCTTCAACGAAAAACAAAACGAGTCACTTATGGCAAAAAATCTTACAAATACAATCAAAATCTTTTAAACTTCCTGTTCTATTTCGGCTCAGCGGATCCAGCAAGGTCATCGAGACTTTTGAGAACCACAACGCTACAATCATTAACTACTTCCAAGACAGGCTCACCAACGCATCAGCAGAATCCTTCAACGCCAAAATCAAGGCTTTCAGAACTCAGTTCAGAGGAGTCTGAGACATCAAGTTCTTTATGTACAGGCTGGCGACACTTTATTCTTGATTAGCTCTAGCTTTACCAACTGGGTAAATCCGCTGAGCCGTAAATCCGATGAGCCGGAAAAACGGCACAAAAAAAATCCCCGCAATCCCGAAGGACCACGGGGAAACACCCCTGTGGGCGTTGACGGATTCGAACCGCCGACCCTCTGCTTGTAAGGCAGATGCTCTAAACCAGCTGAGCTAAACGCCCGTTTTTGTATTTGCGATTGCAAAGGTACGAACTTTTTGTGGAACCACCAAACTTTTCCACAATTATTTTTTAATTTTCTTCAAATTCTCTTTCAAATTTCTCTTTCGACACTTCGTTTCTTATCCTTCACGTCACACCATGTCACCCGCCCATCAACCTACCACTGCCTACCCGAGCCCTTACTTCTCCTCATTATGATGCAACTGTTCAGTTCACCACCTGACCCTGCCCTGAGCGAAACGGAGAATAACAGTTTTGAGAAAATGTTATATAGGATCTAAGTTTGATAATAGTAACACTTATAATAGTAAAAAGGGCGCTCCATAAAAATGGAACGCCCTTCTATTTGAATTGAATAATTTCTAAATTACTTCACAACAACAACAGCACGACGGTTGTATGAAATCGGAGAGAGGTCAGCTACACCACCAGCGGCAGCAGTCTCGATGTTATCGCGGCTAACACCCATCTTCACGAGTTCGTTAGCAACGGTAGCAGCACGACCCTCAGAAAGCTTCTGGTTGGTAGAAGCACTACCAGTTGCACTGTCGGCATAACCAGTAACCTTCAGGCTCTTGCCATTCTCCTTAGCATAGTCAGCCAGAGCACCGAGGTTGACGAGATCCTTGCGAGAAGCAATCTTGGTCTTGTTGATGTTGAAGAACACAGAAACCGGAGTAGCAACAAACTCCTTGATGACCTGTGCAGGCTTCTCAACGGGCTTCTGGTTAGCCAGCATGTTCTTCAGACGAGCAATCTCGTTGTTAGCATCGTTGAGCTGTCCGTTAAGAGCATCGATCTGGCCCATGTAAAGAGACTTAATAGCATCAACATCAGGAGTCTTCTCCCAAGTAGATTTACCGATATTGAAGGTCAGGCCAACTTCAGCATAGAGGTTGTTGTCCTTGTCTTCCCAAGTGCTGTTGGTCTTGTTCGTCATGATAGCAGCGTTGCCATCGAGGTCAGCCTCTGCATGGTTCCAGCCAAGTTCAAGGTTCAGAGCCATCTTCTCGCCCAGACGGAACTGGTTCAAGATACCGCAGCTGAGGTTCATAGCATAGATATCATGAGTCATGGAACGACCGATACCGGCACCCAGGAAGGGAATGAAGCTCCAGAAACGGTTGGGGTTGTAACCACCAATCATGTTGTTCAAATTGAACATTACCTGCTCATTGGCAATCCAATAGCGGTTTGCGGGATGATCCATGTCAGAATTTACGGTCTGTCCCCAAATGCCCTGTACCTTGGTACGGAGTCCGATACCAGGAGTGAACCATTTACCAACGGCAATGGCAGCACCAGGATTTGAACGGAATGACTTGAAAGGATTGGCAGTAAAATGGCCATTAGCGTGCTCTTGGCTGCTATAGTATGCATTCCAATCAGCGCCAACCTGAACAAACCAGTTGTTCCAAAATGAATTAGTAGCTACACTGAACTTCTGTGTAGGTTCGTCCTGTGCCATTGAGGTCAGAGACATGCTGGCAAGAGCCAGTACAAAGAATAATTTCTTCATAACTTAAATTATTTATTCAATTAGAAATTTACAATTTGTATATATACTTTACGAATTCTGGATGCAAAGATAAGCATTATTTTCTAATATTATCATATTTTTTAAAGAAAAATATCAAAATTAACTAAAAAAAAACGACATTTTTTACCTCAAAAGTTGGTCCAAGGCTGTTTGTTTCATGATAGCAAGGATTTTCTTGCCGTCTGGAGTATAGTTTGCATCCGGACAGGCAAACAGCTGGTTGACCAGATGTTCCATGGAGTCATTATCCAGCACCTCCCCATAGGGGATAGCGGTATGACGTGCCAGATTCAATGCCATGACATGACAGACATCTCCTGCCAGGTCTGTCTCAGAACCCATACTGGAGGCTGAATGAATCATGTCACGGACAAGCATCACGGGATCTACATCCTTGATGCCGGAAGGAATGGCATTCACAGCATAGTTGCCACCTCCAAGATCGGAAAGTTGGAATCCCATGTCTTCCATATACTGTTCTACATTCGGATATTGTAATTGTTCCGCCGGTCCCAATGTCAGTACTTCCGGAAAAAGTAGTTTCTGGGAGGTGAAGCGATGATTCTGATACTGTTCTCTATACCTATTATATAATACGCGCACATGCGCGCGATGCTGATCGATGACCATTAGACCAGACTTTACGGCCGTCATGATGTATCGTCCTTTGTATTGATAGTGGACAGGCGACTTTTCCGCTATCAAGTTGTCTTCGCCATGCAGTCCCTCCATGGGGTCTGGAGAGAACATCTCTTGCTGCACGGGGTGTTCCTTCCCCACCCCTTCATACAACTGAGTCCACGCCGACGGAGCCTTCTCCCGTGGAGAAGTCTCGCCCGAAACCTTAAAAGGATTATAACGGGGATTTCCCGGGGATGTCGGCATACGTTGGATTCCTTCTCCCTCATTTTGAAAAACCGGAATGTCTGGTTTCCCTTGCACATCGAAATCTATTGATGGGACATCATTAAACAAGCCTATGGCTTCTTTCACCGCAGAGGCAAGAATCTGCCAGATGGCCTGTTCATTCTCAAACTTTATCTCCGTCTTCACCGGGTGAATATTCACATCAATATTTTCCGGAGCAACCTCAAAATACAAGAAGTATGGGACCTGCTCTCCTGCGGGCACAATACGCTCATAGGCTTTCATGACAGCCTTACTGAAATAAGGATGTCGCATATAGCGGCCATTCACGAAGAAAAACTGTTGAGCACCTTTCTTTTTGGCACTTTCGGGTTTTCCTACAAATCCGTTGATACGACATAATGTCGTATCAACCTCTACGGGAAGAATTTCTTGATTTATCTTCTTCCCAAGCACATCTATGATACGTTGTCTGAGGGAAGCGGCTCGCAGATTGAACACTTCCGTCCCGTTACTGTGCAGGGTGAAGGCGATGTTAGGATAGACCAGCACGATTCTGATAAATGCGGTGATGATATTATTCAGTTCCGTAGAGTTTGACTTCAAAAACTTACGTCGCGCCGGCACATTAAAAAAAATATTCTCTATCATGAAGTTGCTTCCCACAGGACAGGAACAAGGTTCCTGTGACAAGAACCGAGAACCGGAAATTGACAGATGGGTACCGATCTCTTCAGAAGCCAACCGGGTCTTCAGTTCTATCTGTGCCACAGCTGCTATAGAGGCCAGGGCCTCTCCGCGGAAGCCCATCGTGTGCAGGGAGAACAAGTCTTCTGCATTTCGAATCTTAGAGGTTGCATGGCGTTCAAAAGCAAGTCTGGCATCTGTGCCCGACATTCCGGTCCCATCATCAACGACCTGAATAGAAGTTCGGCCGGCATCGACAACCAAGACATGGATGGTCTTCGCACCGGCATCGACAGCATTTTCAACAAGTTCCTTGATGACACTTGCCGGTCGCTGGATAACCTCACCCGCTGCTATCTGATTAGCAACAGAATCTGGGAGCAGCTGTATGATATCACTCATTTTTCGTCCGTATTAAATTTTTGCAACGGAGCCGCATGTCGTTCGACAATCTTCAACTTCTCATCCTCTTTCTTTCCTCTCCATACGAAGACGTCGTCACGAGAGACAGGGCGGATACGTTCAAACCAAGCAAACTTCGGCAGATGTTTCCTGTGAGGTGGAATCTGGGTGACTGGATACCATGTTCCATTCTTGGGGTGAGAGCCCCAGATATGTTCCAGTTCTCGCTCCTTGGAGAAAAAGATTTTCATCGTGTCCATCTCCGCATAGTTCAAAGCCATAAGGGTGCTGTCCTTGTCATCTACAGGATAGAAGGCTGTCTGTACATTACCTGTTGCCACGCCATAGCGCACGAAACCGTTTTCAAAGTATGCCTGCATCTCCGTTGCGGAACACTGGTTGAAATGATCTCGTTCGTCGCATTTCTCTGCAGAGAAGGCCTGGCCGATGACATGAGCCATGCGAATCGTGGAATCGTTC
Source organism: uncultured bacterium (assembly GCA_946546825.1). GTDB lineage: Bacteria > Bacteroidota > Bacteroidia > Bacteroidales > Bacteroidaceae > Prevotella. The sequence continues at coordinate 26,462 of CAMNOK010000007.1, forward strand.
ATATAGACTTTGATGACTTCGCCAAAGAGCTGTCGGGTTCCATACCACACAATGGGGTTATCATACATCGTCATACAGGAGTCCTGCGAATTGAACACCAACGAGTCGCAGACAGCCTGCATATCCGGCCGATAGGCCCTCACCTTGTTGAAGCAATGGACCTTTCTATAGACCGAGTCGGTGTTGATATGGAACGTATAGATTTTCAGTGAGTCGGCATGCACGAAGAGGGTGTCGCCCTGCGAGAACTCCTTTGCCAGAGCCTTTCCGGTAGCAAACCCATAGCCAGTCAGTTGATTATACATCAAATGTTCACAATCCAGCTCGTTACTGTTTTCCCGATCGATGTATATCACATTGCCGAAGCCCTCGCTAACTCCAGTCTTGTCATCATAGAAAAGGCTGTCGCCCGAGATGGTCTTCTGCTGGTCAACGATGGTAGAGCGTCCAAACATTTGTGCCTGTTCAGTCTTTGTATTGAAAAAACCGTCTCTTGTTTCAATTGTGCTGGTGTTCGACTCTACGGTGGACGGGCCGACGACATGGGCCACCGATGTACGGGTGTCATAATGTAACGTGTCGGTTGTTACCTTACGGTCGCCGTTGGTCATCTGCACATTATAATAAAATGTAGCCTTTCTTGTCGCCGTGTTGTATTCGCCCCAGTCTGACACCAACTGATCCTTGCCATCCACAAGGCGCCCGCCTTCAAAGAAGTAGGCATTGCTGTAGATGCGGTCATAGTTCAAGCTGTCAGTATATAGCGTTTGGTTACGATGTTTCAACACCACATCCTTTCTGGCTCTCATCATTTGGTCCACACCATCATAGTCGGCATGGTCACAGGTCAGTGAGAGCGTGTCTCCCTGACGGAAGCGCACATGGCCAAAGGCCTTCACAGAGTTTGACTCTTGAAAGAAATAGGCACTGTCGCATGTCAGTGTAGATCCCTGATGACTAAACGACACCCGGCCTTTCACAATCTGTGCATCGGGATTGTTGCCGAATATGTCGTATTTCAGTTCATCGGCATGGATGAGATACACTCGTTCGTCCTTTCCCTGCGCTTTGCGCTTACGCTTTTGGTCGGCGGCAAAACCCAGGAGGCTAAGTCCAAAGAGGCATAGAACCATGACCAACAAGATTCTATGCCCGTAATATTTCTGATGTCTGTTTTCGTTATTGATCATCTAACCCATCCTTCGTACTCATAGTCGCAATCCTTGTAGCGGTCGTTGATACGTACATAGGTATGCTTGATTTTATCTACCACCCAGTCATGGATAGCCTCTTCACGACGTTTCTCCATCACCACATTCTTCATCACCTGGAAGTCCTCCGTAATGGTAGCCCTGTGGCCTTCTATACGGTTCTTCAATTTGATGATGGCGCAGACCAACTGCCCGCGACTGTTAATCATGGAGAAGGCGTTGGAGATATCGCCCACCTTCATGTTTTCCACCTCACGAGCTACCTCTGAGGGCAGGTCTCTCATGCGAAACTTAGATGTCAGCGACTGCGACTCCACGTCTGTGTAGGCCATCAGACCATGGTTGAAGCGGGTGTCCTTGTCGTCAGAAAGGTAGAGCACACCTTGTTCAAAAGTGGCCTTTCCACTACGAATATCGTCAGCAATAGAGTCCAGACGCAGACGAGTCTGCTCCAACAGCTCACCTGAAATTTTCGGACGGCGCAGGATGTGACGCACATTGATGCGATCACCACGCTTCTCCACCAACTGGATGATATGATATCCGAACTCAGACTCCACGATTTTAGAAATTTTCTTCGGGTCTGTCAGGTTGAAGGCTACGTTGGCAAAAGCAGGATCGAGTTTACCACGCGACACGAAGCCGAGCTCACCGCCGCGGCGTGCCGACTCAGTATCTTCCGAATAGAAGCGGGCCAGTGTGGCAAAGGTTGTCTCACCCTTGGTCACACGCTCTGTATATTCGCGCAGCTCGTCTTTCACTCTATTTATTTCTCCTGCAGGAATGCTCGGTTTCATAGTAATAATCTGCACTTCTACCTCTGTCGGAACAAAGGGAACACTGTCAACAGGGACCTTCTTGAAGTAGGCACGCACTTCAGCAGGAGACACCGTAATGTCGCCAACCAGCTTTTTCTTCATCTCTTGCACCAGCAGATTCTTCTTGAAGTCATCATGCATACTCAGGCGCATTTGTGAAATCTTCTGCTTCCTATATTCCTCCAGTTTCTCCTGTGAGCCGGCAATCTGAATCCAGTTGTTGATTTGTTCGTCCACATTCTGCACAATTTCAGACTCACTAACCTCGATGGAGTCAATGGCTGCCTGATGAAGGAACAGTTTCTGCACAGCAATCTGTTCCGGTATGGAACAATCGGGATTTCCTCTCCACTTGACACCTTCAGCATCACTCTGTGCTCGGATGGCCTCCACGTCAGACTTGAAGATTGGCTCGTCGCCCACCACCCAGATGACCTCATCAACGACACTGCTCTCCGGAACGGAGCTCCTACTCTCCTGTATCAGGACAGAGTCCGGTTCAGCAGCAGCCGGGAAATCCTTGGCCACTGCCATTACCGCGGTCAAGGGCAACATCATTAGCATACCGGCTATCTGAATATATTTCTGCATGTCTTGTAAGATTCTTAATGTTTATTTACCGTCTTGAGGACTTCTTGATTAACTGTTACAACATAGCGGCTACGCAATGCTGCCACCCATTCTTTCTCCAGTTGTTCCTGGTAGTCGGCCAATACTAATCCACGCACATCCTGATAGTCTTTTGGAGCTTTCAGTTTCTTACCGAAAACCGCCTGGTTAGGATACTCAGAATTGGCAGGGACCTCTTTGGAGAGTTTGAAGACATCGCGATCCACGATGGGATTGTCACCCTGCTTGAAGATACCTTTCTCGACACGGATACGCAGGATAGAGTCATTATTGAACGTACTGCGTAACTTGTCTGCCCACTGGTCGAAGGGGAGTCCCTTCAAAACCTTCTGCACTTCTTTGACATCGGCAGCTTCGCGTGTGCGGTAGGCGATGCCCTTGAAGCGCGGTGTATCCCAGGCGTATTTCTTCTTGTTCTTCTTGAAATATTTGGCCAATCCAGCTTCATCGTCAGCAGCCTTCTTCCACACTTTCTGATTGCTAATCTCATAGAGCATCAGCCCGTCGTGGTATTCCTGTATGAGATATTTCAGGTCACTGTCCTTTTCACTCATTTCCTCGGCGCGTTGCTCCAGCAACTGAGCCGGGGTGACATCATCACCGACAGCCTTGGCCATTTCTGCCAACTTGTTGTCGATGATACTTTCACGAATATTACGTTGTTCAATGAAACGGAGAATATCGGCATGTACCGAATCGTAGGGGAAGAAGTTTCCCTTATCTATCAGTTTGATGATATGATATCCCGCAGGCGACAATATCGGCTTACTCATCTGTCCCACTTCCAACGCATAGGCTGCTTTCTCAAAATCAGGCAATGTCTGTCCTTTGCTGATCCATGGCAATTCTCCGTCATGCACAGCCGTTCCCTTGTCATCAGAGAACCGCCGGGCCATGTCGGCGAAGTCTGCACCATTTTGCAATGCCTGATAGATAGAGTCGATACGCACCTTGGCTGCCTGTTGTTGTTCGGGAGTTGCCTTTTGGTTCAACAATAAGAGGATATGAGCCGGCTTAATCATTCCGCCAGCAGTATCAATACGCAGTCGGGTTTCCTCATAAATCTTCCGAGCCTCAGCCTCCACGTCTTCATCCGTGATGAACGAGGGACGAATCTGTTGGTCGCGATAGGAAGCAAACTCCTGTTGGAACGACACCATCGTGTCAATTCGAGCTTCCTTTGCAGCCTCAACCTTCAGCTTGTAATTAATAAAAAGTTCCACATACTCCTCCACACTCTTCTTATCGACCACGCCCTCTGCGTTGTTCTTGTTGAAGGAATATTCAAATTCCGAGCGGCTCACGGGGGTTCCGTTGACCGTCATGATGGTAGGATCTTCTTGTGCCTGCACCGTTGCCGGCAATATTGCAAGGAACATCATCAATGCTTTTGTTCCGAGCGTTCCCAGTCCATGATATTGGCGCATATTTATTTTACTTATGTGTTTCTTTTTTCTGTTACTATTGTTGCTATCTACCCCCTTTCGAAATCACCAGAAAGTCTTTTATCTGCCTTCTACTCCGGTCTTGAATAGTTGGGGGCCTCACTGGTTATGGTAATGTCGTGTGGATGGCTTTCCATGACTCCGGCGTTGGTAATACGCACGAAACGCGCGTCATGCAGACGTTCAATACTGGAAGCACCGCAGTAGCCCATACCAGAACGCAGACCACCGGTGAGCTGGTAGATGACCTCCTGCACCGTTCCCTTGTAGGGAACACGCCCGGCAATGCCTTCGGGCACCAGCTTCTTCACGTCCTTCGTGCCACTCTGGAAATAACGATCCTTAGAGCCATTCTCCATAGCTTCAAGAGACCCCATCCCACGATAGCTCTTAAACTTACGACCATTGAAAATGATGGTATCACCAGGACTCTCCTCCGTTCCAGCTACCAGCGAACCTATCATGACACTGGAACCTCCGGCAGCCAGAGCCTTTACGATATCGCCGGAATAGCGCAGGCCGCCATCGGCAATCAGAGGTACGCCCGTACCCTTCAAGGCACTGAACACATCATAGACGGCAGTCAGCTGGGGCACTCCAACACCTGCCACGACACGAGTGGTACAGATAGAGCCCGGACCGATTCCGACCTTGATGGCGTCGGCACCATTTTCAACCAACATGCGAGCTGCATCGCCCGTGGCAACATTTCCAACCACAACATCTACATCAGGGAAGGCTTTTTTTACCTCTACGAGCTTCTCTATGACACCCTTGGAGTGGCCATGAGCAGTATCAATGACGATAGCATCGGCCCCTGCATCAACCAGTGCTTGTGCACGTTCCAATGTATCGGCTGTCACACCGACGCCTGCAGCAACACGCAGACGACCTTTTTCATCCTTGCAGGCCATGGGCTTATCCTTGGCCTTGGTGATATCCTTATAGGTTATCAATCCTATCAGATGGTTTTCCTTGTCAATGACAGGAAGTTTTTCAATTTTGTTCTCCTGGAGAATCTGAGCAGCAGCGGTCAGGTCGGTCTGCTGATGGGTGGTGACAAGGTTTTCCTTGGTCATCACGTCATCAATCTTCTTGTCTAAGCGGCGCTCAAAACGAAGGTCACGGTTGGTCACGATACCCACAAGGTGGTTTTCCTCATCAACGACAGGAATACCTCCGATGTGATAGTCGGCCATCATATCCAAGGCGTCCTGCACGGTGCGACCACATTGTATGGTTACGGGATCATAGATCATACCGTTCTCGGCGCGCTTGACAATGGCCACCTCGCGTGCCTGGGCATCAATAGACATGTTTTTATGAATAACGCCGATACCTCCTTCCCGCGCAATGGCAATGGCCATTGACGACTCCGTCACAGTATCCATTGCGGCAGTGACGAAGGGGATATTCAGTTTGATGTGACGTGAGAACTGTGTCTGCAATTCTACCGTCTTAGGTAACACTTCGGAATAAGCGGGAATCAACAGGACGTCATCAAACGTTAGTCCGTCCATTACAATCTTGTCTGCAACAAATGATGCCATGGTTAATGTCTTTAAAATTTATTGCGTGCAAATTTACATCATTTTTTGCAGATTTCCCACTCTTTTGACGAAAATCACACCTTATTAATACGATTTAACGCGCAGGGGGAAGCTTCAGTTGGCCATTTCCGACAGGAACTTTATGCGCACGAGACGAATCTCGTCTTCGGTATAGTCTGGCCCGAGTTCTTCCTGTGCGGCATCCAGACTGTCGGTCTCACTCTCATGGAAATAGTCGTAGATATCGTCAATATGGTCTTCGTCCATCACCTCGTCCAGGAAATAATCAATATTAAGCTTTGTGCCGCTATAAACGATGGCTTCCACCTCGTTGAGCAGTTCCTCAAACTCCAGTCCTTGCGAAGTAGCGATGTCGTCAAGAGCTACTTGGCGGTCGATGCTTTGGATGATTTTCACTTTCAGCATAGACTTTTTGGCCACAGTGCGCACGCGCAATTCCTCAGCTCGCTCTATATGGTTTTCGTCACAGTGCTTCTTAATCAGGTCACAAAAGGCCTGACCATAGCGCTTGGCCTTTCCGGCTCCCACCCCCTGGATATTTTGCAGCTCTGACAGTGTGATGGGGTACATTGTTGCCATCTGCTCCAAAGAGACATCTTGAAAGATGACATAAGGTGGCAAGTCCAGTTTCCGGGCTGTGTCTTTCCGCAAGTCTTTCAGCATGGCATAGAGTGTCGGGTCAAGGGCAGTCCCCGTGGCTTCTGGCTCTTCTTCTAAATCGCTGAACACAGTGTCTTCGACAATCATAAACGACTTGGGCGACTTTATAAAGCGTTTGCCCGCACTGGTTAGCTTCAGCAATCCGTAGTTTTCTACATCCTTCTTCAAATAGCCAGCGATGAGCGCCTGCCGGATGACGGGATTCCATATCTTCGGGTCCTCGTCTTCACCACTTCCAAATTCCTCCAGCTCATCGTGACGGTGAGAACAGATGTCGTCAGTGGCCTTTCCCTGAACGAAGTCCACAACATAGTTTTGTCGGAAATTCTCCTTGATGGCCAACACGGCTTTCAGAACAATCAACAAAGCCTCTTTAGCCTCACGTTTTTCTTTCGGATGCAGACAGTTGTCACAGTTCTGACAATTGTCTTTCTTGTATTCTTCTCCGAAGTAGTGGAGCAGCATACGCCGACGGCACACACTCGACTCCGCATAGGCAGCAGTCTCCTGTAAGAGTTGTCGGCCGATATCTTGTTCTGCAACAGGTTTGCCCTCCATGAATTTCTCCAGTTTCTGCAGGTCCTTGTTGGCATAGAAGGCGATGCAGAGACCCTCGCCACCGTCGCGCCCTGCACGACCCGTTTCCTGATAGTAGCCCTCCAGACTCTTAGGTATGTCGTAATGAATGACAAACCTCACATCGGGTTTGTCGATACCCATGCCAAAGGCGATGGTAGCCACGATGACGTCAATGCGCTCCATGAGGAAGTCGTCCTGGGTTTGCGAACGGGTCACAGAGTCCAGGCCGGCATGGTAGGCAGCGGCCTTAATATCATTGGCCTGCAGCACGGCTGCCAGTTCTTCCACTTTCTTGCGCGACAAGCAATAGACGATACCACTCTTGCCTGCATGCTGCTTGATGAACATGATAATCTGGCGATCAATGTCCTTACCCTTTTGCCGTACTTCGTAATAGAGATTCGGTCGATTGAAGGAGCTCTTGAACTCTGCAGCATCGATAATTCCGAGACTCTTCTTGATATCGGTGCGCACCTTATCGGTAGCGGTAGCTGTCAGAGCTATGACAGGAGCATTTCCAATCTTATTGATAGTTGGTCGAATGTTGCGATACTCCGGTCGGAAGTCATGTCCCCACTCGGAGATGCAATGTGCCTCGTCGATAGCATAGAAAGAAATCTTCACCTCCTTCAGGAAGGCCACATTTTCCTCCTTGTTCAGCGATTCGGGTGCCACATAAAGCAACTTTGTACGCCCCGAGCGTACGTCATCGATGACTTGCTGGATGGCAGCTTTGTTCAACGATGAGTTCAAGTAGTGAGCCACGCCATCCCCCTCACTCATGCCGTTGATGACATCTACCTGATTCTTCATCAGTGCAATGAGAGGTGAGATGACGATGGCAGTACCCTCCATGATGAGTGAGGGCAATTGGTAGCAGAGGCTTTTGCCTCCACCGGTAGGCATGAGCACGAACGTGTCGTTTCCGGCCATCAGGTTGTTGATAATGGCTTCCTGGTCGCCTTTGAACTTATCGAAGCCGAAATAGTGCTTCAGTTTATTGGTCAGGTCAAGATTCTTAGTCATTTTTTAGCTCGTTAGGGGCGTGGTGTGGTAGTTTATGCTATCTCCTGGTTGAGATGGGATTTCTCCATCTGTTGCTTGGTGTAGTCGAGGGTCACCTCAAACTTTTTCACTCTCTTGGAAGGAACCTCAAACATGGCATCCATCATGACCGACTCCACGATGGAGCGCAGTCCGCGGGCGCCAAGCTTGAATTCCACGGCTTTGTCAACCATATAGTCCAGTGCCTCCTGAGCGAAGGTCAGTTTGATGCCGTCCATCTCGAAGAGCTTCTCATACTGCTTGACGATGGAGTTCTTCGGCTCTGTGAGGATGCGGTGCAAGGCTTCACGGTCGAGTGGATTCAGATAGGTAAGCACCGGCAGGCGTCCAATAATCTCAGGTATCAGTCCAAAGGATTTCAGGTCCTGCGGCTGGATATACTGCATGATGTTGTCTTTGTCAACACGAGATTGGTTTTGCACAGAGTTGAAGCCAACGACATGGGTATTCATGCGTTGTGCTATTTTCCTTTCGATGCCGTCGAAGGCTCCACCGCAAATGAACAGAATGTTTCGCGTGTCCACATGAATATAGTCTTGATCAGGGTGCTTACGACCTCCCTTGGGCGGTACGTTAACCATGGTTCCTTCCAACAATTTCAGCAAGCCCTGTTGCACGCCTTCACCACTGACGTCACGCGTGATACTGGGGTTGTCGCTCTTACGGGCAATCTTGTCAATCTCGTCAATAAATACTATTCCGCGCTGTGCAGCCTCCAAGTCGTAGTCGGCCACCTGCAGCAGGCGGCTCAGAATACTTTCCACATCCTCTCCCACATAGCCGGCCTCAGTAAACACCGTGGCATCAACAATGGTAAAAGGAACATCGAGCATCTTGGCAATGGTGCGTGCCAAAAGAGTTTTACCCGTTCCGGTAGAACCCACCATAATAATATTACTTTTCTCTATCTCTACACCATCCTTGTCGTCCTTAGGCTGAAGCAGTCGTTTGTAGTGGTTATAGACAGAAACAGCAAGGAAACGCTTAGCCTCATCCTGACCGATGACATATTGGTCAAGATAGGCTTTGATTTCCTGAGGCTTTGGCACCTTTTTCAAGGTGAACGCCTTGCCGCCGGCCTTGCTTTCTCTCTGCTGCTCGCCGGCCAGCCCCGCCGACTGTACAATCTGATAAGCCTGCATAGCACAGTCCTCACAGATATTGCCGTTGAGTCCTGTAATAAGCAGTTTTACTTCGTTTTCACTCCTTCCGCAAAAATTACATACTTTCTTCGGCATAGCACATCAGATCTTTTTTTGCAGAATATTGTCTATCATGCCGTACTCTTTGGCCTCTTCGGCTGTCATCCAATAGTCACGGTCGCTGTCGGCCCACACTTTGTCATAGTCGGTGTGTGAGTGGTTGGCAATAATAGTATAGAGTTCTTTCTTCAACTTCTGTATTTCGCGAGCTGTAATCTCGATATCGCTGGCCTGTCCCTGCGCTCCGCCAAGCGGCTGATGAATCATCACACGACTGTGGGGCAGTGCCGAGCGCATGCCTTCCTCACCGGCCACAAGCAACACAGCGGCCATCGAGGCTGCCATGCCAGTGCAGATGGTAGCGACCTTACTGGAGATAAACTGCATGGTGTCGTAGATTCCCAGACCGGCATACACGCTACCGCCAGGTGAGTTGATATAGACATTGATATCCTTGCCCGGGTCACTGGCATCCAGATATAACAGCTGAGCCTGCAATACGTTAGCAGTATAGTCGTTGATTTCCGTTCCAAGGAAGATTACACGGTCCATCATCAACCGGGAGAAGACATCCATCTGGGTGACATTCAGCTGACGTTCCTCCAAAATATACGGATTCATATACTGTGCCTGGGCGTTCATCACGTCATCGACAACCATTCCATTGATACCCATGTGCTGGGTGGCATATTTCCTAAAATCGTTCATAAATATTTGATTAGTGATACAAAGATACGAAAAAAAAGATAATCACAAAAACTTCCTGCATGTTTTTTTTCAACTTATTCTCAGCTTAGCATACTCTCTTACTCATTCCACACACCTTATCTGAGTACAGGGTTCCCATAGGCAACGATTACTTTGCCCATTTGGTATTATTCTGACTATTCTTGTGACAAACCTGACGACATGTCGACACTCTGTCCGGATGCCCCGTTCACTCTGTCCGGATGGCCTGTTCAAAGTGTCCCAAGCCTTGAACGATTAACCGCTGTTGAATCCCAGACGTTTATAACGTCCGAGATACAACAGCGGTACAAAAGTCCTGTTCGTTTCATCTGCAAGGTCCCAAAATGTGGTTTTGTTTTTCAAAATTCCACATGGGAAATGTTCCTGCACGATGTCTGAAACTATCCTTGCATCAGTTTGTTGAATTCATCGAGGGAGACCGTCTTCTCGTTAAGCTTAACGACATTCTTCAGTACTTCAGTAAGTTTCACGTCGATAGCACGGTCAACAAGTCCCTGAGATGTCTCCTGTTTCTTAAGCATCTCCTGAGCGTAGTTTTCCAGATACTCGTCGGGAATGTTGGTCATACCATACTGTGCGAACTGAGCGCGGGCCTGTTCGATGGCAGCATTCTTCACCTCTGCATCGTCAATCTTAATCTCGTTGGCGGCCACCAACTGCTCCTTGATGAGATGCCAGGTCAGCTCCTTGATGCTTCCCTCGTAGTTCTTCTCCACATAGTCGGCATCCTTATCTTTATTATTCAGCAGCATGACGCGCTTGAGGATAGCATCGGGATAGGTCAGGTTGCCAACCTTCTTCTCCATATGCTTACGCACATCCTGCAGGAACTTGTAGTCGCTGTTGAGCACAAGCTGTTTCTTCAGGTCCTCTGCAATGCGGGCACGGAACTCCTCCTCACTCTTCACGGCGTCCTTACCAAAGGCCTGGTCGAAAAGTTCCTGATTCACCTCTGCCTTCTTGAAGCGGCTAATCTCGGTAATCTGGTAGCTGAAGTCTGCGGTAAGGGTCTCGGCCTGCTCACGACTGATTTTCAGCAGTGAGGTGAGTTCGCCGAGGTTATCGGGATATGCTTTCTTGGGATTGAAGGTGATGATGTCGCCAAGTTTGGCACCGTCGAAGAGCTTCTTCTGATCATCCACCTTGATATACTGGGGCATCATAATGGCAGCCTCTACTGTTACGCCTCCTTCGAGGGTATTGCCCTCTGCATCCAATTCCCGCAGATCACCCTTCAGCATGTCGTTGCCCTCGTAGTTCTCGACTTTCTCATAGCTGCCCGAGCGAGAAGCATACATCTCCACCTGCTGGTCGATGAGTTTGTCATCAACATCGATGGTGTAGTAGTCTATCTTATCCTTGCCTGTGAGTTCAACCTTCATCTCAGGAGCTACAGCCACATCAAACTTAAACGTGTAAGGGGCTGCTCCCTCTATATCCACAGGTTCCTGCTGCTCTGAGGGCAGCGGCTCACCCAGCATCTGGATCTTGTTCTCCTGGATGTACTTATACATCTCCTGTCCCACCAGCTTGTTGATAGCATCCATCTTGACAGATGCGCCAAACTGGCGTTTAATCATCCCCATGGGAGCCATGCCCGGACGGAAGCCGGGGATGTTGGCGCGCTTACGATAGTCTTTCAATGTCTTCTCGACATCGGCCTGGAAATCGGCCTCCTCCACAACGATGGTCATCAGACCATTCACTTTGTCTTGTGCTTCAAATGAAATGTTCATCTTATGTATTTACGATTTTATAATTTACGCTTGACTGAGTTTTGGGGTGCAAAATTACTAAAAATCCATTGAACAACCTAACTTTCCCTTGGAAAAATTCAATAATTCAACTCTGCATGGCGGCCTCACGCCTGCGCTTGTCCTCATCGACGATTTGGAAGTTCTTCTTACGGAGTACGAATGAGTTGGAGAGGTATTTTTCTCGAACTATCTTGTTCTCTGCCAATTCCTCGGGTTTGCCGTGGAAGAGGATGCGACCCTCGAAGAGCAGATAGGCGCGGTCGGTGATGGAGAGAGTTTCCTGAACATTGTGGTCAGTGATGAGGATTCCGATGTTGCGGTCCTTCAGCCTCCACACAACATGCTGGATATCTTCCACCGCAATAGGGTCAACGCCGGCGAAGGGCTCATCGAGCATGATAAACTTCGGTTCTATGGCCAGGCAGCGGGCTATCTCGCAGCGGCGGCGCTCCCCTCCAGAGAGTCGGTCACCCAGATTTTTGCGCACATGGTTCAGGTGGAACTCCACGAGCAGGCGTTCCAAGTCTTCCAGTTGCTGCTGACGGGGTTTACCTGTCATCTCCAAGACTGAGAGGATGTTATCCTCTACCGACAGTTTGCGAAAGACTGAGGCTTCCTGAGCCAGATAGCCGATGCCCGCCTTGGCATGCATATAGACAGGATAGTCGGTAACTTCCAGATCATGACCGTCGTTCAGATAGACATGACCGGCATTGGGTACCACCAGACCGGTGGTCATATAGAACGAGGTTGTCTTGCCGGCGCCATTAGGTCCGAGCAGACCGACAATCTCACCCTGGCGGACATGGAACGAGACACCGTTGGCTACCGTACGCTTGCCATAAATCTTCACCAGTCCTTCTGTGCGCAACACCAGACTGTCGGGCGAACCTTGAAGCATGGGGTCAAGGGGCTTTTGCTCCTCAACAGCCTGCTGCGCGTCGCCCTTATCCTTCTTGTCTTTCTTGAAAAAAGCAGTAATCTTCATCTTTCGATTCGTATTTGCCGACAAAATTACTAAAAAACTGCCAAATTATAGCACATCACACGAAAAACTATGTCTAATATTGCAGTTTTTAAACAGAATTTGGTTACTTTTGCATCGCTAAAGAACTGAAGAAACATGCTGATTATCCATTTTCTAAAGACCTTCGGAAGCTATCTGATTCTCATGGGCCGCACGTTTGCACGGCCTGAACGCTTCCGCATGTTCTGGAAACAATATGTCAGGGAGATGATGCAGCTGGGCATTGATTCCATCCCCATCGTGCTGCTGATTTCCTTCGGCTTCGGTGCCATCATCTGCATCCAGATGAAACTGAACATCCAGAGTCCCTGGATGCCCCGCTGGGTGTCGGGCTACACCACGCGTGAAATCATGTTGTTGGAGTTTTCCTCATCCATCATGTGTCTGATTCTGGCCGGCAAGGTGGGGTCAAACATTGCATCGGAGATTGGCTTCATGCGCATCTCACAACAGTTGGATGCTCTGGAGATCATGGGCATCAACTCCGCCTCCTACGTCATCCTGCCAAAGATTTTAGGGTTTGTCACCATCATGCCCATCCTGGTGATTTTCTCCACTGCCATGGGCATCGTGGGGGCCTACTCCACTGCCTACATCGGACATATCATCACCCCTGAAGACCTCACTGTAGGATTGCTGCACGACTTCAATCCCTGGTTCGTGTGGATGAGTATCATCAAGAGTCTGGCCTTCGCATTCATCATCGCAAGTGTATCATCGTTTTATGGCTACACCGTCAAGGGTGGTGCCGTGGAAGTGGGCAAGGCATCGACCGATGCCGTGGTCAACAGCTCCATCGTCACCTTGTTCTCCAATGTCTTCCTAACCGAACTGCTGTCATGATAGAAGTCAAGAACCTATATAAAAGTTTTGATGACAAGGAGGTGCTTCACAACATCAACTGTGTCTTTGAGGACGGCAAGACCAACCTCATTATCGGACAATCGGGCTCAGGCAAGACGGTACTGATGAAGAATCTGGTGGGACTGCTCTCGCCCACGAGCGGTGAGGTACTCTATGATGGGCGCGACTTTGTAAAGATGAGCAAGAAGGAGAAAGTGCACATGCGCCGTGAGATGGGCATGATTTTCCAGAGTGCTGCTCTCTTCGACTCTCTCTCTGTTCTGGAGAACGTGATGTTTCCCCTCGACATTTTCTCACCCATGACACTGCGCGAAAGGAAACAACGGGCCATGGAATGCCTCGAACGAGTCAATCTGCGAGATACAGAGAACAAATATCCAGCCGAGATTTCCGGCGGCATGCAGAAGCGTGTAGCCATCGCCCGCGCCATCGTATTAAACCCCAAGTACCTGTTCTGCGACGAGCCGAACAGCGGACTGGACCCAAAGACGTCACTGGTCATCGACAATCTGCTGTCAAGTATCACCCACGACCTTAACATAACGACCATCATCAACACCCACGACATGAACTCCGTCATGGGCATCGGAGAAAGCATCAACTTCATTTATAAAGGGGAAATCAACTGGCAGGGGGTGAGCGGCGACATCATGCTATCGACCAACAAGCGGCTGACAGACTTCATCTTTGCCTCTGACCTGCTGAAGGAGATGCGCGAGACGGTCATCCAACATCAGCAGCAAGAAAAAAAGAGCTAACGCCACCAACAGACTGTTGGCATGCTAACGCAGATACCACAGGCCCTTGTCTTCCACCATGGGGACAAGGGTCTCTTCGTTGGTGGAGTCGCCATAGATAAAGACCATGAAGACATCGGCCCGATGGCTGGCGGTGTCGGCTTTGGCATTCACGACACGCACCTCGCGGATGCCGCCGTGCTCGCGCTGCTGCTGCCGCATGAACATGCGGGCGTTGGTCACCAGTTGTGCGCGATAGCCTTCGGGAATACGCTCTGGCTGATAGTGTCCATCCACCCATTCCTCATACTTGCCTTCCAACAGATAGTCATAATACTGTTTAGCAGTCTCTCCAGCCAAAGTGTCGGCATCGGGTTTCGAAGAACAGCCCATGAAGACAAAAAAAACTATCACCAAGCCAAAGGCAATCTTATCGCATGAACATTTCATATCTTTCACGATCTTCATTCAACTCCTACTTTTGGCGCACAAAGACATTGATGGGACATCCCGTCATCGGCCAATTCTCACGAATCTTGTTCTCAAGAAATCGGCGATATGGTTCCTTGACATACTGCGGCAGATTGGCATAGAACACAAAAGTAGGAATCTGGGTGTCAGGAATCTGGGTGCAATACTTGATTTTGATATATTTGCCCTTGATACTGGGTGGCGGGAATGACTCGATGAGGGGAAGCATCACCTCGTTGAGTTTGGTGGTGCCGACACGGGCCTTGCGGTTGAGATACACCTGCTTGGCAGTCTCCAGGACCTTGAAGATGCGCTGCTTGGTCAGAGCCGAGGCGAAGATAATGGGGAAATCAACAAACGGAGCCATTCGTTGGCGAATGGCATTCTCGAAAGTCTTGATGACAATCTGCGACTTATCCTCTACAAGGTCCCACTTGTTCACCACGACAACGAGCGACTTGTTGTTCTTCTGGATAATCTGGAAGATGTTCATGTCCTGCGCCTCTATGCCCCGGGTAGCATCAATCATCAGTATGCAGACATCGGAGTTTTCAATAGCTCTGATGGAGCGCATCACGCTGTAGAACTCCAAATCTTCCGACACCTTGTTCTTACGACGGATGCCTGCGGTATCAACCAGATAGAAGTCGAAGCCGAACTTGTCATATTTCGTATAGATGCTGTCACGGGTTGTTCCGGCAATGTCGGTCACGATATGGCGGTCCTCACCGATGAAGGCATTGATGAGGCTCGACTTCCCTGCATTCGGACGTCCCACCACAGCAAAGCGCGGTATGCCGCTCTCGGTGTCTTCCTCCTCCCTGCCAGGCATCTTCTCCAGCACCAGGTCGAGCAAGTCACCGGTGCCACTTCCCGTTGCAGCACTGACACACATGGGGTCACCCAGTCCCAGCTTATAGAAGTCATACTGATAGTAAAGGTCTTTTCCGTCATCAGCTTTATTGGCAACGAGGATAACGGGAAGTTTCGTACGGCGCAGGATGAGGGCTACGTCCATGTCGAGGTCAGTGACACCGTTCTTGATATCTACCAGAAACAACACCAGGTCGGCCTCTTCGGTAGCCACCATCACCTGTTTGCGAATCTCCTCCTCAAAGACATCATCGGAGTTTACCACCCAGCCACCGGTGTCAACCACGGAGAACTCACGTCCGTTCCAGTCACATTTTCCATACTGACGATCGCGGGTTGTTCCGGCTTCATCGCTGACAATAGCCTGACGACTCTTGGTCAGACGATTGAACAAGGTTGACTTGCCCACGTTCGGGCGTCCTACTATCGCTACTAAATTTGCCATATTCTTTTATTTTGCCTACAAAGTTAACTAATTGGGGGACTATTGCTATTCGGGGTTATAACCGAAGTTGTCGAGTTCCTTTTTGGATGACCGCCAGTCTTTATCCACTTTGACAAAGGTGGAAAGGTGTATCTTCTTGTCAAAGAACTTCTCCAAGGCCTTCCGGCTCTCCATGCCAACCTTCTTCAGGGCCACCCCCTGATGACCAATGATAATTCCCTTCTGGGATTCTCGTTCCACATAGATGATGGCACTGATATCTATGCGCCGGTCTGTCTCTTTAAAACTCTCTACCACCACCTCCACGCTGTAAGGAATCTCCTTGTCGTAATAGAGGAGAATCTTCTCGCGGATAATCTCTGAGACAAAGAAGCGGGCAGGCTTGTCGGTAAGCTGTTCCTTGTCGAAGTAGGCCGGACTCTCCGGCAGCATTTCCCGAATGCGCTTGAGCAGTATGTCAATACCAAACTTATTCTTCGCCGAGATGGGAAGAATCTCAGCCTGAGGCAACAGCGAATGCCATTTGGTGACAATGTCGCCGAGCACTTCCTGGACGTTCTGAGTCTTCTGGCTATTAGGAGAATTCTGAAGTTCATCTATTTTGTTGATGAGCAGCAACACCGGTATCTGCATTTTCTGCACTTTCTCCAAGAAGTCCATGTTTTTCTCCGGACTCTCTATGACATCTGTCACATAGAGTAGGATATCTGCGTCTTTCAAGGCCGACTCCGAGAAAGCCAACATTGACTCCTGGAGTTTGTAGTTGGGTTTCAATACGCCAGGAGTGTCAGAAAACACAATCTGCATATCAGGGGTGTTGACAATACCCATGATGCGGTGGCGTGTTGTCTGCGACTTGAAAGTAGCAATAGAAATACGCTCACCAACCAACTGGTTCATGAGCGTACTTTTACCTACGTTGGGGTTGCCAACGATGTTGACAAATCCAGCTTTATGATTATTCGTCATTAGTAATTTGTCATTTCAGATTCATCGTTTACGGCCATCGTATGCCCACTTGTAGTAAGTGGCTCCATGAACAAAACCTGCACCAAATGCCGTGAAGATCACGTTGTCGCCCTTCTTCAGGTTGGCTTCATGATCCCAGATAGCCAGTGGAATCGTGGCAGCACTGGTGTTACCGTAGCGTTCAATATTGACAACGACCTTCTCCATAGGGATGTCCACGCGTTTGGCAACGGCTTCGATGATACGCTGGTTGGCCTCGTGAGGTATCACCCAGTCCACGTCATCAGCAGTCAGGTTATTATCCTTCATAACCTTCAGCACGTCATCTCCCATATTGGTAACCGCATAGCGAAACACCGTGCGCCCCTCCTGATAGAGGTAGTGCAGGCGATGATCCACCGTAAAGTGTGACGGCGGACAAACAGAACCACCGGCCTTCATGTGAAGGAAAGGCAAGCCTTTACCGTCTGTACGGAAGAACGAATTCTGCAATCCGTAGCCTTCTTCATCAGTGGCTTCCACGAGAACGGCGCCCGCACCGTCACCGAAGAGTACGCAGGTCTGACGGTCTGTGTAATCGACCATCGAGGACATCTTGTCAGCTCCGATGACAATGATCTTCTTATAGCGTCCGCTTTGTATCATGGACGATGCCACGTCGAGCGTGTACATAAATCCACAGCAGGCTGCTGAGAAGTCGAAGGCAAAAGCATTCTTCAATCCCAGCTTACCCAACACGATGGATGCCGTTGACGGAAACTTATAATCAGGCGTTGTGGTGGTGACAATCAGTGCATCAATGGTATCGGGATCAACGCCTGTCTTCTCGATAAGCTGTTTGGCAGCCTTGCGGGCCATATAACTGGTACCGAGCCCCTCCTCAGTGAGGATGTGACGCTCCTTGATACCGACACGCGTCATAATCCACTCGTCACTGGTGTCCACCATGCGCGCCAACTCCTCATTATCAAGAATATAGTCGGGCACATAGCCACCCACGCCGGTGATTATCGCATTGATTTTTCCCATTGACTAATGATTACTCTGCAACTTCCTTGACGATGGCTACCTTGCCTCTGTAGTAACCACATGTCGGGCATACCGTGTGATATACATAGTATGCACCACAGTTAGGACATACTGCCAATGTAGGGGCTACGGCCTTGTCGTGAGTTCTTCTTTTAAGTGTACGAGTCTTTGACTGTCTTCTTTTAGGATGTGCCATAATTCTTAACTATTTTAATAATTTACATTTTACGTTTTCTGGGCGAGGAGTATTTCTCACTCTTCGCTCTTCATTTTCAAGTCTCTCAGTTTTTCCCAGCGAGGGTCAACGGCCTTCTCACCTTCCTGTTCGCCGCTTCGGGCAGCGCTGTGCTCTTCGAGCAACTTACTCATCGCAGGGTTGCATTTTCCAGGTGCATGCACATGCTTGATGGGAATGGCGAGCGCTATGAACTCGTAGATGAGCCATGCCACGTCGAGTATTCCTTCGTCCTCGGCAATGATGATGACATCATCCTCCTCTCTGTAGTCTTCACCGAACTTCACCAGGATTTCATCCGTAGTGTCGATCGGCAGATCCATGTCGTCAAGACACAAATCACAGGGGACATGCAGGATTCCTACCGTGTGGAAGCGAAGCTTGAAGAAGCCGGACGACCGGTTGACAACAACCTGCGTCCGAAGCTCTCCGCTCCTCACGTCGGGAGCATCGATGGCCTCGAAGAAACCTTTGTCCAGACTGTATTCCAGCGTAGTGGAGTCTTCTTTCAGTCCTTTCAAATCAATCTTAAAGGTATCCATACTACACATCGGGCTGCAAAGTTACAACTTTTTTCCGAGATATGACAAAATAAATCTTGTTTTTTTAGGTACGACAGGTTAATGTTTATTGCATGATGCATTAATTTTTCACTTATTCAATTCTATGCGGAATGTTGTTCCTTTGCCAAGTTCTGAGTTTTTAACAAAGATACGCCCACGGTGATATTCCTCCACGATGCGTTTGGCCAGCGACAGTCCCAGTCCCCACCCTCTCTTCTTGGTAGTGAATCCTGGCGTGAAGACACTGCTGAGGTCTTTCTTCCTGATGCCCTTGCCTGTATCGGTCACCTCGATGACAGCCTTTCCGTCTTGTTCCTCCACATGTAGTGTAATCATTCCCTCGCCCCCCATTGCGTCAACGGCATTCTTTGAAAGGTTCTCTATAACCCATTCAAAGAGAGAGGCATTCATCGGCACGATGACATCATGGTCGGGGAAATCCTTTATCATCTTCACCTTATGAGAGGTGCGACGGTCCATATAGTCAATGACGTGACTCAGCACCTCATTCACGCTTGAAGGAATGGGGGCTGGCAGCGATCCAATCTTGGAGAACCTGTCAGCAATGAGCTGAAGACGCTTCACGTCTTTGTCCATCTCAGGAATCAGTTCGTCATCAGGATAGTTTTCCTTCAGAATCTCCGTCCAGGCCATCAGACTGGAAATAGGTGTGCCGAGCTGATGAGCCGTTTCCTTAGACAGTCCCACCCACACCTTGTTCTGTTCGGCCTTCTTCGAAGTGAGGAGTGCAAAGATAGCGATGACGACAAACAACAAGACAACGCCCAGTTGTATATACGGATACACAGCCAGTCGTTTCAACATTAACGAGTCATCATAACAGACATCAATAAAATTACTCTTTGAAGACTCATCGAAACGAATTCTGATGACATGACCGGCATTCTTCATGCTGTTGCCACGAACCGAGAGTTCCTTTAGGCTGTCAGCAGACGACTCCGCCTTAAGTGTCATATTTCGGAACACCTGCACGTCTCCTTTTGAATCAAAGACAACGACAGGAATAGTGGTATTGTCTTCAATAACCTTCAGCACCAGTCCCATGCCACCGTCTTCATTGTCATCATTAAGTGCACGCATAGCTTCTGCCCATATCTCCATCTTCTTGTGTTCCTCCTCATAGAGGTCACGAGTCAGGACATGGGAGGCAACCAGCGAGGCCACGGCAATCACCACGGCCATGACAACCAGCAGAATCTTTACCTGTCTGATGCGGTCAGTCCATTGCATACCT
>CAMNOK010000008.1 GCA_946546825.1 uncultured bacterium
GCTCTGAAGAGCTACCTCGACTTTGTGATAGAACGTGAAAACTGATAGAACAAAACCCTTTTTTCAACACGGAAAGCTTGGGTTTGTCATCTCAAGAGACTGCACTCATCTACCAAAATAATTTATTTTACTTTGCAATATAATTTATTTTACTTTGCAATATAATTTATTTTACTTTGTAATATAATTTATTTTACTTTGCAATATAATTTATTTTACCTGACCAAAGGCTTCTCCTTTGAGGATAAAGGGACAGCTTTTTGCAGATAAAGGATTTGCTTTCTGTAGATAAAGGATTTGCTTTCTATAGATAAAGGGACAGCTTTCTGCAGATAAAGGGATAGCTTTCTGCAGATAAAGGGATAGCTTTCTGCAGATAAAGGATTTGCTTTCTGTAGATAAAGGGACAGCTTTCTGTAGAAAAAGGATTTGCTTTCTGCAGCTATCAAGCACGCGTTGAAGAAAAAGAACCACCTGCTTGACCTGACTTTTCACGATTGAAACTTGATAGAAGGAAACTCATCCGGAAACCTTTTCCGATAACTTGGAAAAGACTTCCGGATGTTTTTGTTTAGAAGAACTTCAGTTCCTGACCTTCAATCTCGCTCAACAAGAGGTTGGCAAGACGGCTGGTACCCATGCGGAACCACTTGTTGGTGAGCCACTTTTCACCCAGCACTTCCTTGACGATGGTGTAGTAGATGACGGCATCCATCACGGTGTTAATGCCACCAGCGGGCTTGAAACCAATCTGAATGCCCGTTTCATCGTAGTATTCCTTGATGGCCTGACACATCACATAGGCGGCTTCGGGAGTGGCGCTGACCTTCTCCTTACCCGTGGAAGTCTTGATGTAGTCGCCACCTGCATACATCGACAGGATGGAGGCTTTCTTGATGTCACTGCAGTTGCGCAGATCGCCGGTCTCTAAGATCACCTTCATGGCGGCATCGCCGCAGGCTGCCTTCAGTTCTGTGATATCTTCACAAACGCCTTCAAAATCGCCACTGAGAAACTTACCAACCGGCATGACGATGTCAATCTCTGTGGCACCGTCTTTTACGGCCAAGGCTGTCTCGGCAACCTTCACCTCAATCAGGGCCTGAGAAGAAGGGAACGAGCCGCTCACACAAGCCACTTCAACTCCTTCTACTTCCAAGGTCTCGCTAACGGTCTTGGCAAAGCAGGGATAGACGCAGATGGTGGCAACGTGGGGTAGGGCGGGGTAGGCGGCGGCAAAGTCGTTCACTCGCTCGGTGAATGCCATCACGCTCTCATCGCTGTCGGTGGTCTTCAAGGTGGTCAGTTCTATGCTTCCGAAGAGAAACCGCTTCACTTCGGGAGTATCGTTTTGGGGAACTTTCTCGGCAATGATTTTCTTCACAGCCTCGCGCACTTGCGCATCATCAAGCTCTGTGTTGTACTTCTGCAGGGCTTGCTCAATCTTGCTGAATTGTTTTTCCATGTTTTTTTGATTTATTTGATGGGTTATAACTCTTTGGTTTACTTGGATTTTTCTGTTGATTTCGATGATTCAGAAGAGGCAGATGCCGGTTGGAGTTTTTTGTTTTCCTGATGCCGACAGGCGTCACGTCGGGTCTTTTTCTCTATGCTGCGACGCAGTTGTTCGGTGAGATCCACTCCGGTTTGATTGGCCAGGCAGAGCAGTACCCAGAACACGTCGGCCATCTCCTCACCTAATGCCTGCTGACCATTGTCTTCACGGCGCGGGTCTGTGGGTTTCCAAGACTGTTCACCATAGCGGCGGCTGATGACACGTGCCAGCTCTCCCACTTCTTCTGTCAAAACAGCCATGTTGGTCAGTTCGTTGAAATAGCGTACGCCATACGACTGAATCCATTGGTCAACAGCCTGCTGGGCTTCTTTGATGGTCATGGTTTCTTTCTTTTTTACTTTATTCTTTATTCTTGGTGTCCATGCAAATGGTGACAGGACCGTCGTTGAGGAGCTCTACTTTCATGTCAGCCCCGAATTCTCCTGTGGCAACGGGTCTGCCCAACGTCTTGCTTAAAAGGTCACAGAAGGCTTCGTAGAGCGGTATGGATATCTCGTGGCGGGCTGCCCGCAACCAGCTGGGCCGATTTCCTTTCTTGTAGCTTGCGAAAAGCGTAAACTGGCTAACCACCAGTGCTTGGCCTTCCGTATCCATGATGCTGCGGTTCATCACGCCGTCGGCATCGTCAAAGACACGGAGGTTGGCTACCTTCCGCACCAACCACTCTGCGTCGGCTACGGTGTCGGTTTCTTCTATTCCGAGAAGTATCAGAAAGCCTGCTCCTATGGAAGACTTTTCTCGTCCGTTGATGGTTACGCTGGCATGGGTGACTCGTTGTATGACTGCTCTCATGTTGCAAATATAAGCATTTTATTTGGTTTCTTCTGCTTTCGCATGGAAAAAGTCATAGACAACCTTGGCCCTTGAAGCTCCAATAACAAGTGTAAGTTCTTGAATATCAGATGTTTGCACTCTTTTGACGCTCTTAAAGTGACGGATAAGCACGTCGCGTGTCTTGGGTCCAATGCCTTTCACGTCGTCCAGGGCACTGTGGAGCGCATGTTTAGACCGCTTGTCACGGTGGAAGGTGATGGCGTATCGGTGAACTTCGTCCTGTATGCGGGTGAGGGCATGGAAGAGTTCGCTTTTCACATCCAGTCCGATGGTCTGCGCAGGGTTTCCAAAGAGCAGCTCGTTGGTGCGGTGACGGTCGTCTTTAGCCAGTCCTGCAATGGGTATCTGAAGCTTTAGTTCTCCTTCTACAACGGCACGCACAACATTCATCTGCCCGAGTCCGCCATCGGTGATGATCAGGTCGGGAAGGTCTTCTGGTGTCTCTTCCATCATTCTGCTGTATCGCCGACGGACAACTTCCTGCATGGAGGCATAGTCGTCCTGTCCCTCTACGGTCTTGATGATGTATTTCCGGTAGTCTTTTTTCGAAGGTTTCATAGCCTTGAACACCACACATCCTGCCACTGCGTCGGTACCAGAAATGTTGGAGTTGTCGAAACATTCAATACGGTAGGGCATCTTCTCTAATTGAAGCTTCTGCTGAAGCTCTTTCATCAAGCGTGTCTGCTTTTGCTCGGGATTGAGTTTCTCTGCTTGCTTGAGGCGGTCAAACTTGTATTGTTTTCCATTCATTTGCGACAGTTCCAAGAGGTGTTTCTTGTCGCCTCTCTGGGGAATAAAAAACGCTGCGTCGGGCAGTTTCCAGTCCATGTCAAAGGGTACGATAATCTCTTTGGCATGGCTTTGGAAACGCTCCCGTATCTCCGGTATGGCTGCTAAGAGCAGTTCCTGGTCGCTCTCGTCAAGTTTGCGCTTATATTCAAAGGTAAAGCTTTGGTTGATGGTGCCGTTGGTGACGTGGATGTAGTTAACAAACGCATTCTTGCGTGCGTCATCATCCACGATGGTAAAGACGTCCACATCGGTGATGGTCTGGCTGACCACCTCACTCTTCGCACAGAAATTATCCAGTGCCAGGATGCGGTTTTTCAACACTTCGGCCTCTTCAAAACGAAGGTCTTCTGCTGCCTTTTGCATCTCCTCGTAGAGCTGTTTCTGCACCTCACGCGTGTGACCTTTCAGAATCTCTTTTGCCTGCGCTATCTTGCTTTGGTAATCTTCGTATTGCTGGCGCCCGATGCAGGGGCCTTCACAGTTGTGAATATGGTATTCCAGACACGCCTTAAACTTACCTTGCAGAATGCCTTCGCGTGTTAAAGACAGATGGCAGGTGCGGGGCTTATATATCTTTTTGATCAACTCCAGTATGGCATACATGCTGCCAACGTGTGAGTAGGGACCAAAATAGGTGCCAAACCGTCTGTTGATGGTTCGTGTCTTGAAGATACGCGGAAAGAATTCGTTGGTTACGCAGATGCTGGGGTAGGTCTTACCGTCCTTTAATAATACGTTGTATCGGGGATTGTATTTCTTAATCAGACTGTTCTCCAGCAGCAAGGCATCCTCCTCGGTGTTGACAACGGTGTAGGAGATATCTTGAATCTTGCTGACAAGCACCTTGGTCTTGAACCTATCTACCTCCTTGTGGAAATACGAAGAAACCCTGCTCTTGAGACTTTTGGCTTTACCTACATAGATGATGACATGGTCAGCATCGTAGAACTGGTAGCTTCCGGGCTTCTCGGGCATGCTCAACACAATGTTTTTCAATCGTGTCAAACGCTCTTCGTTTTCTTTCTTTGTCATCGTCCTGCCACTTGTAAATAAAGGGGTTGCCAGTATAATCTAACAAGATAATGTTTCATGTGAAACAGTAGTGTTTTACTGCTTAAACCGTCATCAAGGTAGTAAGCTCTATTCCTTCAAAGAGGTCGCGGCCATGCAGTCCTTCGTCTGTAATTTCAATGATGAAATTCATATAGACCTTCTTGGGGTGGAAGTGGTTCACGAGTTTCCATGTTGCCTTGGCCGTTCCGCCTGTAGCCAGTAGGTCGTCATGAATCAAGACCACGTCATCGGGAGTAATGGAGTCAATGTGCATTTCTACAGTGTCAACTCCATATTCCTTAGAAAACTGTTCTTTGATAACAGTTGCGGGAAGCTTTCCTGGTTTTCTGGCCAAAACGACGCCGCATCCTAAGCGACCAGCCAAGGCTGAAGCCATGATAAAACCGCGACTTTCTATCCCGACAATTTTTGTAATGCCCTTGTCTTTGTAGAGTTCATAGAGCTCGTCGAGCATGATTTTCATGCACTCGGCACTCTTGTAGAGCGTCGTCACATCTCTGAAATTGATTCCTTTCTTAGGAAAATCTGGAATACACCGAAGGTTTTCAATAAGTACTTTGTTGTTCATGTTTTATATTTTTAGTTATGATAAAACGGTTGTTATGTCATTTATAAAACGATTATATGTTTCACATGAAACATGATTATCTTCCCATCAGAACCAGCAAGACGTTGATGTCAGAGGGGCTGACGCCTGGAATACGGCTGGCTTGAGCCAATGTCTCCGGGTCGATGTTTTGGAGTTTTTGTCTTCCTTCTGTAGAGATTTCGTGGAGTTCTGCGTAGTTGAAGTGTCCTTTGATTCGGATATTCTCCAAACGGTGCATCTTTTCTGCCACTATTTTTTCGCGCTCTATATACCCTTGGTATTTGATTTTAATTTCGGTGGCCTCGGCAATTTCCTCTTTTCTGTTGGCAGGTTGGTTTAGCTTTTCGTGCAGAGAGGGTATGATGTCTGCCAGTTGGCTCATGGAGAGTTGTGGTCTTGCGATGAGGTCGGCAATCTTACATCCGAATTGGAGTGGGGTGGTACCTAAGTTTTCTAAGGCGCTATTGATTTCCTTCGGTTTTACTGGAGTTTCTTTACAGAATTCCAAGAGCGTTTCGATGGCTTGTTTTTTCTCCATCCACCAGTTGTATCGGTCTTGTTTGGCCAGTCCTAACTGGTAGGCCTTCTCCGTGAGTCGGCTGTCGGCATCATCTTGTCTCAGCAAGATACGGTATTCGGCTCTGGAGGTAAACATTCGGTAAGGTTCGTCAACACCTTTTGTTGTCAGGTCATCTATCAGTACGCCTATATAGGCTTCGTCGCGTCCGAGCGTGAATGTCTTGTCTTTCTCAGCGCTTGAACTGTTTTGCCCAGCCAACAATGCTGCATTGACACCAGCCAGAAGACCTTGTCCAGCTGCTTCTTCGTAGCCTGTTGTGCCGTTAACCTGTCCTGCAAAGAAGAGGCCTTTCAGCAGTTTTGATTCCAGGGTATGTTTGAGCTGGGTGGGGTCGAAGAAGTCGTATTCAATGGCGTAGCCTGGTCTGTATATTTTGACGTCGCGCAGGGCAGGAATCTTTCTCAGGGCTGCCAATTGCACATTCATGGGCATGCTTGACGAGAATCCGTTGAGATACATCTCGTTGGTATCTTCGCCTTCCGGCTCAATGAACAAAGGATGCTGGTTGCGGTCGGGGAATGTGACCAGTTTGGTCTCGATGGAAGGACAATAGCGTGGTCCGATGCTCTGTATCTGCCCGTTATACAAGGGAGAGTCTGCCAGTCCGGAGCGCAATACTTCGTGCACCTGTTCGTTGGTGTAACAGGTCCAGCAGGGCAGTTGGCGAAGTTGTCGGTGAGGTCCGAAGTAGGAGAACTGGTGGAAGTCGTTTTCTCCGGGTTGCACCTCCGTGTCTTCAAAATGGATGCTTCGTTTGTCGATGCGTACGGGTGTTCCGGTCTTCATTCGTGCAGTGCGTATGCCGTGACGGGTGATGCTTTCCGTGAAATGAGGAACGGCAGGTTCTGCACAGCGTCCACCGGGAATCATCTTACGGCCTATGTGGAGCAGTCCGTTGAGGAATGTGCCTGCGGTGATGACGGTGCTCTTGGCCCGAAGTTCCACCCCCCAGACCGTGCGCACGCCGACCGCTTCGCCGTTTTCCACCAGTAGCTCGTCAGCCTGGTCTTGCCAGATGTCGAGGTTGTCGATACCGTCAAGCACTTCGCGCCACTTCCAAATAAACTTTCCACGATCGCATTGGGCACGCGGGCTCCACACGGCAGGACCTTTGCCCTGGTTGAGCATGCGGAACTGGATGGCAGTGGCATCGGTCACCAACCCCATATAGCCGCCGAGGGCATCGATTTCTCTCACGATCTGTCCCTTGGCAATGCCTCCCACTGCGGGGTTGCACGACATCTGAGCAATCTTGTTCATGTCCATGGTAACCAGACAGGTCTTGGCACCCATGTTGGCTGCTGCTGCCGCTGCCTCGCAGCCGGCATGTCCACCCCCGATCACTATTACATCGTATTGAAGAATCATGTCATCGTATTTTGCATGCAAAGTTACAATTAAAAGCCGAGAGGAGACCACTTTATTTCAACTTTTTTCCTACCTTTGCACGAAAATGCACTTATGGAGAAAAACGAGGAACGGCGCATAGCCTGAGATTTTGTAGAGCACATTCGTGAAAACAACACACGCTGCTTGCCGCTATGGATGAGCAAGCGTTGAAGAAACCTGTGGCAAACTAAGACAAAAGAGAACCACGAGGAAATAAAAATTTTTGGTATAAATTGCACATTTTTATATAAAAGACTTTGAAGAATCATTAAAAAATGGTATTTTTGCAGACAAAACGAGGTCTTCAGTAC
The DNA here is from genome assembly GCA_946546825.1 of uncultured bacterium. Taxonomy (GTDB): domain Bacteria; phylum Bacteroidota; class Bacteroidia; order Bacteroidales; family Bacteroidaceae; genus Prevotella. The sequence goes on from CAMNOK010000008.1 coordinate 7,149, forward strand.
CTAAAACGAAGTATTGAAAGGCCCTCTTCAACATGAGAAATCAAAACAATTCAAATCATTAATAATTTCAAAATCAACAATTTTTATGTGGTTAATCAATTCATCAATTGGTAGAAAAGTCGTGATGTCGGTTACCGGTGTCGCACTTATTCTGTTCTTGACCTTCCACTGTGCCATGAACATTGTGGCATTGTTCAGTGGTGAGGCCTACAACATGATTTGTGAACTGCTTGGTGCCAACTGGTATGCTGTCGTAGCGACAATGGGTTTGGCTGCATTGGCAGTGATTCACATTGTCTTCGCTTTCATCCTGACGGCTCAGAACCGTAGGGCTCGCGGCGGTTCCCGCTATGAGGTGACCGATCGTCCAGCAAAGGTAGAGTGGGCCTCCCAGAACATGCTCGTGCTGGGTATCATCATTCTGCTGGGTTTGGTGCTCCACCTGTTCAACTTCTGGTACAACATGATGTTTGCTGAACTTTTCGGCATTGAAGGACTGGCTCACACTCCCGGCGATGGCTTCGGCTGGATTCAGGAAACCTTCTCCTGCTCGCTTTATGTTGTACTCTATGTCATCTGGATTGTGGCTATCTGGTTCCACCTCTCCCATGGTTTCTGGAGTGCTATGCAGACCTTCGGTTGGAATGGCAAGACATGGTTCTGCCGCTGGAAGATGATCGGACTGATCTACACGACCCTGCTCATGCTGGGCTTCCTGGTGGTGGTGCTCGCTTTCGCCTTCGGTTGTGCTCCCAGCCTCTGCTGTGAGAGCGGTTCCGACTGCTGTGCACAGGCTGCAGCTTGCTGCGTTCAGTAATAGTATATTGTGAAATCGTCAAATAGTAAAATAAAACTATGGCAAAAGTATTAGATTCTAAGATTCCTGCAGGCCCCGTGGCCGACAAATGGAAAGAGTATAAAGCCCACCAGCGCCTGGTGAACCCGAAGAACAAGTTGAAGCTCGACGTCATCGTCGTAGGTACAGGTTTGGCCGGTGCCAGTGCTGCCGCATCACTCGGCGAAATGGGTTTCAATGTCATCAACCTGTGTATTCAGGATTCTCCCCGTCGCGCACACTCCATCGCCGCACAGGGTGGTATCAACGCTGCCAAGTGCTATCAGAACGATGGTGACTCTGTCTATCGCCTGTTCTATGACACGGTAAAGGGTGGCGACTATCGTGCTCGTGAGGCTAACGTATATCGTCTGGCAGAAGTGTCCAACAATATCATCGACCAGTGTGTGGCACAGGGCGTTCCCTTTGCTCGTGAATATGGCGGCATGCTGGCCAACCGTTCTTTCGGTGGCGCCCAGGTGAGCCGTACCTTCTATGCCAAGGGACAGACTGGTCAGCAGCTGTTGCTCGGTGCCTATTCATCACTCAGCCGTCAGGTTGAGGAAGGCAAGGTGAAGCTTTACACCCGCTACGAGATGGAAGATGTGGTCATCGTTGACGGCCGCGCTCGTGGTATCATTGCCAAAAACCTTGTCACCGGCAAGCTGGAGCGTTTCTCTGGCAATGCTGTCGTTATCGCTACTGGCGGATATGGCAACACCTACTTCCTTTCTACCAACGCTATGGGTTGCAACTGCACCGCTGCCATCCAGTGCTTCCGTAAGGGTGCCTACTTTGCCAACCCGTCATACGTCCAGATTCACCCCACCTGTATCCCTGTTCATGGAGACAAGCAGTCAAAGCTGACGCTGATGTCAGAGTCTCTGCGTAACGACGGCCGCATCTGGGTACCGAAGAATATTGAGGATGCCAAGAAGCTGCAGCGTGGCGAGATTCAGGGTTGGGAGATTCCCGAGGAAGACCGCGACTACTATCTGGAGCGTCGCTATCCTGCCTTCGGTAACCTTGTTCCCCGTGACGTGGCATCTCGTGCTGCCAAGGAGCGTTGCGACCATGGCTATGGCGTGAACAACACCGGCCTGGCAGTGTTCCTCGACTTCTCAGAGTCTATCAACCGTCTCGGCATCGACCAGATTATGCAACGCTATGGCAACCTCTTCGAGATGTATGAAGAGATTACCGACGTGTTCCCCGGTGAGCTGGGTAAGGAAATCAATGGCGTGAAGTACTATAAGCCCATGATGATCTTCCCCGCCGTTCACTATACCATGGGCGGTATATGGGTTGACTACGAGCTGCAGACCACTATTCCTGGTCTGTTTGCCATCGGTGAGTGTAACTTCTCCGACCACGGTGCCAACCGTCTTGGAGCCTCCGCTCTCATGCAGGGTCTGGCCGACGGCTACTTCGTGCTTCCTTACACCATTCAGAACTACCTCGCCGAGCAGTCTATCTGGCCGCGTCTCTCTACCGACCTGCCTGAATTTGCGGAGGCAGAGAAGGGCGTAGAGGCTGAAATTGACCGTCTGATGGGCATCCAGGGTAAGCGTTCTGTCGATTCCATCCACAAGGAGCTCGGCCACATCATGTGGGAGCATGTCGGCATGGGTCGCACCAAGGCTGGCCTGGAAGAGGGTCTGAAGCTGATGAAGGAACTCAAGAAAGAGTTTGATACCAACCTCTTCATCCCCGGAACGAAGGAAGGACTCAATGTCGAACTCGACAAGGCTATCCACCTGCGCGACTTCATCCTTATGGGCCAGCTCGTGGCCTACGATGCGCTGCATCGTGAGGAGAGCTGTGGCGGACACTTCCGTGAGGAGCACCAGACAGAGGAAGGCGAAGCCAAGCGCGACGATGAAAACTTCTTCTATGTGGGTTGTTGGGAGTATCAGGGTGACGACACCAAGGCACCTGAGCTCATCAAGGAGCCGCTCGAATACGAGGCTATCAAGGTACAAACACGTAACTATAAGAACTAACAGATGACGCTGAGAGAGCTTTTTTCCGAATGGAGCAACCCCAAAGAATTGAAGAAGGGTGTTTTCTTATCAGGTCTTTATTGTGTTGTTTTCGTGATTCTGTATTTTTTTGATGCGGAAAAAGAAAATAGAGGATACCTGTATGGCGCTCTTGCCTTAGCAATCTTGAACGTTGCTTGTTGGATTAGGTTATCAGTCATCAATAAAAATAAGTAAATTATGGCACGAAATATTTCATTTACAGTCAAGTACTGGAAGCAGAATGGTCCTAAGGAGAAAGGCCATTTTGAATCCCGCGAGATGAAGAATATTCCCGATGACACTTCGTTCCTGGAGATGCTCGACATCCTGAACGAGGAACTCATCAACGAGGGCAAGGAGCCCTTCGTCTTCGACCACGACTGCCGTGAGGGAATCTGCGGCATGTGCTCGCTCTATATCAACGGAACGCCGCACGGCAAGACCGAGCGCGGTGCTACCACCTGTCAGCTCTACATGCGTCGTTTCAACGATGGCGACGTCATCACCGTAGAGCCCTGGCGCTCTGCCGGCTTCCCTGTCATCAAAGATTGCATGGTTGACCGCCGTGCCTTCGACAAGATTATCCAGGCTGGCGGCTATACCAGCATCCGCACCGGACAGGCTCAGGATGCCAATGCCATCCTCATTCCGAAGGAGAATGCCGACGAGGCCATGGACTGCGCAACATGTATCGGATGTGGTGCTTGTGTGGCTGCTTGTAAGAATGGCTCTGCCATGCTCTTCGTATCTTCTAAGGTGAGCCAGCTGGCTTTGCTGCCTCAGGGACGTCCAGAGGCTGCCCGCCGCGCTAAGAAGATGATTGCCCGCATGGACGAGCTCGGATTCGGCAACTGCACCAATACGCGTGCTTGCGAGGCTGTGTGCCCGAAGAACGAAAGCATTGCCAACATCGCGCGTCTGAACCGCGAGTTCATCAAGGCCAAGCTGGCCGACTAATCATTTATAAGGTTGTGAGGACTTTGTGCCTCACAACCTTATATTATATAATATGATCTTGGATGTAAGCCTAAAAGTAAAAGCTTTCGTAGGATGTATTCTTCATCAGGATACATATTATTTATGATCATTATCTTTTTATTCACAGTATCATGAAGAGATATTCATGAATGAACTGATAACATCTGTCAACGACATGATATGGACCTATGTGCTCATTGTGGCGGTCAACCAAGAAGGTATGACCGCCACAACGCTTTTTACCAGAAAAGGAAAACTTTATTTATAAAGGACTTTTTTCCCGTTTACAATGTACAGTCCTCGTTGAGGATTCATCACCCGTCGGCCTTGCAGGTCGAACACTGCTTTCTCAGCAGGACGTGCAATGGAAGGATGCTCCGTAATGCCTGTAGCATAGAAGGGATCGATGTAAGTAAGCTGGAAGTCATCGAGACTCCACCATGCGGTGATGCGGGCACCCACATTTCCACCAACTTTCAGTATGTCGCCCTTACCAATCTCAAAGGGTTCCGTTTCCACTTTGATCCAGCCGTTCTTGTAGTCGCTGCCTGAAACGGTGGTGTTGTCGGCTCCCTTTACACTCTTGGAGAATGTCTTCTTGGTGCCATCAGCTCCAACACGGATGCCATACAATTCAAGGGCAACGTCAGTTGTTCCACGCAACAGTGCTCCCAGCATATAGGTACCTGAAGGCAGATAGTTGATGGTCTGCGACATGGAGGAGTAGAGTTCTTCGCTGCTCCATTTGTCCCAGTATTTGTTGCTGCTGCTGCCGTCAGAAGACTCACCCTTGTTGATGCTTAGGTTGTTGCATGTCCAGAAGTCGTTCGTTCCGCGTGAGCATCTGGGATTGGCAATGAGGCCTGTGGCGTTCATCTTGCCCTCACCGAGGTCGTCGAAGGTGTTCAGGATCTTCTGTTCGGCATTCTTCACCACGTCCTCATAGCTCTCGGTGAGCACCTCCTCCTCTGTTCCGAGATAGGTCAGCTCAAAGTCATCAGCGCCAGCCCAGCGTGCCGACATCTCACCGAAGTTTCTGACACCAATGCGCATCTTGCCGTTTCTCACCACAATCTTGTCTATGGAAAGACGGTGGTCCCAATTGATCTTTTCGTCTATGGTGACCGGTTCGAAGTAGCACACCCCGTCAGCCATGGCGTAGATTCCGACACGTCCGTTGACAGTAGCTCCGCTTACGCCGTCGGTATAGTTGAAGCCCGCTGCTGTTAACTGATACACGCCATTTTCGATTTCGTCAATGTCCTGATAGTAGTTGAAGTCTATATTCTTGGCTTTTTCATCCCAGACCTCGAAGTAGGTGTTACCCCAGTCGTCCTTGGTGTAGCCGTTCTGTGCATTACGCTCGCACGTCCATCCCTTGATCTCACTCTTGCTCTCAGTATTGATGGTTGCATTGATAATATAGGTGGACATATTGACCTTGTCCGATTTGAGCGTCTCTCCTTTCCAGGTCTCTTCCACAACGCGGTATGTATATTTCCCGTTTTCCGAAATCGGGTCTTCGTAAGTGAAGAACACGTCATCGGCTTTCTCCCACTTCTTCACTTCTTCCCAGTCACCGTCACCTTTCTTGCGCATCAGGGTTGTTGTCTCGGCAAGGCCGCCTGTGTTCGACTGCCATTCAACGGAGCAGATTTTCTTGGAAGGATTATAGGTAGCAAGCAGGCCAGAAGCGGCATTGCATTTCCAGTCTGTGGGAACGTAGTCGTAATAGCTGTTGTAGCCAGGTTTTGACTCCATCGTAGCAAACACTTCTCCGGCAGGTGTCAGTTCACCGTTCCACAGGATCTTCGAGCAGGGCCACTCATAGTTCCAATAGGCATAGCGCTCAACATAGTCCCACTGGTTCAGGTTCCACCAGATGCTCTCCAGCTTCTCCCTGTTCTGCCACAACACCCAGTCTGACGGGTTTCCGCGTTCTTCATCCGTTGTGGCAATGCCGAAGACGCCGAAGCCTCCGCTCCACGATGCTCCCCAGATGAACTCCGTAATCCACACCGGGCGGTGGTACTTGTTTGCCCAGTTTCCCCAGATGGTCCAGAATTTGCCGATATCCCAATAGCAGTGGATGTCAACCACGTCACAACGCCAGCCGCGTTCGTCGATGGCATTGAAGAAAGCCTCGTGGAACCATTCACCGCTGTCGAAGGAAGAGGGTGATACCAAGCGGCGGCCTGTACGCATGAGTTCTGGCCAGCGCTTCAGCTCATCATCGATGCTTGCGGGATAGGGGTCGTTGCCGTTGGCCGGCTCGTTGTCGGTCTTCAGGTAAGGTGACTGGTTGTTGACACCCAGTTCGTAGGTTGTTGTGCTCCAGAGGTTGTTCAAGTGGGGCACGCACTCATAGTCAGGACCCAGGTCGCGGCCGGGACCCCAGTCATACGTCCATGTGGCGTTCAGCTTCTTCAGGTCGTCGGTGTCCATCATGGCAGCCACACCGTTCTTGCCGATATTGTCCCAGCGGAAGATGCGGTAGGAGGAGATACGCTTGTCCATAATCTCTGGAAGAGAGCTGATCATCAGGTCGGCATCATCGGCGATGAAGCAGCGCTGGTAGCCATAGCCCTCGGCCTGCAGGGCGAAGGTCACCATGTATCCACGCTTCAGTCTGAACGAACGGATGCGGTTGTTCAGGGTCTCATCGGTCAGCGAGTTCATGAAGCCCTTGGTATTCTCTATGCCGAAGCGGTCGCACGATTCCCCTTGGAAGTTGCGTTCCGAATAGACCGTCAGCGGATGGAATCCTGTCTCGTTCTTGTTCTCCTTGCCATACGGGTAGAGCAGGGTGCCCTGATTGTAGAGACGCAGTTGGCAGTTGCTTTCCGAGACGGCCTTTGCACCGTTGATCTTCACATGGCTCAAGTAGTTCTTGACTTCAGTCGGGCGCAGGTTGTCAAAGAAGATGACGGCGTGCTCCGTATTCACAATATTAATATATCCATCTTGGCTGAAAGGAATCTTGCTGGTGATGTGATAGTCGGAGCGACCTGTCAGCTGCACGTCACTCGTCACACGTTCCACGGTCTCGTTCATGTCGGGCTCGTCCGGGCTGTCACTCCAAAGACGGAAGTCATCAACATTGAACCAGCCTTTCTCTGTTTCGCTGTCACCGGTTGAGGCTACGCCAAGGGTTACGAGGGTCTCTCCCGTAAGCGTGAAGTCAACGGTCAGCTTCTCGTATTCGTCGTTACCCTGACTCAAATTGGAAGAGGAGTAGCTTTCCGTACCTGCTACTACATAAAGGTGCTGGTCACTGAAGCCCTGCGTGTTGGTCTTCACCTGTGTCGTCAGCGTGTACTTACCGGCTGGCAGGGAGATGGTCTGGTGCAGGTCAAGGCTTGTCACCTTCTGTGCCCAGATGTTGTAGCGCCTCTCGCCGTCGTAGGACTCGCCATCCTTCACGGCAATGTCTTCCCAGCCTGATACGTTCTTGTCAAGCGACCAATAGGCGTCCCAGTTCTCGAAGCTCGCATTCTGAATCTTACTCGTCCACTCGTACTGATTCTGTGCGGTGGCGGTGATGGTGGTCAGCAGTAATGCCGCCAGCATCATCAGGTTTCTTGTTCTCATTTTCATTTTTGTTAATAGATTGGTTTTGAAATTCTGCTGCAAATATATACTCTATTTTCTTATCGTAAGGTGGTTTTTCATTGAAATATGGGTTAAAATAATGCAGGTGAATAGTTTTATTGCTCTTTTGAAAGATTTCCACCCTTACACGCCTGAAGAAAGAAGAAATTCGTATTTAAAAATTTGCTTTTCTCACAAATTTAATTAATTTTGCCAATGATTTAACGAACTAACTTAACAATAGTCATCATGAGACCTTTCGAGCATCTTACGCTTTGTGCCCTGCGCACCTTGTCGTGCATACTCTGTGTGCTGTCGTTCATGGGAACCGTTCATGCACAAAGCTCCCGTGCGATACATTGGATGGGTGCCGAGCTGGGACTTTCCAATAACACCATTCAGGGCTTGGCAGTAGATAAGCGTGGATTCATCTGGGTTTCTACCGATGACGGACTGAATAAGTTCGACGGCAACGGCTTCCGGGTGTTCAGGAAGTCCAAGCTGAAAACCAACACCCTGCCGGCAAACGAGCTCAACGGATTGGCTGACGATGCCACAGACCCCCTCCTTTGGATTGCTACCCAGCGTGACGGGCTCTGCTGCTACGACTATGACAGCCACCGTTTCACCACCTACAAGCACAGCGATGATGAGGGAAGCATTGTCGATAACAGCATCACCTCCGTCTTCAACAGTCGCGACGGCAACATCTGGCTCACCTCCTACTGGGGCGGCCTCGACTGCTATGACAAGAAGAACCGGCGTTTCGTCCATTACAACCGCAAGACTGTGCCGTCACTTGCCGACCAGCAGCTATGGACCATGGCAGAAGACGCTGACGGAACCTTGTATCTGGGCCATGTCTCGCATGGATTCACCGTCCTCAACCCCCATACGCGGAAGGCTGACAACTACCTGCCCTCCGACCTTCCAGGCTCCATTGCCGGTACGGAGGTGCGCACCATCCTCTGCGACAGCTACGGCAATGTGTGGATAGGTTCCAACTACGGACTCTCTTTATATAATAAGGACACGCATACCTTCTTTAATTTTGGAGCTGTTTCCAAGACCCTGGGCAGCAGGATCAACGACATCAAGCAGATTTCTCCCCATGAGATATGGCTTGCCACCAATCATTCCTACATTGTCGTGCTGACAGTCAACGGAAAGGTGAGACAGCCGGAGACCGTCCCTGTGCGCTATATCCTGGTTGACAAGACCCTTCCCTCTAACAACATGACCCGCATCAACTGCCTGCTGCGTGACCGTTCGGGCAACGTGTGGGGAGGAACGCGCGAACAGGGACTGGTGTTCCTCAGCCATTGTGAGCCGCTCTTCAACACGCTTCGCTACTCTTCTGACGTGTCCATCCGTAACCGTTTGTGGAGCAAGCCTGCCGACGGCATCGGCTTCGATTCCAGCGGGCGCATGTATGTAGGAAGCCACGGCGATGGCGTGGGCATCTACGAGCAGGGGCTGTTCTATGAGGATTTCAATAAGCACAACGGGCGGTTCGACTACAACTATGTCACCAATGTGTTCTGCGACAGCCAGGGCGACCTGTGGATAGGCGCGTCTCCTCAGGGAGTCCACCTCCTGCGCAAAGGTGAGAAACAGCCCAGGGAGGTGCAGGGGTGTAGTGAGGCTCGCTTCTTCAGCGAGTCAGACGGAATGATCTATGCCGGCACCAGCGAGGGGGTGTATGTCATCAACCGTGCCACGGCACAGGTGGTCAACCGCTTCAAGTGCGATGTGCCCTACGTCTGGGCGGTTGTGACAGATGCCTCCAACCGCATCTGGATGGGAACATTCGGCGGCGGACTCTATATCCTTGACAACACAGGTAAGCAGTTGCGCCACTATATCACTGATGGCGGCTTCCCGTCGAACTCCGTTTTCGACATCTGCTGTGCTTCCGACGGCACCGTCTATGTGGCAACGGGCGAGGGTGTGGCAAGCTTCGCCCTAGGTCAGATTGACCGTTACACGCTTTGGGACGAGACAAAGGGCTTGGACAACGACTGCATCCACAGTGTGATAGAAGACCGTCAGCACAATGTGTGGATGGCAACAAACAACGGGTTGAGCTGTCTGTTGCTCGCAACGGGCCAGTTCATCAATTTCGGCAACAGCGAAAACGTGCCACGCACCTTCTGCGATGCTTCCCGTGCCATGGCGCCTAATGGATGGCTCTATTTCGGTTCTTCCGAAGGTATCTGCTACTTCAATCCCTCTTATGTGCTGGGACAGAAAGAGCAACCCAGGGCCGTCATCACCCGCCTGATGATTCCCCTGCCTTCCACAATCCGCAATTATGCCGACTCCGTCATCTACATTGACGGCAGTGTCAGTGAGTGCCGTCTGCATTATACGGAGAGCACCTTCAGCATCGAGTTTGCCGCTGCCGACTTTGCGCTCTCCCATCAGATGGAGTTTGAGTATTGCATGAAGGGACTTGATGACAACTGGCATGCTGCCGATGACAACAACCGGGTCAACTTTGCAGGACTCTCGCCAGGCAGCTATGTCTTCCAGCTGCGTTCGCGCATGCACAACCAGCCTTGGGGCGACAGCGTGCAGGAGCTTGCCATCATCATAGCCCCGCCTTTCTGGCTCACATGGTGGGCAAAGTTGTTCTATGCCCTTCTGGTGGCAGCCATCGTGTTCACCATCATGTTCTTCTGGAAACGGAAAATGCAGTTGGAGACGCAGGTCAATACGGAGCGGCAGAACACTGAGCGTCAGAAGCTCTTCAACGAGGAGCGTATGACCTTCTACACCAATATCACCCATGAGCTGCGCACTCCGCTTACCCTCATCATCGGACCGTTGGAAGACATGCTCAATGCAGGAAATCTTCCTGAGAAGGAGAGCGGCCGCATCGACCTCATCCGCAAGCAGGCGCAACGGCTGTTGTCGCTTGTCAACCGCATGTTGGAGTTCCGTAAGGTGGAGACTGGCAACCGCCAGCTCAAGTTGAGCAGGCGCGATGTTTGCCAGATTGTAAGCGAGGTCTATTATAAATACGAGACGCTGAACAGCAACCCGGAGCTGACATTCCGCCTGCATCTCGCTCCGGCACATCTGCCCATGCTCGTCGATGCCGAGGTGCTCACCATCATCCTCGACAACCTGATTTCAAATGCTGTGAAATATACGCCTTCCGGCACCATCACCGTCAGTCTTGCTCAGCATACCGATGCCTCTCCTCTTCCTAACAGGAGTGGGGCCGTGGAAATCAAGGTGACCGATACCGGCTATGGCATGAGTGCCGAGGCTTGCAAGCGCATCTTTGAGCGGTATTATCAGGCGGGGGGAGAACATCAGGCAGAGGGTTCGGGCATAGGTATGTCACTGGCTCAAAGTCTTACCACCCTGCACAAGGGAACCCTCTCCGTAGAGAGCGAGGAGGGCAAGGGCAGTTGTTTCACCCTGTGTCTGCCCATTTCAGACAGTCTCTCTGATTCTGTGTATGAAGGTCAGGTTGAAGAGCCGGAAGAAGGATACGCCACAGAGGTTCCCATTGAGCCTCCGGTGATTGATGACAACAAGCCTACCTTATTGGTGGTTGACGACAATCATGACATCCGACAGTTTGTGGCAGAAACATTCGCAGAGGAGTTCAACATTGTCCAGGCTGCCAACGGACAGCAGGCACTGGAGGAGGCACGTCGCTACATGCCCTCCATTGTGGTGAGTGATGTGATGATGCCTGTGATGAACGGTGTGGAGTTCTGCCGACACCTGAAGAGCGAGTTGCAGACCAGCCACATTCCTGTCATCCTGCTGACAGCCAAGGTGGGCATGCGCGAACAGGAGGCAGGCTACAATGCCGGTGCCGACTCTTACATCCCCAAGCCCTTCACCTCTACGCTCATCCGCAGCCGCGTGTTCAACATTGTGGAACAGCGGCGCATGCTCTCCGAGATGTTTACAAGCACACGTCAGTTACCTGTCGCGGGTGAGGAAGCCCAGCACATGATCAGCGAGATAGAGCGCAAGCATGAGATGCTCATGGAGTCTATCGGAGAGATCGACCGCCGTTTCATCGAGCGCATTTCCAAGTATATCGAGGACAACATCAGTTCAGAGGATGTTGACGTGGGCAATCTGGCACAACAGATGAGCATGAGCACCTCTTCCCTCTATCGGAAGCTCAAAGGGTTGACAGGACTTTCACCCAAGGAGTTTATCACCAAGCAGAAGATGACCCATGCCGAGCGGCTGATGCTCAGAGGAGAGTTGTCTATATCGGAGGTCGGCTACAGCGTAGGCTACAACCAGCTTGCCTCCTTCCGCAAGGCCTTCAAGGACGAGTTCGGATTGTTGCCGTCGGAATATCTTGACCGCATCAAGCAACCTTCCGCATAGTCTTTTTCTTACTTTGAACTTCTAATTCATCGGAAAAGTTCATTCAAAAGGGCATAGAAATCATGCAGTGCACGATTTCTATGCTTTGCTGAATGATATAATATCCTATGTACATACGCGTATTTGTTATATTTGCGCCAGAATTCAATCAAATTAACAAATAACTAAAAATCAAGCGTATGAAAAAATTTATTCAACTATTGACAATGATGACTGTCTTCTTCCACATGTCTGCCTTGGCAGATACACAGTGGACGGGCGCCAGTGAAATTGTTTCCGGCACCAAGTATTACATCGTCAATGTGGAGACGGGTATGTATCTCACCACGCACGATGATGGGAAATACTCCACTCGTGCCTGCATCGGTACCGTACCTTTTTACATTGCTACCGTAACAGAGAAAGATAATGGCGACTGTTACGAAATCAAATTTGAAAGTGATAGCCGTATATTAAAATATGAAAATTCCGGGATTTGGACGGACGGAAGTTCCAGTACTTCTGGTGATAGAAGACGCTTTTATATCACAAAGGTAGGTGACACCAACAACTTCCGCATCCAAAACAAGCATAAGTCAGGTGATGGCGGCTATCTTGCGCCTGAAAAATCGACAGTGTATTCTAATCTCGTTTATAATAGTACTAATGAGGATCTCACCCTCTGGCGCTTTGTGTCGGTTGATGAAATCACAAGCACGATGGAGTCTTCCACTACAGCTTTGAATCCTACAGACATAACTCTGTTATTCCCTATTGCCGATTGTCAAAAGATATCCACAGTTCAAAGCCAATGGGATAGCTACAGCTCTAGCAATTGGGATAACAAGTCTGGTGATAATAATCCTGCAAATATTGTAGGTGACGAAATTGAGAAATGGAGTGAAAGTGCTAATTTAGGAAATGCTACCCTCTACTATACCAAGAGTGAATTACCCAATGGATTATACCAAGTTTCTGCCAATATGATGTCTGGTCATACAAGCCATAGGGATGATGCTGAATATGGCGGATTTTATCTTGTTGCCAATGACAATCAGACCGAGGTCAAGACAAAATATAGAGAAGCTCCCGTATTCAGTGTACAGGTTCTTGTGACAGATGGAACTTTGAAGATTGGTGTAAAACGAGAGTCGTGTAAAAGTACTTGGGTGATGGTCGATAATTTCAGTGTGGAGTATATTAAGAGTATGCGCAGTATATTACAAGACGAGATTATCGAAGCTACCACATTGGCTAACTCTGGAGAACTGAGTGCAACGGATGAGGATGATTTGAGAGCAGCCATTGCTATTGCCCAGACTGCCGCCGATGCAGTAGAATATGATAATGACGTATTGACAAAGGCCTACAATGCCCTGCTTGCAGCAGAAGCTACTGCCCGCGACGGATGGGGAACGGCTTCTGTGGATAATCCCAAGGAGGTGGATGCTGTGCAGAATGGTGATTTTGAGTCCTCTTCTGAAGGTTGGAGCAAGAGTAGCAACCTCTCTGGAAACAGAAATAATATCACACGTATCACCGAACAAGACAGCTACGACAATTCCGAAGGTGCTTTCAGCGGAGAGAAATTTTATGAGACCTGGGGAACATACGGGGATACAGGTTACCTTCAACAGGAGATTTCTGGTCTTCGTACCGGTCTCTATCGGGTTGACATCAGTGCATTCGTGAAAGTCATCGCCGATAAGGGCACACAGTTTGTGTTTGCGAATAACGACCGGGTCTTTATCGATTCCAGGAACCCGAAGGCTTATCAGATCCTCACATACGTTGAGGACGGCAACCTGAACATCGGTTTCCAACAGACCAATATGCAGAATGACTGGTTCGGTATTGACAATGTAGAACTCTATTATGTAGGCACGGATGCCACACCTTATTATAATACAAATAAAGCGAAGGCTGAGGCCGTGCGTGATGGTGCTGACTTTGCCAATGTCAAGGGAACAGAGCGCTCAGCTCTGACCACTGCCATTGCTGCCACTCCTGCAGACAATGCTGAGAAGATTACAGCTGCACAGGCTCTTGCTACTGCCTGCAACACTGTGGCTGCCGCACGCTGGGCATACGACCTGCTCGCTAACGAGATTACTCGTGCCACAGCAATTGAAGCTTCTACCACGGCTGCTACTACGGCATGGAATGCCGCTGACGCTACGGCAGAGAGCGTGAAGGAAGCCTACAATGCCCTGAACGTTGTAGAGGATGCTGCTCTTTCTGCCAAATATCCTATGGTTATCACTTCTTCCAAAATCGGGGCTTGGACAGACTCAAAAATAAAAACCAACAGTGGCCAGCACTGGAAAGGTGGAGATAGTGGTGAAAGTTATCAAGAGTCCAACGGATGGGATGATAGCAGTTGGAGCAGCAATCGCACCCAGGCCATTGTGCTGCCAGCTGGAGAATATCTCTTCAAGGTGGCATGCCGCGCATCCGGCAATGCTACTCTTGCCATCACGGTGAATGGTGTTACGCAGTATGCACCGCAGAACGGAAGTTCCGGCATAGGTATCAACAGGAGCGGCGAAGCAAGCTTTAATTACAGTGACGATTTTTCCAATAGTAGTAACGGCTATGGCTGGCAGTGGCGCTACTTCCCCGTTACGTTGGAGGATGAGGGCTATCTGACCATCGACTTCAGCGGCTACAGCAACCGCAACCATGAATACTTCTCCATCTGCGACTATACCCTGCTGGCAAAGCCCCAGGAAATCAGTCTGGATGAAGAGGTGACCTACGACTGTTATTCACAGCATTATAGTAATGTGACCATCAAGCGCACGCTGACCGCTGGAAAGTGGAACACCTTGATATTGCCCTTCGAAGTGACGAGAGCAGAACTGGAAGAGGCCTTCGGCAAGGGAACACGCGTGGCCGAATATGATGGTATCGACGGTGAGATTGTGAACTTCAAATCGAATACCGGTGACCTTGCTGCCCATACACCCTACTTGGTGAATCCTGTAGAAGTCAGCGAAGGCAACACCTATACGTTCAACCAGAAATACCTGCCCCTTGCTGAAAGCACTTCTGTGGAAAAAGACAATGTCGAGTTCGCTGGTAACTACACTGCTTGTGCTTATATTGCAGAGGGTGACTACTTCTTTGGAAGCAACAATACGTTCTACCGTTCAACAGGCATATCAAGGATCAATGCCTACAGGGCATACTTCCACTATACCGGCGGAGGCGAGTTGGCACGCATCAGCAGCTTCACCATCAATGGCGAGACCATTACCGGCATCGACGGATTAACGGTGAAGGATGAAAGCGTAAAAGATTCCGCATACTATGACCTGCAAGGCCGTAAGGTTGCTCAGCCTCAGAAGGGTCTCTACATTGTGAATGGAAAAAAAGTTGTGATAAAATAAAAACTCTGTAAATATGAAAAGACATTATATTTGCCCCCAGTGCCTGATGATGGGCATAAGGATAGGATCCATCTTGGCAGCCTCATATAGGGTGAATAACATCTTGGGTGATGATATCACCAATGAGGGAGACGATACCGAAGGCCAATGGGCCAGTGCCAGAAACAGCAGTCTATGGGATGAAGAATAACGTATTTTACGTTCATCTATGAATCATTTGAAGTTAGTTGTTATGATTGCCTCGCCTTCCTGTGTATAGGAAGGCGGGGATTTTCCCTATCTGCTACGATATGACAACACTCCGTGGACTGTCAAGGTAACAAAACCAGAAAATGATGAAACGGAAATTGTTATTAACAAACCTGTTATTTATGGTTATCAATCTGACATCCAGCGCACAGACACTGCCCGTGTTCAGTGACCTCGGAAACGAGACCTGGTATTATTTGCGCTTCCGGAGAGGAGGAGCAGTGGTACAGGACATGGGAGAGGGTGAGCAAGCGCTTACAAAGACCATCAACAAGGGGCAACCGTCACAGCTGTGGAAACTGGTCGGCACACCAGAGTCGTTTGAACTCGTCAGTCAGGACGGACGCTACCTTTATTATAACAGCGACTCCTGGAGCAATGACGGACGCTTTAAGACTGCCAGCGGGAAAAAAGGGAAGTTCACAATGGTTAGCTCAACATCCGCTTATACCCCCGCATGGGAAATCCAAACTCTTCAGACTCCAGGCAAGTCGCTCAACCAATGGGGCGGCTATGGTTCGGACTATGAGTTGGGAGCATGGGATGCTGGTGACGTGAACAATCCGCTGGCCTTTGTCCTTGAAGAGGACTTCGGCGGCATCAACCACCGACCGGCAAGCGTGGATGAATACATCTACAAGCCGCATCTCGACTATCGTCCTGAGCACAAACAAACACTCTGGTACACCCTGCCCGTGACCGCACAGCACTGTGATGACCCCTGGATGGACTATGCGCTGCCGATAGGCAACGGGCAGCTCGGTGCCATGGTCTTTGGAGGTATCCGCCGTGAGATGGTGCAGTTCAATGAGAAAACCCTCTGGGAAGGGTCTTCTGACGAGAGGGGAGCCTACCAGAGCTTCGGTTATCTCTACATGGACGACTTGACCGACATGTTCTCTGCTACGAGTGCGGAGAAGCCCGTCCGAAACTATTTCCGGAACCTCGACTTGGAAACGGCAACGGCAAACGCATCATGGACAAGTCCCGACGAAGAGGTGACCTACACCCGAGAATACATCGCAAGCAATCCCGACCGCTGCATAGCCATTCATCTCAAGGCATCGGCCCCAGGATGCATCAGCCAACACATATTCTTATATAACCAGCATGAGAACGGTGCCGTCTATGCCGATGGAGAGGGAATGTTCTGCGGGGTGCTTGCCAAGCTGAGCTACTGTGCCCGGCTCAAGGTGATTCCCACTGGTGGCACGATGAAGACCCGCGATGACGGTATCTATGTGGAGAATGCCGACGAGGTATTGGTATTGCTCACGGCTGCCACTGATTTCTCGCCGACCATCCTCGGATATGTTGATACTTCCATGGACTTGAAGGCAGAGACCAAGGCCCGGGTGCAGAATGCTGCAGAACTGGGATGGGAGGAACTCTATAGCCGTCATGAAGCGGATTATCAAGCGCTCTTCGGGCGTGTCAACTTTGAAATCAACGGTTCTGTGAACGACTATCCCACCAACGTGCTGCTCAACCTCTACAACAAGAACTACAATAAGGCAAAGTTCCGTATGTTGGAAGAGTTGTATTTCCACTACGGCCGCTACTTGCTGATTGCTTCTTCCCGAGGTGTTGACATGCCCAACAACCTGCAGGGTATATGGAACCACAGCAACAGTCCTGCGTGGCAATGCGACATGCATGGAAACATCAATGTGCAGATGAACTACTGGCCGGCAGAGGTGACCAACCTGTCAGAGACGCACGATGCCTTCCTCAACTACATCTACAACATGGCAATGGTGCAACCCCAGTGGCGCTCGTATGTGAAAGACCGCTGCGGACAGACCGAGGGATGGGTTTGCTTCACAGAGAACAACCTGTTCGGACATTGCACCTGGTGGCACAACGACTACTGCGAAGCCAATGCTTGGGACTGCTCACACCTCTGGCAGCACTACCGCTATACGCTCGACCGCGACTTCCTGCAGCACAAGGCGCTGCCCGTGATGATTAGCTGCTGCAGATTCTGGCTGCAGAGACTGGTGAAGGCCTCAGACGGAACCTACGAGTGTCCCAACGAGTGGTCGCCTGAGCACGGACCGTCGGAGAATGCCACGGCTCATTCCCAGCAGATTGTCTGGGACCTGTTCAACACCACCCTGCAGGGCATAGACATCATCGGGGCAGAAGAGGCAGGAGCAGACAATGCCTTTATGGAGAAGATGAACCAGGTGTTCCCTCTTCTCGACAAAGGTCTGCACAGGGAAACCTATTACGGAAACTTCGGAAGCCCGAGATACGGTGTGGAATACGGTGACGAGATCCTTCGGGAATGGAAATATACAGATTTCGTCTCTGGCAACGGAGGTGAGAGCAACCACCGCCATCTCTCACACCTCATGGCGCTCTATCCCCTGAACAACATTCCAAATTCTTCGGAGTATTTCCAACCGGCCGTGCGGGCGTTGCGGCTGCGCGGACTACAGAGCCAGGGATGGTCCATGGGATGGAAGATGAACCTCTATGCCCGGGCCTTGAGCGGCGAGGATTGTGCCGAGTTGTTCAAACTGGCTTTCCGCCACTCCTCAGACTATGTCATCAACATGTCATCGGAAGCCGGCGGTGTGTATTATAACTTGTTCGACTCCCATTCGCCGTTCCAGATAGACGGAAACTTCGGCGTGTGTGCAGGCATGGCTGAGATGCTGCTGCAGAGCCATACCGACACCCTGCAGCTGCTGCCGGCATTACCTGCCATCTGGAAAAGCGGAATGATGACGGGTCTGAAGGCAGTCGGCAATTTTGAGGTGGATCAATATTGGGAGGACATGGAACTGCAAAAAGTGGTGATACGCTCAGGAAGCGGTAGGGACTGTCACGTCAACTATCCCAATATCGCCTTGGCAAGTGTCACGGACGAGTTCGGCCGACCAGTAGGATTCAGCAAGTCAGGGAACGATGTCATCCACTTCCCCACGACTGTCGGTGGCAGGTATATCATCCTCGCCGGAGGAGTTACGGACAAGGTTGACGTGCCGAGGCAGTCGGATATCATGATCGGATTCAATGGTCGTCAGGTCAGCGTGCAAGGCATCCAGGTCAGGCAGATGTCGGTCTATTCCACAAACGGTATCAGGGTAGCGACATCCACCGCTCCTGTCATCACCATGCCGCAGACAAAGGGTGTCTATGTGGACAAGGTGCTGACGGAACAGGGAGACACCATGGTGAAGGTCATAGCGATGTAATCATTATAGAAAGGCAAAGAAAATTGGAAAAAGGAATAGTAATGTCAGGGAAACGATGGATGGCGGCGGTGCTGGTTGCCGTCCTGCAGGTTTCGAGTTTCGTCATGCACGCCTGGGGTCAGGCTCCCGAGCCGTTGCTTACCATAGCGTGTTTGTCAGATCTGCATAACCAGACGGATCTGATACAGGGTGATGTCAGTTCCGTCAGACTACGCGGAACCATACTTACCACTTTGGCAGCCATCCGTCAGGAAGAGGATATTGACGTGATGGTGCTGGGCGGTGACTTTACCAGCGACTGCACGATACCCGAGGCCAACTGGGCACAGGTGAGGAAGCTGATGAGAGAGGCTACACGGGCGGCTTTTCATGGCAAGAGCCAGAGGCCTGTCATCTATGTAACAGGCAATCACGACTATGAGGTTGCCAATGTCAGCGGCATTCCCAAGCCCTACAACGCCGCACGCTACTATGACTTTACCATGAAGAACGACATTGGCGTGCTTTCCGATGACGACAGCTTCTATGAAGAGGCCGACAACGGGTCATCAGGCACCCTGCGGCTGCTGGCTGCCTACCACTATCGCATCAAGGACTTCGACTTCGTGGTACTGAACTGCGGCAAGAACCTCGTCCATAACAACTGGAACTATTATTACTCGATGGAATCGGTGGAATGGGTGGGAAAGAAATTAGACCAGCTCTGCCAGCAGGACAGTCAGCGTACCATCTTTTTCTGCGTGCATATTCCTTTTAGCGACTCCAACAGCATTTCCACTTCAGAGAAGGGAATAGGACACGGTATTCAGTCTGAGTGCTCCCAGAGATTGAAGGAAATACTGGCGGCTCATCCCAACGTGGTGATGCTCTATGGACATGACCACGGCTACGACGATGCCTACACGCGTGAGAGGACATCCCAGCGGGTAACCCGCTATGACGAGTGGGGAGAGAAAATCGCTACCATTGATGACAACCATTTCGACGAGCCGATCTCCGGTCTCACCGATAATCAGGCAGAACAAGCGACATCAAAAAACTATTCCTTCCAAAACCAGGCCGATGAAAAATTTCTCACCTGGAAAGGAGGAATGGCCATGACAGACGCTTCCGCACCCTGCCGGCTGACAGGGACAGGCGATGGAAGCTTCTATATGGAGATGAACAGGAGCGGCAAGTTCCTGACCTGTACCGAAGGGGGGGAATTCTGGGGCGGTGACAAGGTGAGCGTCAACCTCTATGAGATAGACTCCCAGACGGAAGAAAGCCTGACGGCACACCGCGTCAAGGAAATTCCCGATGACGGAATGTATATCGTGACAGGCACCTGCGATTCACAGGCCTATGCCCTGGCAAACGACAAATGCGACCCGACATCCATTGCCATCAAGTTTGACGGAGTTCCTGTGACAATCACGGGCGAAACGCTGCAAATGCCCAACGACCCACGGGCCGTTTGGACGATACAAGGGGCGCGTCCCTCGTTCCTGTCGCAATTCATGGGGTCCATGCGTTATTACAGCAATGCCCTTGACGGGAATGTGGGACCAGTAAACTCGAAAATCGTACAGGCCCTCATGATCTATGTCTATTCTGATAGCATCGTGTTCCGCATCAAGAACTATGGAACAAGCGGCATCTTCAACACCTCCAGCGGAAAACTCCAGATCCTCTCCTCTCCGGCAGCCTATACCGTCCTCTATCAGCAGCCCTCAGAACAGACGACAGGCATTGTCGAACGGGATAAAGCAACCCTATCCACCGATCCCTCCCAAGGGAGGGGAGACCAGAGTGTCTATGACTTGCAAGGAAGAAAAGTGAAGAATCTTTCTTCTCCCCTTGGGGAGGATCAAGAGGGGTTAAAGCCTGGAATCTACATCATCAATGGGAGAAAGGTTGTCTGCCAGGGCTTCCGGTGATTCAGGGTTTGAAGCCCTTTTGCCAGACAGCTTTTACCCCTTCACAAAAGTCATAGAGGATACGCCCGTCCGGAAGCCGGCGGCTCGATGGCAGGAAGCCGCAGACAATGCGGGTGATGTGCTTCTTGATGCTGAACTGCTTGGGGGTCTCCACGCCGACACTTTCTACGCGGAGGCTGAAACGGCCGATGCCGGGAAGGACAACCGTCTTCCCGTCTGAGAGCTGTTCCTTCAAAATGTTCTGGAGCTCTATGATAACCCCATAGATATCACTCTCTGAGAAACTGCAGTTGCGGCAAGCCTGGGCTTTCATTGCTGTTGCCACGCAGAGGATAACAGCAAGGACGAAGAGTCTTTTACTTGTTTTCATAGTCTTGAGTTTTTAGTTATTACTTCGATACTGTTGCAAGGATAATACTTTTTTCGTAACTTTGTGGCCGACAAGTCAGAAAAAACTTATCGGATGAACGAACTGATAACACAAGTGAACGATGCGGTGTGGGGCTATGTGCTGATTTTCGCACTGGTCTGTTGTGGTATATGGTTTACATGGCGTACGCGCTTTGTGCAGTTTCGCATGATAGGCGAGATGTTGCGCTTGCTCACAGAGTCGGCTGTTGACACCGTAGAAGAGCAAGTCAAAGAACAACGTAAGGGCGGACGCAGCAAGCATATCTCTTCTTTTCAGGCTTTCGCAGTATCGGTTGCCACCCGTGTGGGCACTGGCAATCTGGCCGGTGTAGCCACAGCCATAGCCATTGGCGGACCGGGAGCGGTGTTCTGGATGTGGGTCATAGCCCTCATAGGTTCTGCCACGGCCTTCGTAGAGTCAACATTAGCCCAGCTTTACAAGTTGAAGCATAAGGATTCCTTCATCGGAGGTCCGGCCTACTATATCCAGCATGGGCTGCACCAACGCTGGATGGCGGTGCTCTTCGCCATCTTGATAACCTGTCAGTTTGGCTTATCCAACAATTCCATTCAGGCCAATACCATCTGTGAGGCCATGTCGGAAGCCTTCGGCTGGTCGCCCGTATGGGTGGGAGTAGCCTTGGCAGCCATGGCCTTGTTCATCGTCTTTGGCGGCATCCAGCGCATAGCCCATGTCAGTTCGGTGCTGGTACCCCTGATGGCTGTGGGCTACATGGTGTTGGCTGTTGTCGTCATCGGCATGAATATCGGACAGATACCCCATGTGCTGAAAGTCATCTTCTATGATGCCTTCGGCATAGAACAGGTAGCAGGTGGCGGACTGGGTGCCACAATCATGCACGGCATACGGCGCGGACTCTTCTCCAACGAGGCAGGCGAGGGCAGTGCACCTAATGTGGCGGCTACGGCTTCTACGACCCATCCTGTGAAGCAAGGACTCATCCAGGCGTTGGGAGTTTTCACCGACACGCTGCTGGTGTGTTCCTGTACAGCATTTATCATCCTTCTCAGCGGACTCTACCAGACACCCAACCTAAACGGTATAGCCCTCACGCAGGCCTCCCTCCAGTCGGAAGTGGGTAGCGTGGGACCTGTGTTTGTGGCCATTGCCATCTTTCTATTTGCTTTCTCCAGCATCATTGGCAATTACTATTACGGTGAGGCCAACATCCGTTTCATCACGTCAAACACCAAGGTGATGACTGTCTATCGACTCTTCTCTGGCGGTGTCATGGTCATCTTCGGTGCAATGGCCAGTTTTGAGCTGGTCTGGAATATCGTTGACTTCTTCATGGCCTTACTGACAGCCTGCAACCTGGTGGCCATCACACTGTTGGGCCGCTATGTCTTTCGGTTGCTTGATGACTACCGCTCGCAGAAGCGGCGCGGCATCAAGGAACCTGTGTTCCACCGCAGTCAGTTGCCAGAGATTGCCGATGAGATAGCGTGTTGGGAAGATTGAGCAAGAGATGTTTGACAGAAAAGACAGAATCATTGAACAAATAAAAAACAAGAAGACATGAACATTGGAGACAAAGCACCCGAGATACTGGGTAAAGACGAGCAAGGACGCGACATCCGTCTGAGTGACTACAAGGGCCGTAAGTTGGTGCTCTACTTCTATCCGAAGGATAACACCAGCGGCTGCACGTCTGAGGCCTGTAGCCTGCGCGACCACTATCAGGAGCTTCAGGGAGCCGGCTATGAGGTGGTAGGTGTAAGTAAAGACTCTGCTGCCACACATCAGAAGTTCAAGGAGAAACATGAACTGCCGTTTCCACTCATAGCCGATGTTGACCACACATTGCTGGAGGCTATGGGCGCATGGGGTGAGAAGTCTATGTATGGCAAGAAGGTGACGGGCACCATTCGCACTACCTTTATTATTAATGAGGAGGGGGTTATCGAACAAATTTTTGCGGGAAAGCAGATCAAGACCAAAGAACACGCCCTGCAGATTTTAAAATCATGAAGATGACAGGGCAACCCACTCATTTTGATCATCTGGAACAGATGCCGGTGTCGGAACTGTTTATTTTATCTCTCGCCTATGATGATGCCAGTGTAGATACGGCCGGAGCTGATGCCCAGTCGGCGGGCAGAGAAGTAGGTGTCATGATGCAGGTAGGTGCAGACCTCACTGCTGCTGACACGCTCAGGCAGAAGACCAGCTGCTAATAGTTGCTGACGATTACATTCTGGCAGGTCGATGTGCCACTTGCTGCCTTCCTCATTGTTGGAAGGTTGCCGCCTGCTGATGACGCCCATTTCGAATCCTGCCTGACGGAAGGCCTCATAGACCTCGTCGCCCACCTCAAAGCTATCCAGGCTGATACCAGGTCCGATCTGTGCCCGCATGTGTTCGGCATGGCAGCCATAGACACGTCTCATCTCATCCACGGCAACCTGTGAGATGCGGGCCACCGTGCCCCGCCATCCGGCATGTATGGCACAGGCCACTCGTTGCACGTCGTCGAAGAGAAGTAGTGGTATGCAGTCGGCCGTAGAAACACCTATGCACACCTTTGGAAGACTTGTCATCACGGCATCCACACCCTCCAGTGCAGTGGCTCGGCCATCACGGTCGAGACTGAAGAAAGCGTCGTTGATATCTGCCACACGAGTTTGATGAACTTGGTGGGGCACCACAAGCTTGTCATCTTCAACGGCCAGCAGCCGGCACAGCGACAGACGGTTACGCTCCACGTCATCGGGATTGTCGCCGCAGTAAGTGTTAATGTTCAGAGACGCATAGTTGCCTCGGCTCCATCCGCCATGCCGGGTGGTGCTGAAGGCCGTCACGTCGGGGTCCAAATCATAATAAGTCAAAAGTGGTTGTCGGTCCATGTCGGTTCGGGTATTTCTCGGTTTCATCACTAATATGATTACAAAAATACGAAAAGTCGGAAGCCGAACAAAATAAATCCATCTGTTTTTATGGCCAAGCTCTCTTTTTTTCGTACTTTTGCAACACATAATCACGACAGGTCATCAGCAGCTTCATAGAAGTGATATGTGAACAAAAGATATGAAGATTGGAAATATAGAATTGGGAGAACGACCGCTCTTTCTGGCCCCCATGGAGGATGTAACCGATATAGGCTTTCGCATGTTGTGTAAGCGGTTTGGTGCCGCCATGGTCTATACGGAGTTTGTGTCTGCTGAAGCACTGGTGCGCTCGGTGAAATCTACCATCAATAAATTGGCCATCAGCGACGACGAACGCCCCGTAGGCATACAAATCTACGGACGTGACGTGGAAGCCATGGTTGAGGCGGCCAAGATAGTGGAGCAAGCCCACCCCGATGTCATCGACCTGAACTTCGGATGCCCGGTTAAGAAGGTGGCAGGCAAGGGTGCCGGTGCCGGTATGCTGCGCAACATTCCGCTGATGCTGGACATCACCCGCGAGGTGGTAAAAGCAGTCCACACACCTGTCACCGTGAAGACCCGGCTGGGCTGGGACAAGGAAAACCTCATCATCACCGACCTGGCTGAGCAGCTGCAGGACTGTGGCATTCAGGCACTGACAATACATGGTCGTACACGTTCGCAGATGTACACGGGAGAGGCCGACTGGACACTCATAGGTGAAGTTAAACATAATCCGCGCATCCACATCCCTATCATTGGAAATGGCGATATCAAGTCGCTTCCCGATGCTGACCGTGCCTTCAACGACTATGGCGTTGATGCCGTCATGGTGGGACGTGCCACCTTTGGTGCGCCCTGGTTCTTTCAGGCAGAACCCCTCACCATCGATGAAAAGATTGATGTTTTGGAAGAGCAGCTGCGCATCAACATAGAGCGCATAGATGAATATCGCGGCATCCTGCACACACGTCGTCACCTGGCCGCCAGTCCGGTCTTCAAAGGTATTCCCGACTTCCGTCAGACCCGCATCCGCATGTTGCGTGCCGAAACCGAGGCAGAACTCATAGACATTCTGGAGGCTTGTCGCACCCGGCTGACAAGAAGTTAAAGAAGCTAAACAGCGCAAAGCTGTAGCGAAAAAACATTATCTTTGCAGACAAAACAATTCAACATTGATGACACAAGAAGAAAAGACACAGATAGAAAGCCGCATCGTAGAGGTCTTGAAGACTGTTTACGACCCGGAGATTCCTGTCGATATCTGGAATCTGGGGATGATCTATAGAATAGAAGTCAAAGAAGACGGGAGTGTGGAAGTTGACATGACCTTTACGGCACCATCTTGTCCTGCCGCCGACTTCATATTAGAAGATGTGCGCACCAAGGTGGAGAGCGTAGAAGGTGTCAATGGCGCCACGGTCAACTTGGTGTTTGAGCCTGCCTGGGACCAGTCAATGATGTCGGAGGAAGCACGCGCAGAACTCGGTTTTGATTGATAGATATGAAACAAGTATATTTTCTTGCCGATGCCCATCTGGGTTCACTCGCCATTGCCCACCCGCGTATGCAGGAGCGCCGTTTGGTGAGATTTCTTGACAGCATCAAGGAAAAGGCTGCTGCTGTCTATCTCCTTGGCGACATGTTTGACTTCTGGAACGAGTATCGATATGTGGTGCCCAAGGGCTACACGCGATTCCTTGGAAAGCTTTCGGAGCTGACCGACATGGGTGTGGAGGTGCACTATTTCACCGGCAACCATGACATCTGGACTTATGGCTATCTGGAGCAGGAATGTGGCGTCATCCTGCACAGACAGGCCCTGACCACGGAAATCTATGGAAAGGTGTTTTTCTTGGCTCATGGTGACGGTCTGGGCGACCCCGATCCGAAGTTCAAGTTCCTGCGACGGATGTTTCATAACCCTACCTGTCAGCGGCTGTTGAACTTTTTCCACCCTTGGTGGGGCATGCAACTCGGACTCAATTGGGCCAAGCACTCGCGTCTGAAACGCGCAGACGGCAAGGAAGCGCCCTATATGGGAGAAGACAAGGAGTTCTTGGTGCGCTTCACCAAGGATTATATGAAAACCCACCCGGAGATAGACTATTATATCTACGGTCATCGCCATATAGAGCTCGACCTGATGGTCGGCAGAAAAAGGGAAAACAGGGGAGAGACCAACAGTCGTGCCCGCATGCTGATTCTCGGTGACTGGATATGGCAGTTCACCTATGCTGTCTTCGACGGAGAACACATGTTTCTGGAGACATATATAGAAGGTGAGTCAAAGCCCTGACCCTGACTTACCAGGGTCGAGGACTTTCAAACAGCTGGAGAGCCTGCTGAACGGTATGGTTGGACTCGTTGATGACCGTGAAATATTCGTTCATGCCCCATAGGTCGCGGGCTATCAAGGCTTTCATCTGCAGACTGATAGATGGCAGCGAACGTTGCAGTTCAGCCTCGTCACGGGGCTTCACCTTTTCTTTCTCAGCTTTGGCAACAATGTCGTCAAGCAGATTCTGAGGCACGACATAGCGAGACAGGAAATCTTCGAAACTCTTATATTGCCGTTGCAGTTCCTTGCGGTGGCTATCCACATATTTCAGGTTGGTGTTGATGATGATACCTTTTGCTGCCAGTTGGCGGTGGAACGAGGTGAACTGTGTCGTGTCGAGTGGCACAAAGACATCGGGCATGATGCCGCCACCGCCATAGACGGTGCGATGCAGAAGCAGGGTCTCATATTTCAATGAGTCGGCAAAGTGGATGCTGTCTGCCGAATAGAGTTCTCCGTGCTTGAAACGACGTTCTATATCTTCGCTATAGGCTTTGGACTCACCTTTCACATAGGGCTTCTGAATGCAGCGACCAGAAGGCGTGAAATAGTGGGAGACAGTCAGACGTATCATGGAACCGTCGGGAAATTCTATGGGGCGTTGTACCAGTCCTTTACCAAAGGAGCGCCGGCCGACAACTTCTGCACGGTCGTGGTCTTGCAAGGCTCCTGTAACAATCTCTGCTGCTGAGGCTGTATATTCGTTGATGAGCACGGTGACACGGACGCCGTTGCGCAACCGGCCGTTTCTGCGGACGCGGAATTCCTGCCGGGGCAGGCTTCGGCTTTCGGTATAGACTATCAGGTCACCAGGACTCAAAAACTCGTTGGCCAACTCTACAGCAGCTTGTAGGTAGCCGCCACCGTTGTCTTGCAAGTCGAGGATGAGGTTGCTGAGCTGTTGACCTTCATTCTTCATCTGGAGCGTGTCAAGGGCATTCAGAAACTCCTCGTGGGTTGTTGCACCGAAGGAACCGATTCGAATGTAGCCTATACCGGGGCGTATCATGTAGGATGCTTCAAGCGTGTGGACGGGAATCTTGTCGCGCTTGACCGTGAAAAGCAGTTTGTCTTGTATGCCCCGACGTACAATGCCTAAGTTAACCTTGGTTCCCTTCGGCCCCCGAAGGCGTCGCATGATGTCTTCTCTCGACATTTTTACACCGGCGATGGCAGTGTCGTTGACGCTGATGATGCGGTCGCCGGCCAGGATGCCGACCTTCTCTGAAGGACCTCCGAGCACTGGCTGAATGACAAGCAGTGTGTCTTCCACTATGTTGAACTGAACTCCGATGCCTTCAAAAGAACCTTGCAGTGACTCTGTCTGAGCCTTGCTTTCCTTGGCTGTGGCATAGGTGGAGTGGGGGTCCAGTTTGCTGAGCATACCACGAATGGCATCTTCTACCAGTTTGTTGTTATCTACAGAATCTACATACAGACTTGTGATGGCCATCTCTGCCATCGACAGTTTCTGTAATGCGGCTTGGTTGTTCTTGTTGTTTTGTGCGCCTACTGGTGTGGTGGCAAACAGAAGGGTTGTCAGGATAGAGGCGCTTGTCCAGTGCTTAAGTATATTCATGTTGTATAATGTTTTATTGAGGGTTCTCTTCCGGCAGGTCTTCTTCGACCACAAGGTTACGGATGATGAAGTCCTGTCGTTCGGCTGTATTCTTTCCCATATAGTATTCCAGCAGTTTCTGAACCTGGTCTGTCTTGTGAAGGGTGACCTGTTCCAGACGGATGTCAGGACCTATGAAATAGGCAAACTCGTCAGGCGAAATCTCTCCAAGACCCTTAAAGCGGGTAATCTCAGGGTCGGGGCCCAGGGCTTTGATAGCCTGAAGGCGTTCCTCTTCACTGTAACAGTAACGGGTAATAAACTCGCTTTTCTTCTGTGGAGTCTTCATGGATGCCTGCCGAATGTCTTCTTCCTGTAGCACCTGCTTGTTCTTGATCTTCGTACGGCGGTTGCGTACGCGGAAGAGGGGAGTCTGTAAGACATAGACGTGTCCTTTCTTGATGAGTTCTGGGAAGAACTGCAAGAAGAAGGTGATAATAAGCAGTCGGATATGCATGCCATCGACATCGGCATCGGTAGCGACAATGACCTTATTATAGCGCAGCGTGTCAAGTCCATCCTCAATGTCGAGAGCAGCCTGCAGGAGGTTGAATTCTTCGTTCTCATAGACCACCTTCTTGGTGAGTCCGAAGGAGTTGAGGGGTTTTCCGCGGAGAGAGAAGACGGCCTGTGTGTTTACATCACGACTCTTCGTGATGGAGCCGCTGGCGGAGTCGCCCTCGGTGATGAAGATACACGACTCTTCCTTACGCTCGTTCTTCACGTCGCTGTAGTGAATGCGGCAGTCGCGCAACTTACGGTTGTGGAGGTTTGCCTTCTTGGCTCTTTCACGGGCCAGCTTGGTGACGCCGGCCATGGCTTTACGCTCGCGTTCGTTTTCCTTGACTTTTGTCTCAATGGCCTCGGCTACATCCTGATGGATGTGCAGGTAGTTATCGACCTGCTGCTTGATGAAGTCGCCGACATATTTGTTGATGCTGTCACCGCCTGGAGCCATCTGTGTGGAGCCCAACTTGATCTTGGTCTGACTTTCAAAGACTGGTTCCTCTACGTTGATGGCGATGGCGGCAACCAGTCCGTTGCGAATGTCGCCATACTCGTATTTGCCAAAAAACTCTTTGATGGTCCGGGCGATATGTTCCTTGAAGGCACTCTGGTGAGTTCCGCCCTGAGTGGTATGCTGACCGTTGACAAAGGAGTGGTACTCCTCGCCATACTGGTTGGCATGGGTAAAGGCTATCTCAATGTCTTCACCCTTCATGTGGATGATGGGGTAGAGGCCGTCGTTGGTCATGGTGTCGGTGAGCAGGTCTTTCAGTCCGTTTCGGCTGATGATGCGGCGACCGTTATACATGATGGTGAGGCCTTGGTTCAGGTAAGTGTAGTTGCGGAGCATCGTCTCGACATAGTCATCGTGGAACTGATAGTTCTTGAACAGTGACTCCGTGTTGTCGGGCTCAAAGAAGATGAAGGTGCCGTTTTCGTCTTGAGTGGGTTGTGTCTCGTCAGAAACAAGTTCACCCCGTTCAAAGTTCAGTATGCGCACCTTACCATCGCGATAGGACTTGACAGTGAAGTGTTGGCTCAAGGCATTGACGGCTTTCACACCCACACCGTTCAGACCCACAGACTTCTTGAAAGCTTTGGAGTCATACTTACCGCCAGTGTTGAGCACGCTGACGGCTTCTACAAGCTTGCCTTGTGGAATGCCACGGCCATAGTCTCTGACAGATACCCGCAGGTTGTCTTCGATATCCACCTCTATGCGCTTTCCGGCATTCATCTTAAACTCGTCGATAGAGTTGTCGATGACCTCTTTCAGCAGGACATAGATGCCGTCTTCGGGCAAAGAGCCGTCGCCCAGTCGTCCGATATACATGCCTGGACGCAGGCGGATGTGCTGGATGCCTGTCAGGGTTTGAATATTTTCGTCGGTGTAAGCCACGGTAGCTTGCTCCTCCGCCGGCTGGTAGTCTGATAGTATTTCGTTTTCATTCATAGTCTTCAAATCTCCTTGATAAAGCAGCGTAGCCGCTTGTTGATATGGGCATCAAAATATTCCCAGTTGCTCAGCACGTTGTGG
Source organism: uncultured bacterium (assembly GCA_946546825.1). Taxonomy (GTDB): domain Bacteria; phylum Bacteroidota; class Bacteroidia; order Bacteroidales; family Bacteroidaceae; genus Prevotella. The sequence continues at coordinate 36,999 of CAMNOK010000008.1, forward strand.
TTGGTTTCCATCTGAGGCATGGCCTGTGCCCACTTGAATCCATAGCGTATATATTGTTGAATTAAATCGTTAAAGATAACAGCGTTGGCACCCTTGGCGCGATATTCCGGCAGGACACCCAGAAGTAGCATATCCACCGTGTCGGCATGGTGCCAGTAGATGGCATCCAGCAGATGCCACCACCCCATGGGCAGCAGTCGGCCATCCGTCGTCTTTCGCATGGCCTCAGAGAGTGAGGGGAAGGTGATACCGAAGCCCACCATCTTGTTGTCATGCTCTGTGTCAACCACAATGGAAACCAAATTGAGGTCGGCAATGCGGATGTATTGTTGCACCAGTTGGTCAACTTTCCGCTTGCCTAACTCGGCAAACCCATAGAGATCTTTGTAGGTGATGTTCAGCATGTCGAAGACTTCCCGGCCATAGCCGTCGCGAAGCAGTTCCTTGCGCGTCAGCTTGTGTACCTTCAGATGGTAGCGCTCCTCGGCCAGTCGGGCCACATGGGCTATCTTCTCCGGAACTGTCTCGGGCACCTTCACCAAGCATTCTACATAGTCGTTATCCTTCCGGAAGCCCAACCGGTTGATATGGTCCACATAGTAGGGATAGTTGTGGTTGGCATACATGGTGGACATGGTGTCGAAACCTTCTACAAGCATGCCTTCACGGTCGGTATCGGCAAAGCCCATCGGACCGGCTATCTGTGTCATGCCACGCTTGCGACCCCACTCTTCTACGGTCTGCAGAAGAACCTTGGACACTTCAGGGTCATCTATGAAGTCGAACCATCCGAAGCGCACGACCTTGTTTTGCCAGCGTTCATTTGCCTGTCGGTTAATGATGGCCGCTATGCGTCCCACTACCTTCCCGTCGCGCCAAGCCAAAAAATAATCGGCCTCGCAGGACTCGAAACTTCCGTTCTTGCGTGGGTTCAGAGTCCGCTCCTCGTCCATATACAGATAGGGAACGGCAGTCGGACAGTTTTTGTATAGCTCGGTGCGGAAATCAATAAACTGTCTAAGTTGTCGTTGGTTACTGACTTTTCTGACTTCTACCATGGACTATGCTTTTAACTCATGAAGGTCGGTCTCTATCAGCTTCTTATAAACGCGGCGACGCTTGTGTAGCTCCCGTTCTATATATTGCCACTGACCTTGTACCTTCTCATTGCTTTCCATCTCTACATGAGTCTCACCCCAAATAAAACCGTACTTCTGATAACGGGGAATGAGATCGTAGAACATGAAAGCATTGGCACCTTTTCGACGATATTCCGGATCAACACCAATGAGCAGACAGTCAACAATGTTGGTCTTATAAAATTTCAGCACGCGTAGCAGATGCCACCATCCAAAGGGCAGCAGTCTCCCTCTGCGACACTTCTGCAAGGCCCGGGTCAGTGAGGGAATGGTAATACCGACACCCACCATTCTGTGATCGGGGGTGTTCCAGTCTTCCACAACGGTGATCAGGTCCATGTTGATGTAGGGAACAAAACGCCATAGGTAGTGCATAATCTGCTTGTCACTCAACTCCGAATACTGGTAGAGCTGGCTGAATGAATGGTTGATTATATGGAAGACTTTCAGGCCAAGACCCTTGAAAAGAACTTCACGACGGGTAAGTTTGCGGACATGAAGGTTGTAGCGCTTCTCCACCAACTGGGCTACCGACGAGAACTTCTCGGGCATTTCATCGGGCACAAACAGCTTGTACTCTACATAGTCAATATCCTTCTCCCAATGAAGCTTTTCCATCAGTTGGGGATAGTAGGGGTAGTTGTAAATGGTGGCCATCGTCCCTAACTGGTCAAAGCCATAGGTCAGCATGCCTTCGGGGTCCATGTCGGTGAAGCCCATCGGGCCAATCACCTCTTTCATTCCTCGCTGCCTACCGTAATCCTCAACGGCTTGAAGCAGGGCTTTCATCACTTCTACATCGTCAATCAGGTCTATCCAGCCAAAACGCACACATTTGCGTTGCCACTGCTCGTTGGCCTTGTGGTTGATGATAGCTGCTATCCGACCTGCCAGCCTGCCGTCTTTGTAGGCCAGATAGCATTCGGCCTCACAAAATTCGTAAGCAGGATTCTTCTTTTCATCGAAGTTTTCCAGTTCGTCGCGAAACAGGCCCGGAGCGTCATACTCGTTTCCTTCATATAGCTCATAGTGAAATTCAACGAATGTCTTGCGCTCCTGACGGGTTTTGACTTTTCTTATCTCTATGGATGACATTTCCTTTTGTTTACTGCTTAATTTCTGCAAAGATACATATTTTCAATTAAAAAACGACAGAAAAATTTGTTATTTTAGATAAGAAGACTTAAATTTGCAGCAAATAAGTTTAGACAGAAAGCGATAACCTCTAATCATTCAAATGATGAAGATTCTTCGTTATATTTTCCATATTGATCATGCTATCATTTCATTGTTGACAATATCTATCATCGGAATATTTGTCTTCATGAGTTTCAACATATCATTTTTGAGTCCCGTGAAGCGTGCCATCGGAAGTTTTAGTATGACGAGTATCTATTATCAAATCATGGATGACGAAGAGCTGAAAGATACTTCAGACATCATTACATTGGTAGATATGACAGAATTGTCACATCGTGATAGTATTGCAATGGTGATAGAACAAATCTCTTCCATGCAGCCCCGAAAGCTTGCCGTGGATATTATCTTTGAAGGATACAAGGACGACGTCAATGCAGACCAACGCCTTACAGATGCTTTTTTTGACTGTGCGGACAAGACGGTTGTGGCTTATAAGCTATTGGACTACAACGGAAAAGGTTTTACCAATGCTGTTCGCTCTTTTTTTGTTGAAGATGTCCCTGTTACACAAGGTTTTACCAATGCTATGACAGATGATGCAAGGGTTGTGCGTTGTTACAATATCAGTTACGATTATAAAGGAAGGAAGTGCTATTCACTGCCAGCTCAAATTGCTATGTCCGAAGGCATCAACCTTTCTGATAAGCCTGTAGAGCATGTCATCAATTATTCTCCTATCCATTTTCCTGTTGTCAGTTGGAAGGATTTAAAGTATCATCCAGAACTCATCAAGGATAGAATTGTTTTATTTGGAACCACCAAGCAGGAAAGTGACATGCACTATACACCACTGAAGAAAATGTCAGGATTAGAGGTTATAGCCTATGCCGTTACATCCATGTTTGAGGGCTATGACGTGAAGAAAGCTCCTTTGTGGGTTGCCCTGCTATTGGCCTTTATTGTTGGCTATATAACAAATGCCATAGACTTTTTGTTCCGCTTGCACAGCCAAAGACGTGAAAACTTTTTGATGGTGTTTATTCGGGAATCTAATCTTTATCTCCGCATCATCTATTTCCTTTTGATGGTTGTGGTTACATGGATAACATTCTTGCTCTATATAAAAGCTCACTATTACATCAACAGCATACTGGCTCTGAGTACCATTATTCTTATTGGTGAGGGAAGATTGATATATAAAGGATTGTTGGCCGCCATCGCACGAAAGCACCCTTGGCCGTTGTTGAAAAAATCCCTCTATGCCCCAGAAAACTTGCAGAAAACAAATAAAACGAAAGAAGAGGTGGTTGCACCAGCGGAAGCTCTGCCGGAAGTACAAGCGATAGAAACAAACATTAATTTATCAAACTAAAAATCATGAAAAAAATCCTTTTATTTATATTGTTGAGTGTGGCATGCACCATAAATGCACAGAACTTTATAGTCTATGCCGTAACAGGTAATGTTGTTACTATAGAAAAGAGATTAAAGAGTACAGTTAGTGTGCGCCAACATTTGGATGCAAACGTAATATTAAGTATTCCCGAGGAAGGTAGTATCCGCCTTTTCGATATTGAAACGCGGAAACTTTATACACTTAAGAATAAGTGCATGGGACCCATTTCTAAACTTATTGAAACCCAGCCCAACTCAAGTAAGGTTGTTACTCCGCAGTATTTTCGTTATATAATGAAGAATCTGCGTGGTAATATGGTTACCAACACTTGTGAGACAGATAATGCCACAACGATCTTCCGTGATGCCAATGATTCACTATATGTTGACACCCCTGCTGAAGTTGACACTATTCCCCAAAAAGAAAAGTGAGAAACGTGCTTCCCCCCCTGCGCCGAGAAACGAGATAAGTTTTTGACTTTCTAAAGAATAAAATCATGCTTCGAAAAATATTTTTTTCACTCTTTTTAGTCTGTCTGTTCCCAATAATGTCGAATGCGCAGTCGAAAGCCTTGAACAATTTGTTGAACGAGGCCCAAAAAGCAGTGCGAAAGAATAAAATTGCTCAAGCAGATAGCTTGTATCAGGCGTATGTGGATTTGTTTAAGGAGTCGAAAAACAAAAAAGACTACACCTATTCTGAAGTCCTCATTTATTTAGCCCGACGTGCTGTGAATAAAGGTTTTATAGATAAAGGAATAGAGATTCAGCAGGAGGTTATAGAGGTACGAAAAACAGCAGGCGACTGCAATAATGCTCAGTGGGCCAGCGCCGTAAGCGATTTGGCAACATTTTATGCCCAAAAGGGTGACTACGACATGGCTATCAGTACGGGCGAAGAGGCCCTGAAAATTTACAAAAAGGAGTTTGGAGAGAAGCATAATTATTATAACATCACACTGGCAAACATTGCTTCATTCTACTCAGCGCGGGGAGACAGGGATGACTATTCAAAGGCTGTGGAATATTGTGAACGAGCCCTGAAGTATATTAGCAAGGGAACTCCTGAATACGCAAATGCCCTGAATAGTCTTGTTGTCTTCTATACTCAGGCAGGAAAGTCTGGAAAGGCAAACGAGATTGCTGCCAAGGCAAAAAAAGAAGCTAAGAAACGATTGGAAGAAGACGGTGTTCAGTTTGCAACTATTCTTAACAATCAGGCCATCAGACTCTCTAATATGGGTAACTATATAGATGCCATAGCTTATGCAGAGGAGGCTAAGGAGGGCTTTGAGAAAGCACAAAATAATAACACGCTGCCATATGCCAAGGTGCTGACAAACTTAGCAACATTCTACACCCACCAACAAGATTATGAACAGGCAAGCCAGTTGTTACGGCAGGCCATGCCTATTATTGAAGGATTTGTAGGAAAAGAACACCCTGATTATATCCGATGTGTGTCAGATTTGTCTGCTATCAATAAAAGTTCTGGAAATCTTTCAAAGGCAGACGAATTGGCTAATGAAGCTGACAAGATGGGGCAATCTCTCCTTCAATCACAAAATATAAAATATGCCAAGGCGCTTAGTAAGCAGGGTGCAATTTTTGCTTCCAATGGTAACTACACTCGAGCTGTTGACCAAGAAAGGAAGGCTCTTCACATTTTTGAATTGCGTAATGATAGCATAAGTATAGCCACCTCGCTCAGCCTCATTGCCACCTATACTTTTCATGAAGGCAATCATTTGAAAGGGAGAGATATCGCAGAAAAAGCACTTTCTATTTTCCGCAATAATGGTAGAAATAGCATTTACTATGCGCAGGCTCTCAATAATGCATCCATTCTTCACTATCATGATCAAAACTACAACTATGCAGCATGGTTAGAAAAAGAGGCCCTGCGAATTTACGATGAAAGAGACGAACGAAATGGTTCAATCTATGCAAAGATACTGGCTAACCTCGGATTGTATAGTTTCATGGAAGATAGTGTCAGCCAGGCTATTGACTATACGCAGAAAGCTTTGGATTTGCAAAGGAAAATTCTTGGTGATGACCATCCTGATAATGTTCCTTTTTTTTATAATATAGCTGTTTACTATAATAAGGTTGGTAATCACCAAAAAGCTGAGGAAAACTATACAAAGGCTCTTGTTATGCAGGCTCATCAGGTGCAAACCAACTTTCTCCATTTAACAAGTACTGAGCGAGAGCGTTATTGGAATGCCAAACAATATGTATTCAAGTATGCGCCAACTTTGGCATACGTCGATCGTGATAATAGCCGGATGGTAACAGATGCATATAATGCGCTACTCTTCACGAAAGGCATTCTGCTTAATTCTGACATAGATTTCCGTAACCTGCTCCGTAAGAGCAATGATGAAAAGATGTTGGAGAAATTCAACCAATTGTCTAACCTTTATGAGCAGAAGGATGCGCTTTATAAGTTACCGGCCAATGAGCGCGGTGATATGAAAAAACTCAACCGGGAAATTTATTCGCTGGAACGTGAGCTGGTAATGGGGTGCAAGGAATACGGAAGCTTTACAGAGAACCTTAGCATCACGGCAACCGATATAGCGCAGAATCTTAATGATGATGATGTTGCTGTAGAATTTACAGACATAGATGTTGTTGGTGTCGGGAAAACCTATGTGGCTCTATATCTCCGAAAAGATTGGAAAGCACCCAAAATTGTTAAGTTGTTTAGTGAATCAGATCTTAATGATACTATTCTTTATGGTCTTCGCCGACAGCAGGAACTGGCCATGCAAGGTAATGTGAAGATGATTTATGATAACAAGAAGTTTGGACAGCAATTTTGGGAACCTCTTCTTAGCCAACTTGATGGTGTTCGTAACATCTATTTTTCTCCGTCGGGCATCATCTATCAACTTGGTATCGAATATCTCTATTGTAATGAGGAGTCTCGCATCGGAGATTTATATAGTGTTTACCGTATATCCTCTACGAAGTCTCTGGTGAATCATAGTGAACAGCGTCCCATTAAGTCGGCAACGATTTACGGTGGCTTGGATTATGACATGAATTTGTCTGAACTGCAGGAGCAACACAGACGTATGAGTGATTTTGACAGTTATTTAGCGCTCAATAATGATGAAAGCCATTATCTTGAAGAAGACGAGATATATTTCACTGATGAACTTCGCGCCATTGACTCTCTATCTACCAGAGGAAGTGTACGCTATCTTGCGGGTACACTCCATGAAGCAGAGATTATAGGTGAACAACTGATGATGAACAATGTGAATACAAATATGTTCCTTCACAGAGAAGGTGTAGAAGAGTCGTTTAAGGCTCTCAATGGAAGGGAACAGGGACTCATTCATATTGCCACTCATGGTTTTTATATATCGGAGAATGAAATTAAAAAGCAAAAAAAGAGTGTTGCCTTTGTAACAGCAGGTGATGATACAGACACCGAAAATTCTCTGAATTTCTCAGGCTTACTGTTAGCTGGGGCCAACTATACACTCCGAGGCAACCGTGTGCCTAAGGATTTGGAAGATGGAATCCTTACAGCTCGGGAAATTGCACAAGTTGATCTTAGTGGTGCTGAACTCGTTGTGCTCTCAGCTTGTCAAACAGGATTAGGGGAGGTAAAGGATGATGGTGTGTTTGGTATTCAGCGCGGCTTCAAGAAGGCTGGTGCCAAGACTCTCCTCATGAGTTTGTGGAGCGTTGACGATAAGGCTACCGACCTGATGATGACCAGTTTCTATGCTGCCCTCATGGAGGGAAAAACAAAACAGCAGGCCTTCCAGGAAGCGCAACAACAAGTGAAAAATCAAGGATTTATAGATCCCTATTATTGGGGAGCATTTATCTTACTGGATGGGGTGTTTTAACTTTTTTTATATTTCATCTTTTTTATCCTTTAACTTTTTTTTGTTT
>CAMNOK010000009.1 GCA_946546825.1 uncultured bacterium
AACAAGCGTCACTATTGAGGGTGAATGATTCGTTCAAGAAAATCATCATCACTGGCGAGGAATGTCTGGTACATCGTAACGAGTATGGATTCACCACTATGAGCATCTACGACTTCCTGCTTAGTCCAAATTCTCTTGAATTATAGTGGTGAACAAGAATGATGAAGACAGATATGATTTGGACTTTTGCCGCATTTCTGTGCCAAATTACTGGCACAATAATGGCACAAGGTGCCGTAACTCGCTGTGAATCAGCACGTCCTTTAAACTTCAACGAGGATGAGTATTAAAGCCTACTGTTAGGTTTAAACAATTGAATACCAGCGAGATAAACAATAATTATTTGTTTGTCTCGCTGGTGTTTTTATAGTCTCAAATGGCAATCATTTCCTGCCCCATCAGATGAAATGCTTCCAACGGGCGACTTAAAGTCTCGCCTGCATCTGTCAACAAATAAATGCGATTGGCGTCAAACCATAATTTTTCAATCTTTGCCATAATTATTCATCGTTATCGTCCATGTGTTCGTGTCATTTCTCTATGAACTCTTCTTGAAAAGTCTCACACTGTCTTATTTAAAATAAGACAATGCTTAATTCATAGTGTTCATTCATCATTCATAATGCCTACTGCCTAATGATTTTGGCGTGGGAGTATTTACTTCCTTTTTCTTCTCATTTTTTCCCCATTTTGCATCCTTTTTTGAAGGAAAAACTGCGATTTAAGAAATATTAACTCATTTCCTCACAATTTCCTCACACCTCACAAAGCCTTTGTTCATCGGCTTTTCAGCGCATGGAATGAGGAAATGAGGAAAAAATTGAAAAAAAAACTTTGCAGTGCGCGCACGCGCGCGCGAGGATTTCCTTTTTCGCCCGGCACACAGCGACACTTTTATAGTGAAGCATGAAAGGAACTTATGAAAGGTCAGTAATTGTTTTGATGGTTATTTGGAACTATTCCCATCAATAGAATACAAAAGTAACGATAAACACCCGCCTTCCTTCACTTTTAACGCCTCAATCGCGCGTAATGTATATCCATATCCGATTTCGACAACAAGACTGGCTGCCGATTCATCACGGTCGATGCCTACGCCGCAGCCATCCCATTCTTTCTCCACAACGGTTTCGTTCCTCTCAACGACGAGGATGCCGACGAGCCGACGCGACTGCTTCTTGCAAGCACAATACCGCCTGACAGCAGAAAACTGGTTAGACGATAAGGGCATAGTCACAGCGCGATGTGGGAGCAACTCTCACATCCCGTGACCATAGTAAGACGCAACATTTATAAATTCAAGCAAAAATCAGCGATTACAGGCAATAATATAAAAAAGTGTGCCAAAGTGGTACACTTTTCATTTTTATTTTGTACCTTTGCGTCAGGAACAAAAATATAGGACGATGATAGTTGTATCAGGTAGAGATTACAGAGCAAATCTGGCCAAATATTACGGATTGGCCCAGAAGGGTGAAGATGTTGTTGTAAAAGCCAGATATGGCAGTTGGAAAGTTGTTCCCATCACAGAAGATGATGTGGTGGTGAACAAGAGGGATCTACCCCAAGAACTGCGCAATGCTCTCTTGGAGGTCAAGGAGTCCATGGAAGGTAAGAAGAAGCTGATGACCTGGGAGGAACTTGTCAATGATTTGGACGATTGACTTCACCACGGAGTTCTCCCGGGGTGCCAAGGTACTGAAGAAGCGGTACAAGAGTTTCATGGATGACCTTGAAGACTTCAAGGACAGCATCATGAAGAATCCCTTCCAAGGTGCAGAGCTTGTGCCTGGAATCAGGAAGGTCAGGATGACCATAGAGTCCAAAGGGAAAGGAAAGTCGGGCGGTGCCCGTGTGATTACCCTGACCTACTATGTTTCTGAGAAAGAAGGGAAAATTCACTTCCTAATCATCTACGACAAGTCCGATGCTGATACCGTTGACGTGAAAGTCGTTCAAAAATATGTGGCTGAACTGGGATTTAATCTGCAGGAACTCCAGGAGCAGGGGCTTCTAACCCAAAGGGAAGAAGAAGTCGTACAACCAGAAGGGACTGGAGAAATTTAGTTTAATCAATAGAGAAGGGATTCATTATGTAAAGTTTGCCTCAGACCCCGTTCAGCCGAATTTGCAATGCCGCCCTCCTTTCCTTCAAGGATTTGGACGATAACCGACAAATAATTTATGTCCTTGGTCTCTTTATCGCCTTCATGGCTTTAGGGACGGGACTAGTATTAACTGATAAAAAGAAAGGAAACTGACTATGGGAGTTTATTTAGTTGCATTAACAGTAGGTGTGCCCTGCGCTCTGTTCCTGCTCTATTGCCTTACGCCGAAGGGCAAGCACTGGCTGAGGGTGAACGGAATGCTTTGACCCAGTTGTTTATCCATTCACCCATTTATCTATTTTAGCCGCGACAGCGGCTTCGAATACCATGCTCATAGGCGGACGGCCGCCCTCCTTCCTCTCTAAACCCTCTCTGCCGCGAGCGGTGCAACCGTGAGCGTCGGAGCTGAAATGACTCCGCACTCTGTGGCTCTTTTAGACGGAAAAGCCCCAATTATATATATTACAATGTTGTTACAATGCAACCATGTAACAGCATTGTAATATATTTTTTTTGATGATTACATTGATTGAACATAATTTTGCTCCCGAAAAAATAATAGAAAGAAAAATGGAAACAATGCAAGACTATGTAATGGTATCACTGAAGCTGTTGGGAGCGCTTGGACTGCTTATCTTCGGCATGCGAATGATGAGCGATGCATTGCAGAAAATGGCAGGTCCACAGCTACGGCACATCTTGGCACGAATGACAACCAACCGACTGACGGGCATGCTGACGGGAGCCTTTGTGACCTGTGCCGTTCAGTCTTCGTCGGCAACCACCGTTATGACAGTGTCCTTTGTGTCGGCAGGATTGCTGACGCTGGCGCAGGCCATCTCTGTGATAATGGGCGCCAACATCGGAACGACGCTGACAGCCTGGATCATGTCGTTGGGCTATAACGTCGATTTGACCAACGTCGTATTTCCTTCATTTTTTGTCGGCATGGTGCTCATCTATATGAAGAGGCACCGCTTTGTGGGCGACTTTCTGTTTGGAATCGCATTCATGTTTCTGTCGCTGGTTATGTTGAGCTCCGCGGGCAGGGAGATGGATTTGGAACACAACGAAGCAGTAGTCAGCTTCTTCGCCTCGTTCGATACAGATAGTTATTGGACGATACTGGCCTTCTTGGGCATCGGAACACTCATTACCTGCATCGTACAGTCATCTGCTGCAGTGATGGCTATCACCATACTGCTCTGTTCTACCGGGGTGCTGCCTATCTATCTTGGCATTGCCCTTGTGATGGGTGAGAACATTGGTACCACGGCAACAGCTAATCTCGCTGCGCTTGGAGCAAATACGCAGGCGCGTCGGGCTGCGCTGGCCCACTTGCTGTTCAATGTGTTTGGAGTCGTATGGGTGCTGTGCGTGTTTTATCCTTTTGTCGATATCGTTTGTCGGCTGGTAGGCTACAATCCGTCGCTTGGCGGTCAGGTGGCACGCCTGCCAGTGGTGCTGGCCATGTTCCACACCTGTTTCAATGTGACGAATACAGCCATACTGATAGGTATGATCCCCTGGTTAGAACGCGTTGTATGCTGGCTGTTGCCCGAGAAATCACAGCCCGAACAGGAGCAGTTCCGCCTGCAGTATATTCAGGGCAACCTGATGCAGACACCAGAAATCTCCGTGCTGCAGGCTCAAAAGGAAACGGCACAGATGGGCGTGCGGGTGCAGAAAATGTTCAGCATGGTATGCCTTTTGATAGACGAGCAGAAAGATACCAAGTTTACACATCTGTATAGCCAGATAGAGCAGCAAGAGGACTATACAGACCGCATGGAGATAGAGATAGCCCGATTCTTGGAACAGGTGAGCGAGAACCATCTGAGCGACGAGACAAAACAGAAAGTGCGGCAGATGCTGCGAGAGGTGGGTGAGTTGGAGTCTATCGGTGATGCCTGTTTCAACCTGGCCCGCACGATGAACCGTCTGCAAGAGAGTGGCAAGGACTTTACTGCTGGTCAGCGAACCCAGTTGCATGCCATGATGACGCTCTGCAACGATGCTTTAGTGCAAATGAATGCCGTCATGCATGGTCATCGTTACGATCACGACATTCGCGAGACCTTCCGCATTGAGAACGACATCAACCAGATGCGCCAGCGACTGAAAGCAGAAAATATCCGAGCCATCAACGAGCGTGAATACGACTATTCCATTGGTACCCTCTACATCGACCTCATCAACGAGTGTGAGAAACTGGGCGACTACGTTGTGAATGTCGTTCAGGCAAGATTCGGAAAATAATTCGTACCTTTGCACGCGATATGGATAAAAAACGAATCCTAATAGTAGATGACGAGCAGGACCTGTGCGAAATTCTACAGTTCAACCTGATGGCAGCAGGCTATGAGGCTGACGTAGCCTATTCAGCGGAAGAGGCCATTAGTAGAGGCATCGGACAATATGATTTGCTGATGCTTGACGTAATGATGCCTGGACAGTCTGGATTTGAACTGGCAGAAAGACTACGGGCCATGCCTCAGACATCACAGATACTCATTATTTTTATTACTGCCAAGGACACAGAGGACGACACTCTTCGGGGGTTCGGACTGGGCGCTGACGACTATGTGACCAAGCCTTTTTCTGTGCGTGAAGTGGTGGCAAGGGTGAATGCCGTATTGAAACGGAACCAGCCTACGACAACATTGTTGCAATACGAAGGATTGGTGGTTGACCAAAACAGCAAGACGGTCACTATAGATAATAATGCAGTAGAATTCACCCGAACGGAGTTTGAACTGTTGGCACTGATGCTGAGTTGTCGTGGACGGGTGTTTTCACGGCAGGAGCTGATAGATATAGTTTGGCCCGACGATGTGATCGTGACAGAGCGCTCTGTAGATGTCAACATTACACGCTTGCGCAAAAAGCTGGGCAGCTATGCTGCCTGTATCCTCACAAGACAAGGATTTGGATACTGCTTTAAATGAAGAAAAAAGATTATACTCTGTACAGATATGAAAGTGCTTAGTGAAGGAAAGCGAATGTGGACCTGCGTAATGGGTATTTTTGGGGTCTATGCCGTCATTATCATCCTGTTTGAAGACTATGATAAGCATTTTCTGCAACCTTTTGACGAAGTTAGCGACTGGCATTTGCTCCTGTTTTCCATCGTGGTAATGTTGTTGTTGGGTCTGTTGCTCTATCACTATGCACATAAGATGGATGAGCGCATCAGTCGCGAACAGATGGCTAAGCAGAACGAGATGCGTCGCCAATTGACACAGAATATAGCCCACGAACTGAAAACGCCTGTAGCCAGCATTCTTGGTTATACTGATACCATTATCGACAACCCGGCCATCGCCGACGAGACGAAGATGCAGTTCATCCGACGAACCAATGCACAGGCACAGCGACTGACAGCTCTGCTACAAGACATTTCCACCCTGAATCGTATGGACTACGCTCCAAAGATGCTGACTATGGAGCGGGTTGATATTTCTGCATTGTTTGCGGATATCGTGGAGGAAACGGCATTGGCTGTGAAATCCAAGCAGATGAAACTGAACAACTGTCTGCCAGAAGATGTCTGCATCCAAGGTTGCTGGTCGCTTATCTACAGTATCTTCCGTAATCTTGTTGACAATGCAGTCTATTATGCAGGTGAAGGGACGACGATGGAGATTTCTGCTGAAGAATACGACAACTATTGGTCTTTCACTTTCCGTGATAATGGTGCAGGAGTCACAGAAGAGCACCTGCCTCACATCTTTGAACGCTTCTATCGCGTGGATAAAGGACGTAGTAGGCAGATGGGAGGAACCGGTCTTGGTCTCGCTATCGTCAAGAATGCCGTCCTGTTGCATGGTGGACATATAAATGTCCAAAATGCAGACGGCGGCGGGCTACAATTTGATTTTACCTTACAGAAAAATATAACAGCCTGCCCCACCGGCGAATAGCCTTTGATGGCTTCATGCCGTACGTTTTTCGCAGTAGCGGGCGAGGTGGTGGAAGAGCAGAAAGAAGATTGCACCAGTGATAAGTCCGGCAATGGCATCGATGAGATAATGAGCCTGAATATAGACGGTAGCGGCAAACATCAGCAGGAAAAAGGGTAGAATGAATGCTACTAACCGGCAGGAACGTGCTCTTACGGCAAGAAGGAGTAAGACGGTGGTGATGCCTACATGCGAGGAAGGAAAGGCTGCCGTGGGGCGTTCACCGGCATTGTGAGCATCTTCCACCAGATGATAGAAAAGTCCATTGTTCCATCCCGGTACAGGTAGAGCTTCCTGATGGGTATTGAAATAGTCGCCCAAAGCGGGAAATACACCTTTCGCAATCTGGTCGGTACCTACTGCCAGATAGTAATATTGTGGCCCAGTGACAGGAAGTATGATGAAGATGACGTAATAGACAAAAAAAGCACCCATGAGGATAAAGGTCGCTTGCATGAATTCTTTTTCACGAAGGAAGAAATAGTAGAGCAGTACCACGGCCATCAAAGGATAGTAGGACGCATAGCCCAAGCACATCAGTTCGCTGAACCATGGCTGTGGCATGACTTGAGAGAAGAGCAGGGCGGGTTGACAATGAAAGAACTGTTGCTCCCAACCGGCAAACAAGTGGTCGAGGTTGGGAAGCAGGCGGTTGATTTCATAGGTATCGGGATACCACCAGGCCAGCAATGCCATTTGTGCTGCCACGCGAAAAAGACGAGTCAGTTGGCAGGGAACCAGACGATAGACAGTCCACAGGGCTGCTATGATGGCAGCAATGCGTAGTCGTCCGAAAATCATAGCGTCGGGATGTTGTATCTTGGTGTATGCAAAGAGAATGATGGCCAGTGTAAGTATGAGGTAGGCCACCACCACCCACTCAAAGGCGAAAAGTCCCTTGTGCGATTTCTTTTCTATCTGAAATAGTTTCTTCATAGTTGTCTTTTTTAAAGGCTCATCCATAGAGCGTCTTTTGGCTATAGCCATCCGTTCTCCCGATACCATGTAATGGTGTGGTGAACGCCTTCTTGCAGTGTTACCTGTGGATGGAAGTCCAGCTCGTCAATGGCCGGACGGATGTCGCAACGCCAGTTGCGCTGTCGCAGTATATTGTATTTGTCGTTGTTTAAGGCCGATATCTTTCCTGTAGCTCTTGCAATATATTCACCGCAGAAGGTGACGATGCGCAATACCCAGATGGGGGCTGTGATGCGTATCCACCATGGTCTGCCCAGCTCTTCATGGATGTAGTTGCTGAAGGCTGCAGATTGATACACTTGTCCGTCGCTTAAGAAATATTTTCCTCCATTCTTGCCGTGATCGAGAGCAAGGAATACTGCTTGAACAACATCACTGACATAGACGAAGGTGATATCTTGTTGCCGAAAGCCCACGGCAAAGTCGCTGTGTCCTTTTATGCTCTTTGCCATTAGGAAGTAGTCACGCTCGCGCGGTCCATACACCCCTGTCGGTCGAAGAATAACATAGGGAAGCCGGTCTTTTACGTCCTCCAGAATCTGTTCTGCAAGCAACTTGCTGCGGCCGTAGGCTGTGTTGGGACATGGAGAATCGTTATCAGTGATTTCCTGATAAGGTTGTTGTTCGCGTACAGGACCAAAAACGCTCAGTGAACTGATGAAGACAAAGCGTACGAGGGATATCTTTAACTCAAGCAGTGCTTCAACCAGGTGGCGTGTACCTTCAGTATTCACGCGAATAAAATCTTCTTGTCGGATGCACTTTGTTACGCCAGCAGCATGAACGACATAGTCGAAGTGATGATGAGCCAAGGCTTGCAACAATTGTTCTTTGCTATCGAGGTCCAGCTCAAGAAACTTGATTCTCGGATCAGTGAGAAAGCGTCGTGAGCTACTACGACGCATACCGGCCCACACTTCCATGCCACGGTTAAGAGCTTCTTCAACAATGAAGCTCCCAATAAAACCGCTGGCTCCTGTCACTAAAATTTTTTTTTGTTCCATTCAGACGGCAAAGGTAGAAAATATTTATCAATTATAAATTATAAATTACAAATAATTTGTATCTTTGCATAGTGATGATAATACCTATTGACTATGGCAAAAGAAAAGAAAGCCGGTAAGCGGCATATCAATAAGGCACAGATTGCAGAGATGTTACAGACTCTATTTGTGTCACAACCCAGTAGGACGTTTTCGTTTAAGGAGGTGTTCAAGGAACTGAAGTTGAAGACCCATCCGGAGAAAATGCTCGCTATCGACGTGATGGAAGAAATGGCTTGGGATGATGTCTTGACTCGTGTCACTGATAGCTCTTACCGACTGAGTCATGGCGGTCAGGTTCAAGAGGGAACTTTTGTTCGTAAGTCTAATGGAAAGAACTCTGTTATACCTGATGAAGGCGGCTTGCCAATCTTTGTGTCAGAGCGCAACTCGCTTTCAGCTTTCAATGGTGATCGTGTTCGCTTTTCATTTATGGCGCGCAGGAGAAATCACATCAAGGAAGCCATGGTGCTCGAAATTCTGAAACGTGCCAAAGAGACCTTTGTCGGTAGGCTGCGTGTAGATGATGATATGGCCTACTTGGTAACCCAGGAGAATCTTTTTGTCAATGATATCTTGATTCCTAAGCGTTATCTGCATGGTGGTAAGACTGATGATAAGGCCCTGGTAAGGGTGGTGCAGTGGCCAGACGCTGACCATAAGAATATGGTAGGAGAGGTCGTAGATATACTGGGAAAGACTGGTGAGAACAATGCCGAGATGCATGCCATCTTGGCTCAGTACGGGCTTCCTTACCGGTATCCGAAGGAGGTGGAAGAGGCTGCTAACAAGATTAGTGGAGATATCACTGACGAAGATTTGGCGGAGCGTGAGGATTTCCGTGATGTGTGGACCTGCACCATCGACCCACATGACGCTAAAGACTTCGATGATGCTTTGTCCATCAGGAAACTAAAAGCTGACAGCGAGAAACAAGCTCTTTGGGAAGTTGGTGTACACATTGCAGACGTGAGCCACTATGTGACAGAAGGTTCCATTATAGACAAGGAGGCACAGAAGCGTGCCACGAGTGTCTATCTTGTTGACCGTACCATTCCGATGTTGCCAGAACGCCTATGTAACTATATCTGCTCCCTGAGACCTGATGAGGACAAACTGGCCTATAGTGTCATCTTTAACTTGGATGATGAGGCCTATGTGAAGAATTACCGCATTGTTCATACCGTGATTCGAAGCAACCGTCGCTATGCCTATGAGGAAGTTCAGAAGGTCATAGAAGATAATCGAGGCAACAAGAAACCCTCAGATGTCAATAGTGGGGAACCTTATACAGAGCAACTATTGCAGCTGGATCGGTTGGCCAAGTGTCTTAGGGAGAGAAGGTTTAAAAACGGAGCCATCAAATTCGACCGTGAGGAACTGCACTTTGATGTTGACGAAAAGGGAAAGCCCACGCGTTGTTACTTCAAACGCTCGTTGGATGCCAACCAGCTTATAGAAGAGTTCATGCTGCTGGCCAACCGTACGGTAGCGGAAAGTGTGGGCAAGGTGGGGAAAGGCAAAAAGGCCAAGACTCTTCCTTACCGCGTCCACGACAATCCAGACCCAGTAAAGTTGGAGACTTTGCGACAGTTTATCACGCGCTTCGGTTACAAAATCAAGACGGCCGGCACCAAGGGCGAAACGGCGCGTTCGCTCAATAAGCTGATGGATGATGTGGCTGGCCACAGCGAGCAGAAGCTCATAGAGACCGTGGCATTGCGTGCCATGATGAAGGCAAAATATTCAACGCATAACATTGGCCACTTTGGTCTGGCTTTTGACTACTATACACATTTCACCAGTCCTATTCGCCGATATCCTGATACTATGGTGCACCGTCTGCTTACGCGTTATGCTAATGGTGAACGCAGTGCCAATCAGAAATATTATGAGGAGCTATGTGAGCACTCCAGTGCCATGGAGCAGATTGCGGCCAATGCAGAGCGCGACTCCATTAAATATAAGATGGTGGAGTTTATGGAAGATAAGATCGGTGAAATCTTTGAGGCCCACATCAGTGGTATTCAAAGCTACGGAATATACTGCGAGATTGATGAGAACCACTGCGAGGGGATGGTGCCAATGCGCGACCTTGATGACGACTACTATGAATTTGATGAAAAAAACTACTGCTTAGTAGGCCGTCGTCGTCATCACCGTTACCAACTGGGAGATGCCATCACCATCCGTGTAGCGCGTGCCAACCTTGAAAAACGACAGTTGGACTTCACTTTAGTTGAAAGATAGAAATAAAAAGCGAACAGTGAATGGCAAGTACTTCTCCATTCACTGTTCACTAAATATATCGTCCCATATCTTTTATTTAACAATAGAGGTAATGGGGTTGCGTTGTCCACTCATGCCAACCAGGAAAGCCTTGGCAGCCCCGAAGCGAAGGAACATGTCCAGTCGAACGGGGATATGGTTCTGGTCATCAGTGATATAGAATCGTACAATCTCCTTGTATTTTCCTTTCTCCAGTTCCATGTAGGAAAGTTGCAGGCAACGGTACTTGACTCCATTGTCGGCCTTAATGGTAGATTTCCCTCCATAGCGCAGCTGTGCGGGGGTGCGGCCATCGCCATCGGCAATGGGGAATTTCAGAATATAACCCTTCTTCCAACCATCAGGGTTGAAAGACCGGGCGCGCAGAAACATGTTCAGCATGTCGAAGATGCAGTCATCGTAAGAGTTTTGTATCCAGGTATGCTCACCGTTATTATGCTGACGGTGCTGACGCACATTACACTTACCTCCCTTGTAGTTGTAGAACACCTCATCTACCGTGTAGCGTTTTCCTTCGCGTGCACCTTTTCTATAATAGAGCGGTGCCATGTCTGCAGAAGAGTAGCAGAGCAGTGTGTCGCGCAAGACAAACATCTCGTCAACCTTGCGGTTGCCCCGCGTTGTCAGTGATGCGCGGTAGGCGGGTATGCCGTTATAGTTACTCCTCACCAGCGACATAGAGGCCGTTCCAGCTTTCACCCATACGAACTTCCAGTTGTAGTATAGGTTATACGACAAGTACTCGCCCGACTTAAAGGCTGTGTTCTTGTAAGTGCACTGTCCCAGGGCAGTCTGTATGAGCAGACTTTGCAGTAGCAGTAGGATTAAAAATTTCTTGTTCATATCTTTCTTGTAGTATTATTTTGCTTCGTTAGATGTCATGTTATCTTGCAACAAACTTCTTTCCGTGTGCCACTACAATGCCTTTACCTTGCTTCTTTGTAATGGGCCTTCCTGTTAGGTCATAGTGGCGTTCCTGTGTCTTTTCACTTTCAACATTCGTTGTCTCAATGCCAGTAGGAACCATTTCCAATGAAATGGTGTTGGAAGCTTCTGGTGTGGCATCCTTTGGGAGTATGGCCGTGTTTTTGGCAATCGACGTTGACGTTGAAAGGTTGAGTGTGGCCGTTTCAGAGACATCTGTAGAGATCGTATAGACGCTCTTTGGCGTGAGTCCCGTACGATAGGTACACACTCCTTTCAGCATATTTTCTATAGGGGAGGCAGTCTGTGTAGTTACTGTAAATCCGTGGTCTCCATTTTCAGCTTTCGCGATGTAGCCACTTCCTGCTGGCAATATGGTTCCTGTTTCCAGTCGTTTCAGGGAGGCCACGCTGTTCTCGACTTTGGTCAGGGCGTAAACCTCCACGTCGTTAGGCACCAGTACGTTTACTGGAAAGGCGAATGTCGTCCATCCGTTGGTGATGCTTAACGGCAAGGTTGTAACCTCCTTGACCAGAAAGACATTTCCGGCATCGCTGAAAGCATCACGCCAATAGCCAATGTTGCGTGCGGTGGTATTACTGTTAGCATAAAACGAGTTCAAGTAGTTGTTGCCGGTCACCTGTTCGTCTTTTGCCACCCAGCGTCCACTACCATCTCCTTCAAAGGTGTAGGGACGTCCCCATTCGCGTCGGGCTGTGGTAACCAGTTGTCCATAGTCCACGTTGCCAATGTAGAAGTTTGTCTGTGCGTTGATGATGTAAGTCTTATATCCTTCTTTGTCAAAGCGCCATAGTGTGGTGCAGAAGTTGGAAGCTATTTTATTGTCGGAGGCAATAGCTGTCGTCACGTTTCTGGATGCCTGTGAACTACTCACGTTTCCGTCCTTGTCTGCAACGGCTCCGAAATTTCCTACTACGGCGTTGCCACGGGTGAAGATAATCTGGTAGATCTTCTCCGGGTCCATCCAATCGTTGAAGTCGGAATGATCCCATCCTTCAGGGTCGAAATCTGAAAAAAAACGCTGATACATGGCTTTGGCAGTTTCCACGGGGTCACCGACGGCTTCGCTGCTGAATGTTCCGTAGGCATAGGGTGCCTGCGCAGGCAAATAGGATATATTGTCCTTTCCTTCTTCGCCAGTGGCGAAGGGCCATTCGTAGTTGTCGAACCAATTCTGTTGTTGCATGCCTTTGTCGAAGAAGGCAGCCCAGCGTGGATAGTAGTAGCTCGAAAGTAGTCCGTTCCATTCACGATTGGCATAGTCATGTAGTCCACCGTTATCACATTGCGCCTTCTCTCCCCATGTGGTAATCAGCATGCGAGCATTTTTTTCGTATAGTGCTTTCTCGGCTTCTGTCGTTCCGAGTTGTCGTGCTAACTCAGTCCATGTTCCGAGGCGGAATTCGCGTCGTGTTCCGAGCAGGGTGTCTTGTGCCAATATGAGATCAAGGAAGTCGGCCTGAATTTTCTTTCGTTCCACGTCAGTTGTGGCCAGTGAGAGGTTGTCAAGTGTTTGCTTACCGTAGTCGGCCAGTGCTTGTCGCATGATGTCCACCAGGTCGTACTGGTAGTTTTCGTTGTCTTTCAGTTTATCTGATACGAGGAGCATCTCGTATGCGGCCGTTCGAAGGTCTTCAATGCTCCAATACCAGGAGGAGAAGGCCCATGTGCTGACGGTTTTTGGCGATGTGGCCGGCCGTTGCATGAATACCGATTCTGTAGTTCCCTGCTGTTGGGTTGACGAGCAGTTATAGACGCCTTTGGCCAGGCGTGTCCATGCGCTGAGCAGTTTATCAAAGGTTTCCTTGTCGCTATCGGCCGTTACTCCATAGCGTATTGTCACATAGTCTTTAAGCCATGTGTCCTGTGTGTATTTCTGGTCGGCAGTCCAAGGCAGCAGGTACAACATGTCGTAGAGCATGGGATTGTTCTCAATGCCTTCTGGAATGGCGCCAATGCCCTGCAAGTTGTTCTGGGTCTGTAGGTCACAAGCCCCATAGAAGCTTTGCATGACACGGTTGAGGCGTCCGAAGAGTCCGATGTTACCGCCGAAGTTACTCGTCATTCCCCATACCCATTCGTGTTTGTTTCCGTTGACATCGGTAGCATTTCCTCCCAGTGATGTTTCTCCGTTGGAATCACCGTGTAGGTTCAGGATGAGGAGACGTCCCTTGGGTATGGTCGTCGTCAGAGCTGTCGTGGGATTTTCTTGCCAGTGCTGTGCCACCCATATTGCTTCTGGATCATAAGCCTGTAGTGCCTCCCACATGGCATTGATGGATGTCTTAGGTGTTACACCGCTGGGCACGACCCCCTCGTGGAATGGGTCAATGGCAAAGTAATGGGTGGATAGGTCTTCGCCGAAGACATTGTCAATAGCCTTATAGTATTGGGCGGCAAACTCTTTCAGCTTGTTGGCGTTGTTGACAAACCAAGGCCGTTCAAACTGATTCCACTTGCCGCTGCTCACTATTTGTGAGGCTGTCCATCCTTCAGTGTTCTTGGTGGCATAACTAAGGAAGTTCTTAGGAATCATGCCTACATATCCAGGTATGACGGGTGTCATGCCAAAGTCATGAAGACGGCGGAAGATTTTTTTTCCCAATTGTTTTTGTTGCTCATACCAGCTTTCGGGTTGTGGACCTCCCCACTGTGTCATGTTGTTCATGAAGAACCAGCCATAATAGGCACCGCCGGTAACAAACTCGTTCACTTGGTCCAGGCTGGTATAGCCGTAGCCGTTGATGAGCAGTTCACGCCACACACACTCCATGCCTTGGATGATGAGAGGTAGGTTGATGCCGTGCAGCGCCATCCAGTCTATCTCTTGTTGCCATCTGTCCCATCCCCAGAATGACATGGTGTAGCTGTGGGTGCAGAAGTTCAGGTAGTAGCGGTAGTCCACCTTCGACTCGTGTCGCTCCTCGGCCATGGCGGGCAGTGTGGCGGGCAGTTGTCCTTTAGGGTTGTTCCAGCTGATATCCACGCCAGCCTTATGCTGTAGATACCAGTTGATTCCAACGGCCAGACTGATGGTGTTGTTTCCCTTGACCGAAATCTTTGTTCCATCGCATGATACCACGAAGTAGTCTTTGTCTGCATCTTCGTGTTCTAAGTTATATTCGAATTTTGAAGCATCACTGTTGTTGGGAAGAATGCGACCGAGTAATCCTTCAATGGCTTCGTTTTGTGCAAAGCTGCCAATGCTTGTAAGCAGACATGTTGCAATGGTAGATATAACTTTTTTCATAAGGCTGAATAAATGTTGTTTAGTAGTCTTGGGGAATATAGGGAATGCCCATTGCTTTGGCTCGTTCAGCGTTACGGTTTTTCTTCACCGTACGTTCTTTGTCAGCTTTCTGTTGGGTGATCTTGGCCGGTTTTTGCCGGTTGAGGCTACGCAGCAATGGGTTCCATTCGCGTGTTACATCCCATTTGGCGCGACATTCAATCTCTTCGTGGAAATAATATACCTGCTCTGGTTGTAAGCCGCGTTCATAGTTGCCGCAGTCCCAGAGACCGTTGTTGTTGTCATCGACAAAGAGGCGGAGGTAATAGGTTCCGGGAGTAACATAGTAGAACTCTGTCTGTCCGTTAGAAGTCTTTTGTTCCTTATATACCTTGTCGCTGCTGTTGAGCATCTGGATAACGAGCGGCTTTCCGTTTAATCCGCTGATGTTTACGAAGAAAGAGCTGTAGGCATCATAGTCCTTGACCTTGAATCCACGTTTCATCTTCGACGAGAAGCCTTCATAGATATCGGTAAAGGCAGCGGAATCAAGCTCCAAACTATAT
Source organism: uncultured bacterium (assembly GCA_946546825.1). Lineage (GTDB taxonomy): Bacteria > Bacteroidota > Bacteroidia > Bacteroidales > Bacteroidaceae > Prevotella. The sequence goes on from CAMNOK010000009.1 coordinate 15,121, forward strand.
TCTGTGCCAGGTTGCCACTCACCCAGGAGCATGTGCTCCCGTCGGCCCACATCGCGCAACTTGAAGCGCGACTCATACCACAGAGAGTCGTGCTTGGCATATAGGTGTATGCGGGAAGTGTCGATTCTCGCCAAGGGCGTCGGAGACGAAATGAAAATGTTCCGGTCAGGGTCGAGTGCCCCTGAAACGCTGAAGCGCAGGGCCAGGGGTTTAGCGGGCATCACGGAGTCGTAGGGAAGTCCTTTCTTGCGGTTTTTCTCCTGCATCTTGAACCATTCGTCAAATTCCTTCTGCTTCTGTTTCATCCGTTTGGCGTAGCCTTGCTTTGCCAGCACCTCCAGTTCCTCTGTCACAGGTTGCAGCATACCGAGAGAATCAGTCATGCGGTAGGTGAGTTCCATCCGCAGCGTGTCTTGGTTGACCAGGGCGGTGTCGCGCAGCCAGTATGTCATGGTGTCATTTTTCTCGCTGGGCTCTATGATGAAGGCCTCCCGCTCGTTGAAGTTCAGTCCTTTGATGATGGGCTGCAGGCTGTCTCCATAGCTGAAAAATATGGAAAAATGATCGGGACTCTGACGCTCAGTCTTCACTAAGTAGCGGTTGGTGAGTGGAGTGCTGAATGCCTGCAGAACGATGTCGTCGGGCAGAAAGTGGGTATAGCCTGTCCGCGAGATAGACTCAATATGCAGGCTGTCTTTCCAAAGTGTGTCTTGTCGGATGTCGGCCTTGGCCGTTGGAATGATGGTGTCGCGAAGGAAGGCAAGTCGTTCGCTTTTCTGCGTGTACATGTAGTCACCGTCCATATCTTCTAAGGCATAGATTCGATAGTGACCTGGCGCTACCCCTTTGATGACAAAGTGCCCTCGGCTGTCGGAGCGGCTCACACGCTGCATGGGCGTCTTTGTGAAGGCAGTGTCCTCCAGATTACTGTAGAGTCCCACGAGAACACCCTTTAGTGGCTCCAGGTTCTGGGCTTCCAACACATAGCCGCTCACTTCGAACGTGTCAATTTCAGCCCCGGTAGAAAAAGAGTAGGTGTAGTTACCCATAGGGTTGTTCTCGTTATTGTCACTGATGGCATCCGAGAAGTCTATGGTGTAGGTTGTGTTCTTTTTTAGTGAGTCGAGAAGTGTCACTATAATGCTCTTGCCGGACGCTTTGATCTCGGGCACCTCCAACTGAGGGGGAGAGACAACAACCTTCTCCTGCGCATTGTCTAACTTGATGAATTCGTTGAAGAGAATGGCTATCTTCTTTGACGACACATTCACCGACTTGTCTGTAGGTGAGGCTCCTACCACTCGAGGCGGTGTCTCGTCATACCATCCACCATCGGGGTTGCCCATGCGGGCACACCCTGCCAATGTCAGTACCAAGATATAACAGAACAACAATATCTTTCGCATATATTTTTCATTCATTTTCATTCACTACTGTTTGTCTCCCATCATTCCTAACAGTTCGTCAATGTGCTTTCTGCTGTTGGATAGGCGTGGTATCTTGTGTTGACCGCCCAGTTTGCCTTTAGCTTTCAGCCAGTCGTTGAAGAGTCCTGTGCGGGCAACGATTACCTCCAGCGGCTGCAATGTAATGTCGTGGAAGCGCTTGGCTTCATAGTCGCTGTTCACGCTCTGCAGATGCTCGTCGAGCAGTCTGGCAAAGAGCCCCATGTCTTCAGGAGCCTTGGCAAACTCTATCAGCCACTGGTGACGGCACTTGGCATGCTCGTCCATGAAGACTGGTGCAGCCGTGTAGTCGAGGACCTCTGCACCCGTTTGCCGGCAGGCGTAGGCCAGTCCTTTCTCGGCATTGTCCATGATGAGCTCCTCACCAAAGGCATTGATGAAATATTTGGTGCGTCCGGTGATGATGAACTTATATGGATTCTTGTTGGTGAACATCACCGTGTCGCCTATCATGTAGCGCCATAAGCCACAGGAGGTGCTGATAAGCATGGCGTAGTTCTTGTTCATCTCCACGCCCCATAGGGGTACCACTCGGCTCGAATCGGTGATGTGCCCATCGCCGTCAACGCTGTCCATAGGAACAAATTCATAGAACACGTCATAGTCAAGCATCAGCAGCATGGCCGAATCGGTTGGGTCGCTCTGAATGCCGAAGAAACCCTCTGAGGCGTTGTAGGTCTCCATGTAGTGCATGCGGGGTGAGGTGATGAGCTGTTCGTATTGTGAGCGATAAGGCGTAAAGGCTATGCCGCCGTGGAAGAACACCTCCAAGTTGGGCCACACCTCTTCTAAGTGTTGTTTGCCGGAGAGTTCCATCACGCGCACCAGTACAGAGAGCATCCATGAAGGAACACCACTCAGGTTGGTGACGTTTTTGTTCAGACATTCGCGTGCTATCCTGTCGCGCTTCACCTCAAAGTCACTCAGCAGGGCTGTCTGCTTTTTAGGAACCCGGATGAGGTTGGCCAGCGGGTTGATGTTCTCAATGAGAATGGCGCTGAGATCTCCCACCAGCGAACCGCTCACATTGTAGTTAGGCGAATGGCTGCCACCGAGTATCAGTCCTCGGCCGTCAAACATGCGACTCTCGGGGTTGTTGCGCAGATAGAGTGCTACGACATCCTTGCCGCCTTGGTAGTGAATGCGCTGTAGGCCTTCATCTGAAACAGGGATAAACTTCGACTTGTCGTTAGTGGTGCCCGAGGACTTAGCATACCATCTCACCCGGCCTGGCCACAACACGTCAGCCTCACCGTGGCGCATGCGGTCGATGTCATCCTTCAGTTCTTCATAGGTGTTCACCGGTACGTTTCTCACAAAGTCTTCATAACCCTTTGTGGAGCTGAAGCAGTGCCTGCTTCCATACTCCGTCTGTCGGGCTCTCTCCAACAAGTGGGTTAGCACCCTGCGTTGCGTCAGTTCCGCCTCATAGTGATGGTGAAGGTCTATTTTTTTCTGTCTCGACAAGAAAAGCTTGCCGACTATTGATGTCAGATTTGTCATGTGTTCAGTATATATATTGTGCAAAATTACGACATTTTATCCGAACTGACAAAATAACATCTCTTGTTTTTAGTTTCTTATATATAATTTAAGTTTCGGGACACTTTGAACAGGTCATCGGGACAGGTTGAACAGGTCATCCGGACAAGTTGTACGGGGCATCCGGACAGAGTGTCCGGGCCATCGGGACAGAGTGTCCGGGCCATCGGGACAAAGTGTCCGGACCCCCTTCGGACAGGTGAACTCCGTTTAATGCTTAATTCATAGTGTTCATTCATCATTCATAATGCCTACTGCCTAATGATTTTGGCGTGGGAGTGTTTACTTCCTTTTTCTTCTCATTTTTTCCCATTTTTTCTTCCTTTTTTGAAGGGAAAACTGCGTTTTAAGAAATATTAACTCATTTCCTCATGATTTCCTCACACCTCACAAAGCCTTTATTGATCGGCTTTTCAGCTCACAAAATGAGGAAATGAGGAAAAATTTAAAAATAAAAATTTCTGAGTGCGCGCACGCGCGCGCGAAGAACGGGCTTGATGTGGAGTGCCAATTTCCTCATTTATTTTGTAAACTTTATGTTCTCTACATGATTGCCTATGAAGATAGGCACATAGTCTGAAGTCTTGTACCACTTGGGTTTGTCTGGCATGTCATCGTGAATGGTGCGTCCGTTGATCTTCAATCCCTCGAAGTGGATATTCTTCACCTTGCGTTCCTCGTTGTAACCGTTGATGACCGACAGGTAGAGCGGACCGCCATAGTAGCGCACGTTGCGGAAGGTGATGTTTTCTACACCCAGTCCGGGGGCGGCGCAGTATTTGTCGTTCCATCCCACTTTCACCTGCAGCAGGCTCCCCCGGTGTACGGATTCGGAACTGGCTGTGGGAGTGGGCATCTCGATGCGCACATTGTCGAACAGAATGTTGCGTACCAGATTGTTGTCGCCACAGTTGATGGCCAGACAACCCTGGTAGTCGATTTGCGGTTCAGCCTGACACAGGATGTCAATGTTCTCATACACAAGGTTTTCTACCGTGTCGCGCAGTTCGGGGTTAGGACCGGCCGCTGCTCCGTGCAGTCCGATGAAGATGGGGTGGGCCACGTCGGCCCACAATGTAGAGTTGCGCATGCGGATGTTGCGAACGCTTCCGTTAAAACCTTTGCGAGTGGCGTATGCTGTGGTGCAGTCATCAGAGTTACGGCAGAAGACACGGTCGTAGAGAATGTTGGAGCTGCCGCCGAACACGTTCAGACCATCGCCCCATCCCGGGTGTGAGATGCTACGCACGTCGTGCAGCACTACATCGTGCGACTCACCTATGGGACAGGTGTTCAACACGAGTCCGTCAATGGTCACATGCGTCGAGCGCCTGATGTGGCAGCCCTCGAATCCATTCTTTGGACGGGCAATGCCACGTCCCAGAATGTTGACATCGTGACAGTCTTCAATAGCAAAAGTGCCGGTGAAGTATGAACCTCCCTCAAGATAGATGGTTGTGTTTGATGGAACCTGAATGGTCTGCTCGGTGTATAGTCCAGCGGCATAGTATCGGAAGTCACGTCCTTGTTTCTTGGCTTCTGTTTCTGCTTCTTCCTTGGTCAGTGTGGGCTTGGAGGTGAAGACCAGCAGGTTGGAGCAGATGTCACCATCAAACTCTACACTGACGTTTTCTGGTTGGAAGAGCAGAAACTGCACAGTAGAGTCATTTAGCACATTTGCAATGGTGCCACGATAGTCGGGACGGATGCGTGCCGAGCGAAATTTCTTTTTCTTGCTGATGACGCGTACAAAGACATCGCCTGTGAAGTCAAAAAGACAATATGAAATCTCAGAGATAGAGTGGCCGGTGCCTTTAGCTGACGGGGAAGGAGCATTGACCTTTGCCATGTAGGTGTCGATCTTAGTCCAATCCTTGTGGCCTCGTGGCTGGATGAAGACGTCGTAGTCGTGTTTCAGGGGAGCTCCGGAAGGAGCGGGGTAGGTGAAGACTTGATGGAGCTTAGTACCCTCAGTAACTCCTGGCACTATGAACTCGTTGGATTCTAAGCCTTTTTTTACCTTGTTCTGCTTTTCAGCCTTGTGCTGTAGGGCCAGCAATTTTTTCGTATAGGGCATTTTCTTTCCCATTCTACCGACGTAGTGCTGATAGGGGAGGTTATAGATGTTTTGGATGACACCACGGCGCATGGCACCGGGTGTTGTCCAATCGTTATACAGTCCCGTGCAATCGGTCCATTGTTTGAAGGGTATCTCATAGCCGAGATTATATCGGGCTGTATATTCTATGCCTTTCATCAGACGATTGTCGAAGGCACCCCAGAGATTGTCTCCCTGCTGCCAGGCCATCTCACATGTTTCGCAAAGTGCCCCTAAGCCCAACTGCGCATGCGCTTGGTCGCGTCCTGTTTCTTGGCATTGTCCCGTTTCATCAATATAATTGGCCAACGAACCGTTATCGTTGGCATGGAGGTAGTAGTCGATAGCTGCACGGTACATCGCAGAATCGCCGATAGCCAAAGCGCAAGCCATGCGAAAACGGTTGACGATAGCACCCCAGTTTCCGTTGGCATAGGGAGAGTTGGCTTCAAACTGGTTCATGACGGGAACCATGGCACGGCGCAACATGGATTCCCATGCAGAGGATCTGTGGTCCTTTTCGATGATCATGGCACGGCAGAGCCAATAGCCTTGAATTAGACAAAGCGGGGCATCGTGGCCGTCAAGACGTTGCAACTTGTCAGCGTAGGCATTGATGATGGCGGTGGCTTGGTCGTGGCTGCCTTGCCTTGCAAGTTCCCATGCGGCTTTCATGTCTCGTTCGCTTCCGCTTTTGCTACTGCGATACTGGCCGTCGCGGGCAACCACCTCATAGGGCCCCGCCATCTTGTATTCAGATTGTGCATACATGGATGACACGGCACCCACAAGAAACAGGAAGAAGACAGATAACGGTTTCATGGTGATTGTTTTATTTTAGTTTTTGGGATTCTATGAGCTTCTTGAGTCTCAGCAAAGCCTCTATATAGTAGTAGTCGGCATAGATGATGCTGGCATCTATTTCGGTGCCGGCTGGATGGTGGCCTGTAGAGTGCATGAGGAAAGCCACGTTTCGCTCACGGCTCTGATATTTCTCGGTGCTGAGTTGGTGTAGGGATTTCTCTGCAAACGAGCGATAGCAGATAGCCTTTTCTCCTTGAACATATTGAGATAGTTCCAAGAGGGCGGAAGCAACGACACAGGCTGCCGAGGCATCCACAGGCGCGTCAAGTCCAGGGGCATCGAAGTCCCAGCGTGGGATATATGAACCATTCAGCCTATGGATGTATATGTCTGCAACCTTTTGGGCAAAATCAAGGAATATGGGGTTCTGCGTGTAACGATATACCATGGTGTAGCCGTAAATAGCCCATGACTGGCCACGACTCCACATGGAGCCATTGTTGAAGCCCTGATGGGTGACACCCTTGATAAACTGACCGGTGAGAGTGTCATAGACTGCTACATGATAGCAGGAACCATCTGGTCGGAAGTGGTTCTGCATGGTCGTTTTGGCATGCGACACCGCCACGTCGTAAAGTAGTGGATTTCCACCATGACGCGAAGCCCAGAACAGAAGCTCCAGATTGATCATGTTGTCCATGATGGTGTTGTGCCCACCGTAATCCTTAACATGACGAGGCCAAGAAAGGATGGTGCCAACCATAGGGTTGTAGAGTGTTGCCAGAGAGTCGGCTGCGGCCAGAACAATAGGGGCATATCTTTCACAGAGGTGTGTGTTGGCAGTCTCTTGTGTCTCAATACCTTTGAGAAAAGAGTTGATGATGAGAAAGCCGAGGTCATGGTCATAGACAGGCTGATGTACTAAAAAGTTCAGACTCTCGGTATAGCGCTCGGCAGCGTGGCGTATCTGTGGGTCGTGGCTATAGGCATAGTCCATCCAGAGAATACCGGGCCAGAACCCGGAGCACCACTCTTCGGCAGATGCTTTCCTGCAGTTCCAACCCAGTTGCCGGTCTTCTGCAAGAATGTTTCGGGGCATCATGGTGAAGTCGTGCATCCCGTCTGCGCCACGCAGTTCTGTTAAAGCCCGACACACTTGCAGGTGACAATAGTTCAGCTGTGTGTTGACAAAGGCTTCTGTGCTCTCTTCGCCTTCTGGCTGATGGGCTGTGGCTGGCAGCATCAGGGAGAAGAAGGCGGCAACCGTCAGGAGGATGTTTCTTATCATCATATATGGTGTTTTCTTTTACTGACAAACGACTTTTCTTCCATTCACGACATAGACTCCGGGGCGAAGGCGGTAGGGTTGCGACTGCTTCTTGTCAGCATTCATGATCCTCCTTCCCAGCAGGTCGTAGATGGCTGAGGCTCCGGACATGGCTTTCCTGTCATGTTGTATAGTGGAGATTCCGTCTGTGGAGTCATTGTATGGGATGAATTCAAAGGGGAAGGAGGTCAGAAGTTTGTCGGTCAGCGTGACGGTGCCATCTGCCGTGACGTTCATGTAACGTGTTGTGCGGAGATAGAAGGCGTAGCGTTGGAGACCGGCGGCGCGGTCTATGCGGAAGAGATTTTTGATGGCTGTCGTCGTGAGCCTTGCCAATGAGGAGAGGTAACAGCTGTCTGCTACGGAAGTGACAGTGTATTGGGCAGCGTCGCTTTCGTCAACAATCCGCCACAACTGTTCGCGTGATGGCGTAGCTCCGGACAGTGGCTGGAAGGTGACGGGGTTCTTGTTGCCAGCGCTGGTCATATAGGTGTCGGTGTCGATGTGGCGAAGAAGGTATGTTCCAGAGGGAAGCTTGAATGCTTGTTCCTTGACAAAGACTTGATAGGTGAAGTTTTCTTCTTTTCCCAGATAGCGCACAGTCAGGTCGTAGGTGCCTGAAGTGGTGATGGCAGGGAATGACAGGGTGCGGGTGATGGCTCCGTTGCTCCATTCGTAGGTGATGTCTGTGAGTGAGGAGGGTACGAATGGACCAATTTCAACTTGGTCGCCTGTGTTTGCAATCACATAGAGCGTGTCTGTAAGAACTTCATTGTTGATGACGATGTCTGGACGTATGTATTTCACTTTGATGTGGAAGGTGACAGTGGTGTTGGTTCCTCCCTGATTGGTGAAAGTTGCCTGTAGGTCTTGGTCTTCATGGATGTTGCTGACCAATATAGAGCTGGTAGTTTTTCCGTTGTTCCATTTGTAGGTGCCATAGCCTCCAATGCCGTCGATGGCAAGCGTCACCGATTCGCCATAGAAGACTTCCACCTCGGTGCCCTCGTTGGTTGTCCCTTTATAAGTAATGGAGGGTCTGACGGTGGAAGGAATGTTGTCATCCTCAACGGCGATGGAGAAGACTTGTTCGCTCTTCACCCCTTTGCTATTGGTATAGGTGACGCGGTAGAGGTAGCTCTTGTCTGTTGTGACGGTGATGTCGCGGGTGGTCTCGCCTGTATTCCACGACCATAATCCACTGTCTTCTTCACCTGCAGGTAGCTGCGGCATGAGCTTGACGGTCTGTCCCTTGGGCAGACATGTCTTATTGTTGGCAGTATAGGTGTTGACCAAGCCGCCGAGTTCGTTGTGACGAGTCACCTTCCCACTGACGTTGCCCAATGTCTTCTCAACACTCAGGCTGGGGATGAGCGATCCGGTCAGCGTGCCGCTGTATTCCATCTGGGGGCTCAGCTCAGTGGGAACTTGGTTGGCAGGAGCCAATTGCACATCGCGGGTGTTCATAAGTACGCTGTAGCCCAGGTGGTCGTAGCCGCCGCTGGTGCTTCCCTGGCCTCCGGCATCGATGCCCATGTTCTCGTAGGAAGTTTCTGAAAAAGGCATTTTGACGCCTTTCACCCCTTCGTAGAGTCCGATGACGGTTCCCCAGTAGGGACGCATCTGTGCTCCGAGTGCCGGCTCTGTCATCAGCCATGCGCGTGAGTCGCTGTAATAGTAGCCGCTGCTGCCATAGTGGTAGTTGGTCCAGGGCAGGTTGGCGACACTTTGGGTCTGAGCTGCCACAAACTCAATGCCGGCAGCCAGGCGGTGGTTCATGTAGGCGAAGAGGTCGTCGCCCTGGTTCCATCCCACCTTGGCGATGTCGATGGCCAGGCCCAGAGCCATGGCAGAATGCCCTGTGTCACGTCCGCTCTCGTTCATCTGTCCCAGTTGTCCGTAGGCGCCAGTTTCAAGGTCGGAGTCGGTGGTCGTGACGACCAGGTTGCCCAAGAACTCTGTCAGTCCGTCGTTGAGAATGGGGTTTGCGGTACGAGGATTTCGGAAAGTGCCCACCTGGTCGTATTTAAAATAAGACATGCCTTGGTTGTAGATAAACACGTCATCGCAGAGGATTCCGATGCTGATGACACACATCACGTTGCACAATCCCCAGTTGGACCAATAGTGACCGGGAGCCTGCCACCATTTGCCCGTATTCTCCCAGGTGCCGTTGCGGTAGCGAAGGAAACCGATGGCTTTGGGATACCACAGGTCGAGCATCCATTTCTTGAACGCTTCAAAGTCGCTGCGGCTCCATCCCTCATAGTCGCGCATGAGCTCGGCTGCCTGTGCAAACTGGTAGCCATAGAGGCCGACGGCCAGACATTGGTCAGAGTTGCCGCTGATATCTTTGGTGGTGTTGGCCCATGCCATCAGTATTCGCACGGCGGCATTGGCGCAACTGGTGTTACCTTCAATTTTCCAGCGAAGCGCATTCTGGTAAGCCATCGCTGCTCCTCGGGCTGCATTGATATAGTTTTCGCCGCTTCCGCCACCGCGAACGATTGTTTCCACCGGGCTGGTCTGCACACTGGGTTGCGCATAAGCAGCCGTCTTCAGTATCTGATAGGCCTGAGTGACCTTTTCGTTTTTTTCTGCCAACTGGCGCTTCACACGGTCGAAGTCTTCCTGTGTATGTAGTCCGCCGGGGTGTTTAAAACCTCTGTCAGTATTATAAGAGGAGAGATTGTTTTGTGCCAGTATCCCTACGGCGTGGAGAAGCAGGACTGCAAAGGTTAGAAGTAAATGTTTCATTTGTGTTCGCTTTATTTTGGTTTGTTTCAGAATTGCATGCTCACGCCACTCATGAAAGTGGCTCGTGGCATGGGATATCCGCTATTGATTTCATATTTCTGTGCCAGCAGATTCTCGCCTCTTATCCAGAGTTTCATTCCGGCAATCACTTGGTAGTCGATGCTGGCATCCAGCAGACAGATGTTTTCACGTTTCTCTGTGTTGTTGGCCGTGGGTAGGGCGGTTATGAGGTGGCCAATGTACTGCAGTCCGAGGTTAGCTGTCAGTGGACCATAGTGACAGGTGGTGCCGAGGAAACCCTTATAGATAGGCGCTGCCAACACTTTGTTGTGCATGTGGAGCAGAGCGTGGTTGGTGTTCAGCGTGAAGAGACTGTTTACCTGCCATGCGGCTTCGGCCTCCATGCCGCAGTTCTCCACCTTGCCGGTGTTCATGTTTTGTGGCATGTTACCCACATTGACGGTCTGAATGATGTTGTCACCTTTTAGATAAAACAGGTTGGCACCATAAGAAAGATTCCCTATGCGTTGTCGCCATGATAGCTCATAGTTCCAGATTCGCTCAGGTTGTAGTTCGTCGTTGGCCGACTTGTAGAGGTATAGGTCTTTCATGGTTGGGTTGCGGAATCCTTTGCCTGCCATGACCTTCAGTTCGCCGTCAGAGGTGGGACGTACCACGAGGCCGGCTTGCGGAATCCACTCGGTTCCTGTGACGGAATGGTGGTTGAGTCGCACACCTGCGTCAGCCGTCAGCCAGGTTGTGATGTCTTGTCTGACGTCAATATATCCGGCCACCTCGTTGCGATGGGAGTGCCCGCTCATGACAGGCAGGTTGAGCACTGCACCAGTCTTCGTGCTGGTGTAGTAGGCCCGTCCGTAGGTGTGCTGATAGTCGGCACCCACCGTGACATGTGTACCCCAAGAGGGAAGATGAAGGGTTTCGTACCACGAAAGACCGTTCATGGCATCTTTCGAACGGAAGAGCCTGACATTGATGGAGTCTGGCTTGTTGACACCGTCATTAATCTTGTGTCTCCCGAAGCTGGTATAGACACTCACGGCTCCGCTAAAATTCCGATAGTGGTTCTCGAGTGCTACAGATGCAGCCCCGCGCGTAATCCATTGGCTTGCATCAAAAAGGGGCTTGGCGGTCGTGCCTGGCTGTGTTGCCGAGAAGTGGGTAAGATTGGCATGGGCACTTGCTCGCCAGTGGCTTGACAGTTCGTAGGCCATCTTTAGATCGCCGCCATATTGTTCATAGCCCATGCGGGGCAGATGGTTGTCGGAACGCAGATATTGTCCGGCAATACTGGTGGAAAATCTTCCGCTTTTCAGGTGACTTGCTGCCTCGGCCTGCAGAGAACCATAGCTGCCGGCTCCGGCGGTCACTTCATGAAAGAATCCTTCGCGGCGGTTTTCTGTGATGATGTTGATGACACCGCCGGCGGCATTGCTGCCATAGATCATGGAGGCCGGTCCCCGCAGCACTTCTACGCGTTGTGCCATCATGGTTTGGTAACTGTCGGCGACAGGATGTCCGTAAATGCCGTTATATTGCGGATGACCGTCAATGAGTACCAGCATCTGTCCGATGCCTCCAGAGAGGCCGCGCATGCTGATGCTGCCAGCACTTCCTCCCGACACTCCGTAGCCCATGACACCACGACTGGTGACAAAAAGACCCGGAACCTGTTGCATCACAGTCGGCAGGATGCTGGTCTGGTGGCAGGCTGTCAGCTTTTTTCGGTCAATGACGTTAACCGTCACAGGCAGGCTCTTCTGTTCGGCAGAACTGCGCGTTCCCGTGACGATAACTTCGCTCAATGGGGCTGTAAGGGTGTCTGTCTTTATTGTTTCTTCCTCTGCACAGAAAACCGGCAGGCAGGTTTGCAGGAATACTGTCAGCAGGAAGGTAAAGGCAAAAGTTTTCATATTGTTTTAATGTTGGCCTTGTCTTGTATGATGCTTTGAATACTATTCCTGTTGCAAAGGTAATGATTATTTCCAAAAGTGATGCAATAATTCGTAAATTATCTCGTTATATTTTCGTGTTTAAATGTAAACTAATCATTTTGACGATGTTTGCATTGGCTCCTTTGTGCGCCAGTGCACAGTATGACGTGAACTTTGCTCACTACTTCGATATGGAGCCATGGTTTAACCCGGCTTCGGTTGGTAAGGAAGACAAGTTGAACGTCACTGTGGCCTATGCCATGGACTTGGCTGGTTTTGAGCACAATCCGAAAACAATGTATGCAGCTGGTGACCTGCCGTTTTACCTGCTTCGCCAGTATCATGGCGTAGGTGTCCAGTTGATGAATGACCAGTTGGGACTTTTCACCCACCAGCGCTTAGGAGTCCAGTATGCCTTCCGCCACAAACTCTTCGGTGGTAAGATTGCGGCAGGTGCACAACTGACCCTGCTGAGTGAAAAGTTTGATGGCAGCAAGCTGGACATAGAAGATACGTCAGACCCTGCTTTCACTAAGTCGTCTATTGACGGCTCCGGCTTCGATGTCGGTGTCGGTGCCTATTATCAGCGAGGTCCGTGGTATGCCGGTGTGTCAGGGCAACATCTCAATGCTCCGACCGTTCGTTTGGGAGAAACCAGCGAAATCAAGATAGATCCCAGCTTTTATTTGACGGGTGGATACAATATTAAGTTGAGAAATCCGTTCTTGAATATAAAGACGTCGTTTCTGGTGCGTACAGACTTGGTTGCCTATCGCGGAGATGTAACGGCACGTCTGGTATATACAAATGATACGAAGATGATGTACGGTGGCCTGTCCTACAGTCCTACCAATAGCATCACCTTCCTTATTGGCGGTAAGTTTCATGGGGTGGTGTTAGGCTATAGCTACGAATACTATACAACTCCCATCAATCCCGGTAACGGAAGTCACGAACTTTACGCCGGATATCAGGTGGATATAGATTTTCAGAAGAAAGGCCGCAACAAACACAAGAGCGTGAGGATTCTCTAATATATATAATATGTGTAAGAAAATGTTAGGACAAGATATGATGAAGAAAAGTTTTAAGAATAGGGCATGGAGGGCGATGCTTGCATTGCTGCCTCTAAGCCTTTTCAGCCTTTCGTTTGTGCTGATGGGGTGCTATGGTGCTCAGTCGGCATCGTCATCCGGTCGTGGCGGTGAGGTGGTCGGCGTCGGCGGACGAGCCTTCAATGAACCCGCTCCCTACGGCATGGTGAAGATCAATCGTGGCTGGTTGCACATGGGTCTTGAAAACCAAGACAGCCTCTGGGGAAAGAAGATGCCGGTCAAAGACGTTTCTGTAGATGGTTTCTGGATGGACGAAACGGAGATTACCAACTCTCAGTATAAACAGTTCATAGCCTGGGTGCGCGACAGCATTCTGCGTACGCGTCTTGCCGACCCATCGTATGGTGGTGATGAGACTTACATGATTACTGAAGATAAGAATGGCGACCCCGTCACTCCTCATTTGAACTGGAAAAAACAGTTGCCCCGAAAGCCCAATGAAGACGAACAACGAGCCATCGAGAGCCTTTATTTCACGAATCCTGTGACTGGCGAAAAGATGCTCGACTACCGTCAGATGAACTATCGCTATGAAATTTACGACTATACGGCTGCCGCCTTGCGTCGCAATCGCCTGAATCCCGCTGAGCGGAATCTGAATACCGATATTGCCGTGAATCCCAATGAGGTGGTTATGATTTCCAAAGATACGGCCTACATCGATGATGAGGGACGCATTATCTCACAAACGATCAACCGCCCGTTGTCAGGTCCTTGGGACTTCCTGAACACATATATCGTCAACATCTACCCGGACACAACCTGTTGGGTGAACGATTTCCAGAATTCAGACAACGAGGTTTATCTGCGCAATTATTTCTCCAATCCGGCCTACAACGCTTATCCTGTGGTTGGTGTCACCTGGGAACAGGCCAATGCTTTCTGTGCGTGGCGTACCGACTATTTGCTGCGCGGACTTGGTCCTGAGGCACGCTATGTGCAACGCTACCGCCTGCCGACAGAGGCTGAGTGGGAATATGCCGCCCGTGGTAAAGACCAGAATGAGTTCCCATGGGAAGATGCCAGTGTGAAGAGTGGCGACGGTTGCTTCTTTGCCAACTTCAAGCCCGACCGAGGAAACTACACCAAGGATGGTAATCTCATTTCCAGCAAGGTGGGCATCTATTCAGCCAATAGCAATGGCCTCTACGATATGGCAGGCAATGTGGCCGAGTGGACCAGTACCATCTATACAGAGGCTGGCGTGGATGCCATGAACGACCTGAATCCGCAACTCGACTATAAGGCAGCGAAGGAAGACCCCTACCGACTGAAGAAGAAGAGTGTGCGTGGCGGTTCATGGAAAGACCCCGAGTCTTACATCCGAAGCGCATGGCGCACCTGGGAATATCAGAATCAGCCGCGCTCCTATATCGGATTCCGCTGTGTCCGCAGCCTGGCCAACACCACAAGTACGAAAGTGAAACCCTCTAAGATAAAGAAAAGAAAATGACTGCATATAGCAAATTCAACATTGTCTATCGTCTGCAGAAGTGGATGGATAGCGTACCCGGTCAGACCTTCCTTAACTATGCCTATAGCTGGGGTGCGGCTATTGTCATCTTGGGTACATTGTTTAAGCTGACTCACTTGCCGGGAGCCAACTTCTTCCTGTTCCTCGGCATGGGCACAGAGGTCTTCGTGTTCTTCATTTCAGCCTTCGACCGACCCTTCGACAAGACTGCAGACGGTCGTGAGCTGCCCACCCATCTCACAGAAGAGGATCTGGAGGGCGTGACAGCCGATGCAGTAAGCGAACATGTGGAAGCTGGACATTATGGGGCACCCACAGGTGGCGGCACCATCATTATAGGTGGCGGTGGCTCTCAACCTGCAGCTTCTGGAGAAGCCATTCATTTCGAAGGTGAGTCTTCTGGCGCTGCTGTCGTGCAGGGTGGTGCTGCTGTCGTGCAGGGTGGTGCTGGTGTTGTGCAGGGCGGTGCAGCTGTCCTTGGTGGCGGTATCGTGTCACAACAGGAGAACACGCCCGAGTTGGCCGATGCCCAGACCACCTATGTGGAAGAACTGAAGAAACTCACAGAGACACTCACGAAGATTACTGAGCAAAACAACCGCCTCATCAGTGACAGCGAGGAGATGGAAAATCTCAACCGCACGATAACGGGTATCAGCCGCGTCTATGAGATGCAGCTAAAGAGTGCCAGCTCGCAGATGGGCACCATCGACGAAATCAATGGCCAGAGTCGCAAGCTTGCTGAACAGATTGCAGAGCTCAATCGCATCTATGCCCGCATGATCGAAGCAATGACGGTCAATATGCCTGGCAGTCCTAAACAATAAGAGTTCATCAGTCCTATAAGAACGAACAGATATTATGGCAATCAAAAAAAGACCAGTCAGTCCGCGTCAGAAGATGATCAACTTGATGTATGTCGTCCTCATGGCGCTGCTTGCCTTGAACGTCTCAACAGAGGTGCTCAACGGCTTCTCCTTGGTTGAGGAGAGCCTGAACAGGACTACCTCTAATGCCACGAAACAGAATGCTTCCATCTATGAAGATTTCGAGGAACAGATGAAGGCCAACCCCGGAAAGGTGAAGGCGTGGTTTGACAAGGCCATGGCTGTGAAGCGCAACAGCGATTCGCTCTACAACTTTGCGGAGCAGTTGAAGCGTGAAATCGTCAGGGAGGCCGATGGCAAGGATGCTGACATTCATAACATACGCAATAAAGAAGACCTTGAGGCAGCCTCTTTCGTGATGCTCAATCCCGGAACCGGGAAGGGCAACCAACTCTACAAAGCTATCAATGGCTATCGGGAGGATATCTTGAAGATGATCACCGACCCGCAGCAGCGCGAGATCATTGCTGGCAACCTCTCGACGTCAATCCCCAAGAACGAGAATACACTCGGCAAGAGTTGGCAGGAGTATATGTTTGAGAATATGCCTGTAGCGGCAGCCGTCACGTTGCTCTCCAAGCTACAGAGCGATGTTCGCTATGCAGAGGGGGAAGTGCTCCACACACTGGTGTCCAACATCGACTTGAAGGATATTCGTGTCAACAAGCTCAGTGCCTTCGTCATTCCCGAGTCGCGCACGGTGATTAGCGGCGACCAGTTCAATGCCGAGATTGTCATGGCAGCCGTTGACACCACTCTTCAGCCGGAGATTTTTATTGGTAATACAAAACTAACTGGGAGCAACTATCGTTTCACGGCGGGTGCTGTGGGTGAACATTCCTTCAGTGGATATATCACCATGCGTAATGGCAGTGGCGATGTGATCCGTCGTGACTTCTCTCAGAAATACACTGTCGTGGCACCGAGTGCCACTGTTTCGGCCGACCTGATGAATGTACTCTATGCTGGATATGAGAACCCGGTCAGCATCAGCATTCCTGGCGTTCCTCTGAACGCCGTGTCAGCCACGATGAGCAGTGGCTCTTTCCGTTCCATCGGTATGGGGCGTTATATTGCCAAGCCTACAGCAGTCGGCCAGGACGTCACCATCACGGTGTCGGCCAATCAGAATGGACGGTCACGTCAGATGGGAACCTTCACATTCCATGTGCGCAAGTTACCCGACCCCATGGCATACATCAAGATTGGCACCGACCGCTTCCGTGGTGGTGGTATGACCAAGGCTGCGCTGATGGAGGCCGATGGCATCAAAGCCGCCATCGATGATGGAATCCTCGATATAGCCTTTCAGGTGCAAGGCTTTGAAACCGTGTTCTTCGATAACATGGGTAATGCCGTGCCGTTGGCATCCGACGGAGCCCATTTCTCTGGACGTCAGAAAGATGCCTTCCGTAAGTTGTCTCGCAACCGCCGTTTCTATATCCGTGGCGTGAAAGCCATTGGTCCTGACGGCATCAGTCGAACTCTGCCTTCTGCGATGGAGGTCATCGTGAAGTGAAAAATGTAAAAACGAAAAGTCATTCATTCGTCATGAAGCATGATGCATGATGCATTAAGCATAAACAAAGATATGAAGAAACTATTGATAAGCTTACTCCTGTTTGCCATGGCATCCACAATGCTCCAGGCTCAGCCGGCACGTCGCCGTGTGCAACAAAAACAGCAACAGCAGGCAGCTGCCAACAAGTCGAACGCCGACAATATGACGGTACGCGCACAGATATCCTTCCCCACAATGGCCAAGATGTCTGAAGATGTGGTGTGGCGGCGTGACATCTATCGGGAAATAGACCTGACCAAGGATGCCAACGCAGGCCTTTACTATCCCGTAGAACCCGTCGGTTCTCAGATGAATCTTTTCACCTATATCTTCAAGTTGGTGATGAAGGGTAATAACGGTGGCATCAAGGCCTATGAGTATCGACTCGACGGCAACGAAGTCTTCACAGACAGTGCCCGCATCAAACCGTTGCAGTTCTTGGACGACTATCATATCTATTATGAGCGTACCAACCGGGGTATCCGCATCGACGATAGTGACATACCGTCGCGAGAGGTCACCTCTTATTATCTGAAGGAGAGTGCCTACTACGACCAGGCCACCTCAACATTCCACACCAAGGTGCTGGCATTGTGTCCCATCATGTCTCGTGAGGATGACTTTGGTGAGGCTCCTGCCAAATATCCTCTGTTCTGGATTAAGTACGATGACCTGGCTCCCTTCCTGGCCAAGCAGACCATGATGACGAGCAATCTCAACAATGCCGCCACGATGAGTGTTGATGACTTTTTCTCCACCAACCGCTATGACGGAAAGATCTATAAGACCAACAATATGCTGGGACAGACCTTGGCACAGGCTTGTGGTCAGGACTCGGCCAAGATGTCTAAGGAACAGAAGCGTATCGAGGCAGAGCTCAAAGAGTTTGAGAAACATATCTGGGGTGATCCCGCCAAGCGCGACTCGTTGGACAGCATAGCAGCCGCCGAAGCCGACAAGAGCAAGAAGGCTGTCAAGAAGACACGTCGCTCAGGTCAGACCGGATCTGCCACCACCGTCTCTAAGAATCGCCGCTCTGGTCAACGCTCATCCGTAGCATCGGGCAGTGCGCGTGTCACCGTACGCAGAGAGAGACATTAAAAAAATAGATAGTTAAAAGTAGAAAGCTTATGAAGAAAATTTTTACCATGATGGTGTTGGCAGCAACATTCTTTTGCGCCACACCCGCCAAGGCTCAGTTTGAGTATGGCGTAAAAGCCGGACTGGATTTTACTAAAATCAACAGTCTGGGCAATGACGTCAAAACCAAGAACCATGCAGGCTTCTTCTTGGGTCCGACCGTTGCCTTCACGTTCCCCATTGTGGGCGTAGGCATCGATGCTTCAGCACTTTATGAGCATCGTGAAAACAAAATCAACGACCAGAAGGTGCGTCAGAACAGCATCAACATTCCTGTTAACGTACGCTATGGAATAGGACTGGCCAGCTTAGTCAAGGTCTTCGCCTTCACAGGACCTCAGTTTGCCTTCAATCTTGGCAAGCGCGACTTTGACTGGGTTGACCCCACGTCTGTTTCCAGCACTACTAGCGGTGGCGTCAGCTATGCTAAGGAAAACTTCCAGCTGAAGAAATCCAACCTGAGTTGGAACATCGGTGTAGGTGCTACGGTGTTGAAGCATGTGCAGGCCACTGTCAACTACAACATCGGTCTGGGCAAGACCAGTGACTATAAAGGCTCAACTGTCGCCGACGATGCTGAAACCATCTACAAGAGGGCCAAGGGTTCCAGCAACACTTGGCAGGTGGGCGTAGCCTATCTGTTCTGATTTTTGGGGACTTGAATATAAAAAGAGGGAACCGTTCTTGCGGTTTCCTCATTTTATTTTTGTACTTTTGTCACGCCATGCGATACGTTGATGTTATTCTCCCATTGCCCTTGGAGGGGCTTTTCACCTATGCCATCGGTGACTCATTGGCAGCCGGTGTACAGTTAGGAGTACGCTTGCTGGTGCCGTTGGGCAAGAGTAAGACCTATACGGCGTTGGCTGTAAGACTGCACGACGAGAAGCCCGACTTTGAGGTCAGGGAGGTCATCAGCGTGCTCGATGCTTCGCCTGTCCTGCTACCTGCCCAGTATGAATTGTGGAAGTGGATGGCCGACTACTACATGGCTCCGCTGGGCGAGATCTACAAGGCAGCCCTCCCTTCCGGCCTGAAGGCGGAAGAAGGTTTTAAGCCTCGCACAGAGACATACGTCACCCTGGGGCCGGCCTTCCGAACAGAACAGGGCTTGCATGTAGCCATCGATATGCTTCGCCGTGCGCAGAAGCAACAGAAGCTGCTCCTCGACTACCTCAGCATGGTCGGGGTGGGGGAGCTCAACGATTTTGACGAACAAAGGCTTGCCGAAACGCTCGCTGTGGAGCTAACCCGTGAGGAACTTGTCAACGAGAGCCATTGCACGGCAGCGGCATTGAAGGGTCTCACAGACCGCCAGATTCTTGTCACCTATCAGAAGGAGGTGGGACGATTGAACCATGGCGGTGAGCCCCATCCCGATCATATCAAGCCGTTAAGTGGAGCTCAGCAAGACGCCTACAACCAGATTCTTCTTCAATGGATGAAGCACCGTGTGGTGTTGCTCCATGGCGTCACCTCCAGCGGCAAGACCGAGATTTACATCCACCTCATCCAGAAACAGCTTGACGAGGGCCGACAGGTGCTCTACCTGTTGCCGGAGATAGCCCTCACTGTGCAGATGATGGAGCGTCTGCGCTCTGTCTTCGGCAACCGACTTGGCATCTATCATTCCAGATACAGTGATGCCGAACGGGTGGAGATATGGCAGAAGCAACTGTCCAGGAATCCCTATGATGTCATTCTCGGGGCTCGTTCTGCCGTCTTTCTGCCGTTCCAGCGTCTGGGACTCGTCATCGTTGACGAAGAGCATGAGACATCTTTCAAGCAGCAGGACCCCATGCCCCGTTACCATGCACGCAGTGCGGCCATCATGATGCAATCTTCGTCCACGCTCTGCCAACAGCAGAAACCTTTCATCCTGCTCGGCACTGCCACACCCTCAGTGGAAAGCTATTATAATGCGCAGCAGGGAAAGTATGGACTTGTAGAACTAAAGACCCGCTATAAGGATATGGCCCTTCCGGAGGTGGAGGTAGTCGATGTCAAGGACTTGCGGCGACGCAAGATGATGAACGGCCCCTTCTCGCCGCGTCTGCTGGCCGCCATACGAAGTGCTTTGGACAACAAGCGTCAGGTTATTCTCTTCCAGAACCGCCGGGGCTTTGCTCCGATGGTGGAATGTAAGGTCTGCGGATGGGTGCCCCACTGCAAGAACTGTGATGTCAGCCTGACGCTCCACAAGAACCTGAATGTGCTGACCTGCCATTATTGCGGCTATACCTATGGTGTGCCTACGGCGTGCCCCTGCTGCGGCAGCACTGAGCTGCGGGGGCGTGGCTATGGAACGGAGAAGATAGAAGACCAGGTGATGAATCTTTTTCCTGAAGCCCGTGTGGCACGCATGGACCTCGACACCACGCGTTCCCGCAATGCCTATGAGCGACTGATTGCCGACTTTGCCAGCGGTCGCACCAATGTGCTGATTGGCACACAGATGATTTCCAAGGGACTCGACTTCGACCGCGTCTCCGTGGTGGGCATTCTCGATGCCGACACCATGCTTAACTACCCCGACTTCCGTGCCTATGAGCATGCCTTCATGATGATGTCTCAGGTGGCTGGCCGTGCCGGCAGGAAAGGACAGCGCGGACTTGTGGTGCTGCAGACACGCAATCCGGAACTGCCCGTCATCCGACAGGTCGTTGCCAACGACTGGTCTTCCTTCTATGACATGCTGCTGGCAGAACGCCGACAGTTCCACTATCCGCCTTTCTATCGTCTGATTTATGTCTTTTTGCGCCATCGCCATGAAAGCGTTGTCGAGTCGGCAGCTACCTTCATGGGAAGCCTGCTGCGGCGGTGGTTTGGCCAGCGTGTGCTCGGTCCGGACAAACCGTCCATATCACGGGTGAAGACTATGCACATCAGAAAGATAGTCTTGAAGTTGGAACATGGCATCGATCTTAAGCTGGTGCGCCAATATCTTCGCCAGGCAGAGCAGGCCGTACTGCAAGACAAACACTATGCCTCCGTGCAAGTATATTTCGATGTCGATCCGTTGTAGGCTACATTGCAAACTATTATATACTTAGCATACCATAGAAAAAGGTGCGGGACCTCGCGGTTCCGCACCTTTTGATAATTAAACTTTAATAAAAACAGGCCGCACTTTCAACATTCACATGCTCCATGCGAGCCCCAACAAATTCTAAAAATTAGTCTTCCCATACGCTATGGTGCTGGTACATCTGACCATCACCCATCTCGTAGGTGTCACGTCCGAGGACCTCACCGTTGGGATCGGCCTCCTCGTTAATCTTCGACAGTGCAATCATCTGTTGCATCTCTGCGTCGAGGTACCTTGTCTCTGGTCTTTTATATGTCTTCTTCATATCTTTTAGTGTTTTTAAAGTTCATGAATAGCACCCCCTCCCCCAAGGCGGGGGAAGGGAGAGACTATGATTTATTTCACCATTACCTTGAAGCTGGTACCGTCGGCCTTCTTCACGATGTTCAGACCCTTCTGGAGTCTGGGCTGCTGCACACCGGCAGCATTGAAGATGCCTACGTTACCCTCGGTCAGAGCCTCGATAGCGTTGATGCCGTTGGTGACACCCTCGCCGAAGAAGTAAGCGGCGCGAGCACCGGCTGCCTCTGTCAGATAAGCATGGTTAGCACGGACGGTAGGCTGCCCGCCTTCGGCTACGCGGTAGAAGCCAACCTTGCCGTTGTTGTTCTGCAGCACGAAGCTTCCTACAGGAGCGGCAGTCTCTGCATAGACACCGGTCAGCAGACCTTCGGTTGTGGTCAGATTTATACCCTGAGCATCGCCTGTGAGGACTGCATCCCAAGCACCCTCAATGATGTAAGGTTTGTTGGCCACGATAGCGTCAGCCGGAGTGAGAGTCAGTACGTCGCCGTTAGTGGCATCACAGGTATATACCTTCACGCCCTCGGGCAGCTCAGCAACAGCGAACGGCAGCATGGTGGTGCCATAGCCGGCAGCGGTGGTGTTGATGGTAATCTCGGGCTTGGTGGTCTCAACGAGCTTGAAGTCGATGTGAGAGTTCACGGTATAGACACCAGCATCCTGAGAACCGATGAACTGGTTCTTGACATTGTTCCAAATATTATAGACTCCGTCCTTGGACGTTGCAATAATCTTAAATGCAGCTGCCTTTTCGACATCCGTTGTAGTGCGAATACCGGAGCCGTCACCAGAGTTATAGCCTGTCTTTCCATCTGTCACATAGCGGACATTGCCTTCAGCATCAATCTGAGACAAAGTGTAGTTATTGCCTTCAACCTTGGTGAAGGTAAATGCCTGAGCCAGGTTGGTGTTAACCTCGGCAGCATACTTGATATTATAGTTGCCTTGGTCTGTACGATCACCTGCAATGAAAGTCATAGCCTTATTGTCGTAATCCCAACCGCCATAAGTCAGGACAACTGCAAAGAGTTGACCATCAGCAGGAGCATTCAGCTCAACGTTGCTGTAAGCAGTTTCGGCAGCCTGCAAATCTTCAACAGCCTGAAGGACTCCATCAATAGTTGCTTTGTCATTATCATAAACACCCTGAGCTGTAGAGATGGCAGATGTCAGAGCCGTAGCAGCAGATGCAGGAATCTGGAAAGCAGCGTCGCCGACATTGGCTGTTACGTTAGCAGCACTGGCTGTAGTAATCTCAGCAAGAAGCTGTGGTTTGATATCATCAGCAGTAGCTTTTACAATAACAATGTCGCCATATACATACTGGCTCTGACCACTGGTATCGTTATTCTTCTTACGAAGACCAAGTACATAGTCTCCAGCTTCACCAGTAGTGAAGAAAGCTTCATAGCTCTTCCAAGCATTCACGTCTGCATCAGCATTGGTTGCGTCAACGGGCAGGTCAGTAGAAGATAGTGTAACATTAGATCCATCGGGAGCAGCCATGCTAACATAGCCATCCTTCTTACAGTCACCCCATCCACCATAGACAAAGGTAATCTTATACATAGTGTTGGCCTTCAGAGGCATGGTGTAGCCAGTAGCATAACCGTAGTAAGCAGACTGTTTTGTGAAGAGAGCTTTATGGGAGGTCGTTGCTGCCAATCCAGCGTTGGAGCCATTCATGTAGCGTACATTGTAACCATCGGCAGAAGCACCCTTTACGCGCTGCCAGCCAGTAGGATTGATATTACCGCTTTGACCACTGTAATCAGCCTCGAAGGAGCCGTCGTAAACAGCATTCACCTCAGTAGCATTAACTGTCCAAGTGGCATCGGTAATAGCAGCGGTAGCAGCCTGCACATCCTCTTGTGAGTTCTCTGCAGTCTGGTCGATAGCCTGAGCAGCAGCAATCGTGGCAGCAGCCTCGATGTTGTTGTAAGGAGCATATTCGCCAGCCTCGAAGCCATAGACATGAGTATTGATAGCAGTTTCAATAGCGGTGTTCAGGTTTGCATAGTCCTCAGCGGTAGCAGGAATAAACTTCGCTTCATCTGACAACAGTACGGCGTCAGCCAGAGAGAACCAATTATGAGTAGCAGTAGTTGATTCGTGAATGGTAATCGTTACTTCGCCATCCTCAGCAAGAGTGAAGGGCAGGAAGCGCCATTCCCAACCGAAACCTACACCCTCTCTTGCAAATTCGCCGTCACCATAGTTGGCAGCACCACTGAGATCAATACCCTTAGAAGTAGCACCAGCATTCGGAAGTGTGACAGTATTTGCAGTTGCCGAAGCGGAGATAGTACCAGTTACATCACCTGAAGCACGGGCAGCAACCTTAACGATATAGTTACCAGCGGGCAATGTTGCAGTCTTGGTATATGTGCAATTGAAACCATGTGATGCACCCCATCCTTCTTTACCCTGCTCATAATAGTCGCGAGTTTCACCACTCCAGTGCTCGCTGCTATTTGTCTGAGGAATATCATCAATGTCGTCTCCACCAGTATTGTACTTTGCAGTAGCAGTCCAAGTAGAGAAGTCACCAATCACGGTAGTCAAGGGATAAGTATAATTGGTAGAAACATAATTGGCTGTCAACTCACGGACGGTGTACTGCTCCTCTGCAGCGATAGCTGCTGCGGCTGCAGTAGTGGGAACAGAAAGGCTTATGCTCTCACAAATGCTTGTGCTAATGAGGTCAGCCTCGGCCTTGGCAACGAGGGATTTAGCATAGCTGTTCCAGTTTGCAACGCCAGCGGTGAAAGTAGTGAGGTAGTCGTCAACAAGAGCCTTCTGCGTGTCGTACCACTCGATGGTCTCCTCAGGAGTTTCAGCAACAGCAGTTTCCAGGTTGCTACGGTCTGTACCACCGACATTGGCGTATGTTGAATTTGCCAGAGCGGTATTGGCATTAGCCACAGCCTGCTCGTAGGCAATCTTTGATGCAGCTACGCTCGGCTTAGCTTGTACAGTGTAGTTACAGAAGCTGCACCACTGATACCATTGTGAATTGGGATTGCTACCAACCACGGAGATGGTCACATTGGTCGATTCTGTCAAAGTGAAGGGTACATAGCGCCACTGCCAACCACCGCCAGCACCATTGCGTGCGTAGGTTCCGCCATCGGAGAAGTCAGTTGCACCGCTGGTGTTGATACCACGACCTGTGTCGCCTGCGGGGAAGTCGTTTACGGTACCGATAATAGTCTCGCCTTCCGTAACGCTCAGTGTCAGCACAGAACTCTGTGAGTGACGGCCTGCCACCTTGAACACATACTCGCCAGCGGGCAGGGTGATGGTCTGAGAATAAGAAGTGCTCCAAGCATTACCCGAATTCCAACCTTCATTCTGTTCATTATAAGAAGAAGTGGTTGTACCATCCCAGTGCTGACTGGTCATAGTACCAGCGTTCTGTGTTGTCCAAGTGCCAAGGTCGATAGCTACCGTGTAGTTACCAACAACATAGTTGTACTCATCAACCATCAGGGCCTGCGTGTTGGCAGTAGCCTGAGCTGGGGTAGTAAAGCCATCGAGGTAAGCGTCAGCGTCAGCGGCTTCCATTCCGAGAGCCTTTGCCTTTGCAACTTCAGCAACGAGAGTAGCATAGGGAGAAACAAGAGCATTAGCAGCAGCCACAGCCTCTGATAAAGCGTTGAAAGCAGCAATGGTCTTAGCACTCTCCAGTGTATTCTTCAAAGTGGTGAGGTTACTGTAAACAGTAGCGGGAACAGTTCCCTCTGCAGGGATTGTTGCAATCAGTGCTGCGATATCCTCATCAGATACTTGGTCGGTATAATAGGTCAAGGTGAAATGACCGAACGGACACCACGTCTGCTTGTCGTAAAATACATCTTGGACAACACCCAAAGATAATGTTCCATCAGAAACATAAGTATAAAAACTACTAGAATATGATGCAGCATTGTTAACAACACCAGAACGTTTATTAGCTTGTGCTGCAACGTCTATCCAATGAATAAATTCTTCTTCGGAATCGTTTGCATAGACATAAGCAGGACTGCTTGTGTTTTCTGAATTCAATTTTTTAGCATCATCAGCGCTACCGGGGCGGAATGTACCTACAAATGAAACTTTATAAAGTCCGTTAGGAATTCCGGAAACAGTTTGACGTGCCCATGTGACACCATTCCACGATTCAGCACATGTATTTTTTTCAGAATTGAAACTAAGGCTCCTCTGATTGGGAGAGGTAGATGTCCATCCATTAGTATTTCCAGCATTTAGAGCAGCATTGGTTATACTACTAGTGTAATCCTTAGAAATAAACTGGTTTACATCGGTAATGAGACTTTCAAAATCTGTAAGATTCGTTACTGTATTATAGCCTAATGTCGAGGCCAAAGAAGTAGCTTTTCTGTCCTTTAAAGATTGAATTGCAGCGTTGTATTCAGACTTTGTTAGGAACTTCCACACAGTAGCAGCATTGGCATCTGTTGTGCTTCCCAAAATCTTAGTACCTGTATAGTCCTTCGCAGTCCCATTGTTGCACAGATAATTATCACCTATTTTCATCGTGTAACCATCTCCAGAAGCTGTCAGGGTTACCTCCGCAATGGTGGAAGAGCCGTTGCCTGTTCCACTATCAACATAAAGATTACTACCTAAGCCTCGCTCAGCATTGTTCATGATGTTCCACATAACATTCTTTAATTTATAGACGCCTTCAGAAATTTTGGCGACTTCAAATCCAAGACCTGCAACATCTTTTACTGTGGCTTGGGTTCCCCAGTCAGCACCCTGACTAATAAATTGTCCAGTACTAGTGTCCTGAATCCAGTACACTGTACCATCCGTCAGCTGAGCATTCACGCTCAACCCGACCATGGCCGCTACCGCGGCCAAAAGAAGTCTAATTCTTTTCATTTTTTTTCATTGTTTGTTGTTAAAAAATTATATAGATGTTAAGTATGTCCTTATATTTCAGTCTTGTTATATATAATAATAATGTAGAGAGGGTAAAATACAATCCCTCCTTCAGCACTTTCCTAAAGTGCCACTTATGGGATTATAAAGAGTGTAGTTAGGAGTGCCCCTTTTCGGTGCAGAAATCTTGCAAATCTGACCAAATATTAATAAAAACAAGAGAAAGAATTTGAATAGATTTGAAGGATTTCTCGCCGTAGGGCGACTAAGTATAAAGGTTTTAGAAAACAGGAGAAACTTTTTACCCTGTTAGGAGACAGAGTTTATCCTTTAAAATGCCAGCGTTCATCTACTAAAATAATTTATTTTACTTTGTAATATAATTTATTTTACTTTGCAATATAATTTATTT
>CAMNOK010000010.1 GCA_946546825.1 uncultured bacterium
AAAGTGGTGGAGTTTAGCTCGGAAAGTCATTGACTTTAGCTCGAAAAGTGGGGGAGTTTTTTAGGATCGAAACAAATGAAAAAGCCCTGTCCACTCCCTTTTGGGTGGTGGACAGGGCTTGTCAGAGTCTGGCTGATGGAGTTATCCTATCTGTGCGGTGCAAGAGATGACGCCTAAGGATGTGCCGATGGCCGTAAGGATGGTAATGGCAATCTGGATGATGTACTTGATGGTTTCTGTCTTTCTTGTGTTCATTTTCGTCTTTGACTTTTTACCTTTAGGATTGTTAAACATCTTTCATGAAGTACGAATCATGCAGCCTTATTCGCCGTCGTTGCCGTCGTTGCCGTCCTTGACGACATCGTTCTGGGCGGTCTCCTTATACTGCAGGCCACTGAGAAGAGCCTTGCTGCGGCTGTTGCTGGCACGGTCAATCTTCTGTTCAGGCAGGAAGATGACGTGAGCACCCTTGATGTTGTGGAGAGGGTTGAAGGCCTTAGCGGTGAGGGCGGGTGAGGTGCTGATGCCAATCTTGAAACGTCCGAAGTCATCGATGACAACAACCTCTCCGTTCTGCATGTGACGCTTCATGACGCGTACCATCTCCTTGATGACGGCATAGACGTCAGACTCCTTGACAGAGACATTTTCCTCTATCTCCAAAGAGAGTTGCTTCATCTTCAGCTCACCGTTGTGTACGGCACGGGCATACCACTTGCCATTGGTTGCACTCTTCTCATTGTTGTTCTGATACAGCTTGTAGTTCAACATAATTGTTTTCTCCTTTTGTTTTAAATGGTTAGACATTAAGATTTGTTTGCTTCCGGAATGCGTTTGCAAAGGTACAACCTCAAATGGCTTTTTGCAAATTCTTGGTAGATACGTTGCTTGATACATTTGTTGATACTTGTCGGCGGCTTCGCAACGGACGGTAGGAAACATGCAGCCATCGGCTGCCGGTTTGTCGGTTGTGCTCCAGCAGTGCCTGGTCGAAGCAGATGTTCTGCTGTTGCAGGTAGTTGATCATGCGCAAGCCTTCCTCTCGTGAGCCCAGTTGAATGTCGGCAGCCTCTCCATAGAGGTGTTGCGAGTGAGTAACGCCGCCCACGGCGCGGTTGAGTCGTTCGCAGCGGAAGCCGCTGGTGATGCGGATGACACCGAAGCGACGGCGAAGTGGTTCGAGCACATTTTCGCAGAGGGCTTTGAGCATGGCCACGGCTTCGCGTGGCGGTGTGTTGTCGATGCCCATGTCCATGGCTGTGGCAGAGCGTGTGAATTCACGCAGCTGGAAGTGTTCCGTCAGCTGCATGTCAGCATAGTTGTTGTTTTGATTCCTTGTCAATCCTTTTCCTCTTGTGTTGTCTTGTGTTTTCATGGTTTTCTTTTCTTTTCTGATGATTCTTCTTCTTTTTATCAGCTGACCCACTCTGTGGCCGGCTGTTCAACGCGCCGCTGAGTCATCATCCACTCGTAGCGTTCCTTCAGACAGCGTTGGCGGATGCCTTTGCGCTGGCGCCCGGCAGAAACCATCGACCTCGGGTTGCGGGGAATGCTGACGTGCAGGTTGCGGCAGATGCGGGTCACCATCCATTGGAACGATGCCGGTCGCCCCTGCTCGTCGTAGATTTCTCCCCGCTGATAGACCGTGTGAATCATCTCCAGCAGATCGACCTTGGCCAGCTGCCAGCGACGGTTGTCTTCCGGTTTCAGGCTCAGCAGCCACTCCACGTCGTGCTGCATGTGGAGGCTCACCTCCTCAAAAATCATTTTGTTTTCCATGATGTTGTGTTTAAAATGGGTTAATAAAAAAGATTGGGTGTCGTGGTCGGGTTGTTGACTTTGACGCTGCAAAGTTACTGTGCAGTATGGAAATCTTACTTCCATTTCCAAACTTGAGTGTTAAAATCATGCCATACAACTTTTTTTAACGAAAGGAAAAAGTGTTTTTGTTTATTTCTTGGTTTCAGAAAAAAAGAGTATTTTTGTGGCATCTTATAAGAACTAACCATTAGACTCATGATTAAAAATGGCATTTGGATGGCTGCGATGATGATGGCAGTCAGCTTGCAGGTTGTGGCGCAGACCGACGTCACGGCACAGTATGTTGCGAACCCTTCTTTTGAGAGCAATGAGATTTCTTCGCTCTCCCCTGTGAACAATGATAATGACGGACTGCGTGGCTACACACTGGCCAGCCCTGCCGGGTGGACGGTGAGCGGCACCTCTGTGACCAGTCTGCTGGTGACGGCCAACTGTTTCACCGACAACAACTTCGGAAAGGTGACCACATTGAGTGACGGCACGAAAGCCTACTACCTGCGCCAAGGGTGGAGTGGGGGCACCACCACCTTGAAACAGGTGCTTACAGAGCTGAAGAAAGGTAAATACAAATTGCAGGTGGCTGTGCGTTCAGCCTATGCCAACACGGCATCATCGTCGCTGCGTCTCTCTGCCGGCGGCACTTCAGAAAACTTCTCGTTCAATACCGGAAGCACCAACTATTTTGTCTCTGCTCCGTGGACCGACGATGAGGTGAGCTTCGAGTTGGCTGCAGACGGCAATGTGACCATCGAGATGACGGTCAACTGGGTGAGTGGCGGTTCCTGCATCATGTTCGATAATGTGCGCCTCCTCCAGCTTCCCGATGAATATGTGGAGCCAGAAGAGCCGACAGAACAGAGTGTTGCCAGTCCAACAGAGGGAGTCATCACCAACGCCTTTGTCAGCGAAAGTCAGATGAAGGACGACCTGCTGCAGATGTTGGCCGACTTCGCCACCTACCTGAAGAACGACTTCCAGAACTGTGCCGCCCCGAACAGCGTGGGCGAAGACTGTGGATGCTTCAAGGGAGAGAACACCATGGGCAACAATGAACAGGGTGTGCGCCCCAATGCCGACTTGTCGATGATTTGTGCTTTCCTCGTGAAGTATGGAAAGGGCAAGGTGACCTTGCCTGCCGGTGTCACCTGGACTGATATCGAGACCATGGCGATGAAATCGCTTGTTTTTGCTTACAGCACCCATAAGGCCAACAAACTGAAGGTGTGCTCAGGCAACAACTACTGGGGATCTACCTCTACCAGTGATGCCGTCTGGGAGAGTTCCCTCTGGGCTATGAGTGTAGCCTATAGTGCCTTCTTCCAGTGGGACAAACTCTCAGCCACGCAGAAAGGGTATATCGAGAAACTGCTGAAGGCAGAATGTAACTACGAACTCTACCGCAGCATACCCACAGGATATGCCGGAGACACCAAGGCCGAAGAGAACGGATGGGAAGCCGACATCCTGGCGGCAACCCTCGGACTGTTCCCCAACGACGCATTGGCTTCTAAATGGTTCCAGCGTCTCCGCGAGTTTGCCATCAACAGCTACTCCCACTATAGCGATGCCGACAACCATACCGTCATCGATCCCGACTACGACCAGAAGACTGTTGCCGACCTCTACAAAGGTAAAAACCTCTATGATGACTATACCCTGCAGAACCACAATCTCTTCCACACCAGCTATCAGAACGTGGTGATGCAGGAACTGGGCGAGGCTGCCCTGGCCCTGAAACTCTTCCAGCAGGAGCTCTATGGCACCGAAACCTGGAAGACCAATGCCTTGATGCACCATAACAAGGAGGTGCAGACCGAGGTGCTCAACTGGCTGGCACTGGCCGACGGTGAGTTGGCTATGCCCAACGGCAACGACTGGAGCCTGTTCCTCTACGATCAGATTACCAGCTACTCCACCAATGCCTGCTTCCTGCGCGATGCCGATGCACTGATGCTGGAGAATATGGCCTACAAATATATCAAGGCCCGCCAGAAGACCACCACCGACGGATCGTGGCTGTTGCGTGCCGATGTGGGTGCCCGCCGCATGGGTGTCGAGGCCCACCGTGTGATGATGACATGGCTCATGCACGAGATACTCTCCACCGCCGATCTCACTGCCACCGACTGGAACGACTTCCGCAACCGTCACAGCGAAGCACGGAAGATAGAGACACAGAACATTGTGCGCGCCTATACCCCCGACCGCTTCACCACCTTCTCGTGGTCAACAGGCTTGAGCAGCTACACGGGCTACATTGCTTCCGACAGTCCCGACAAAAACAAAATCATCGTCCCCTTCCGTGCCAACAACACCGGAAACTTCCTGGGCTGGTACACCGTCGGTGGCAAGGGCACCAATGCCACACCCGTAGTGAATGGTATCTATGAACTGAAGGGCAACGCCTGGACCATGAACGGAGAGCTGAACACCAACGATGCTGCGTTGAACAACCACTTCGCCATTTTCTCCACACCAGGCAACGCCGTCATCTACTTGGACTATGTGACAGCCAACACCACCGCCACCATCACCAAGGAGCAGGGTGGACTGATGGCCATCTCCGTAGATGAGCTGACACGTCCCACCCGCACCCTCTACACAGCTAAGGGCGAAGGCATGACCCACACACAGTCTGACGGCGCACAGATGAAGAGATTCGACACCGACTGGCTGAACATCGACAACGAGCTGGGCTTCGTTGCTAAAGGCGACAAGCAGATGGCCTTCGGTGACCGTGCCAACAACAACTCCGTCATGACGGCCAAGCTCTATCCGCTGTTCAGTGAACAAAGCAGGAACGTGCAGGCCGGACAGGTGGTCGATCGACGACATGTAGTCTATTATAGTAAGGTCGATGCCGCCACAACAGCACAACTCTGTCAGAACCTCATTGACCTGAAGGACCGCGTACCAGATGGATGGAACGGTGTGATGGCCTTCGACCCCGACGGGACAGGCTACTTGTTGCTCACCAACTTCATGAGCGACAAGAAGTGTACATTGCCGGAAATCAACACACCCTACGGATACCCCGTGCTGACCAGTGCCACGGGAGCCTATGCCGTGGAGATGAACCACAGTATCGCTGCTACCGTTAAATTCTATGCCGAGGACGGCGGCCTGCGCACTGTGCAGGATAAAGACAATGCCAACATAGCCTACTTAGAAAGCACTTCGTCCGAAGAACGAGAATATACGGTCAACGTCGTGACTACAACCGGTGTGAAACCGGTGAAGTTTACCACGGCAGGCTGTGTGAAACTTACCCTCGACGGTGAGGACGTGCTCGTAGAGGAGGCTTCCTTCCCTTTTGAGAAGGCTGATGACCTCACCGAAGGCTATGAGGACATCACCGGCGGAACCCTGACAAACCCTAACTTTGAAGAAGATGCCACCTACGGCAATGCCAACGGAAACGTCACGCTCGGAAGCGTTAGCTATAATCCCTGCTACACCAACAGCGTGAGCGCTGTGAACAGCAACTGGCCCAACATCCTTCCCGTGAAGGGTTGGACGGCCGGCAACCAGTTGACGGCCGGCTCCAACTTCTGCCGCATGTACTCCATGCCTTATTCACTGACGAAATACTGCGTGAGTCCCTCCAACGTAGGAAACTACGCTGCACGCACCGGACGCATGGTGTCTGACGACGGGGTGGGGGAGCGTACGCTGACCGTGCTGAACTCATGGACCGTGGGGGCCAACGCCATCACGCAGACTATGTCGCTGACACCGGGCGAATACCGCGTGGTGCTCAACATGAAATATGAGTGTGCCAACCAGACGTCCAACAGCGGACGGGTGGTAAACACCTCCGGAGGCAATGTCAACACGTCGCTCACCGGTATCAAAATGGGTAGTACCACCGACTATCGCTACCCCACTGTGGCTAACGAGTGGCAGCAGCTGGCTTACGACTTCATTCTGAACGAAGCCAAGGATGTCACCCTCTCCATGGGCTTCCGCACCTCGCTTTCGCAGGGCGCTGCCAACAACACCCTACTATATATAGATAATGTTCGCGTACTTAAAAAAATAACGACAGGCATACAGTTGCCCAACACAAGTCTGGCAGTTTCCAACTCCACCACCATCTACGATCTGAGCGGCCGGAAGGTGATGGATATGCAAGGAAAACGTCAAAAAACAAAGATGAAAAACTTGAAGCCTGGAGTATATTTCGTCAACGGAAAAAAGATGGTCGTGAAGTAATCATGACATCAGAACCGATGGGGCATTGAGAAAAGTGCATCCATGTTAAAACACTTTTAACACAAAAAAATGCTAAAAAACTTATTATTTTAAAAATATTATATTAAATTTGCCAACGCAAATACTCTGCCTAATGAAGAAAACAAGTAAGAATATCAAACAAAACATCAAACAAAAATAACAATAAACTAAATCTTTAAATGTATGAATTACCGCTTTATTGAACTTCCCAAGAAGGCCTTTAAAGTCCTTCTCTTGGCTGTTGTCTGCGGTGGATTCACGGCATGTGAGGAAGACTATGTGTTGGATGACAAGGGGAACTATCCCTCTTGGCTTAACTCCAATATCTACTACTCCTTGCAACACCCTGAATCCTCAGGACTGACCGGTACGTTTACGAACTATTTGAAGTTGATTGATGAGATGGGCTACAAGGACGTCCTCAGCACAACTGGTTCGAAGACGATCTTCCCCGCAAATGATGAAGCCTTCGAAAGGTTCTATCAAAACAACACATGGGGTGTGACCAGGTATGAAGACCTTACGCTGGCCATGAAAAAACAATTGCTTTATTCATCCATGCTCGACAACGCATTGCTCGTGGAAATGTTCTCCAACATTCCTGCGACCAATTCGACGTATTCGGACGTGACGCAGGGTATTGCCATGAAGCACAACTCTGCTGCTAACGTAGTGGACACCATCACACACATCAGCGACTCAACTGGAATGCCCCAGAACAACCCATTCTGGAAGAAATACTACCAGACAGGTCTTGACCTTGTGATGGACGACACGCGTCCTATGATGATTCACTTCACAAAGACTCACCTTGACGCCAACAGTATCACGACAGTGGCACAGGGCGGCAACAAGAGCGACTTTGAAATCATTACCGGCTCTCCCTACAGTGACGGTATGGCATACATCTTCAGAAACAAGATTATCAATCCCGACGTGACCTGTCTGAACGGATATGTGCAGCAGTTGGAAGACGTACTCGTGCCCCCGGGCAACGTGGCAGAAATGCTCCGCCAGGAGGCTGCCAAGCCCAACGGACGTACCAAGTACTTCAGCCGTATGCTGGAGCGCTTCTCTGCTCCTTTCGAGGATATTGACCTGACTCGTGCCTACAACAACCTCGCCCTTCAGAACGGTGACCCGCAGCTGCCTATGATTTATCAGAAGAGATATTTCAGCAGCCGTTCACAGAGAAGCGTGGCCCTGGCCGTCGATCCCG
This sequence comes from uncultured bacterium, assembly GCA_946546825.1. GTDB lineage: Bacteria > Bacteroidota > Bacteroidia > Bacteroidales > Bacteroidaceae > Prevotella. The sequence goes on from CAMNOK010000010.1 coordinate 7,277, forward strand.
ACCGTAACGCCTTCGATGCTCTGCTGAACTTCGACCCGGGTTGGAATACTTATGAGGGAAGTGGCGGTAAGCACAGCCTGAGTGATATTGCCGCAGTGTTTGTTCCTACCGACGAGGTGTTTGTTGACTATTTCGTCAACAGCGACGAGGGTAAGAACATCATTGCCCGTTATGGCATCCTGCCCAACACCGAGGCCAACCTCATGACCAACATCGACCAGATTGACATCAAAATTGTTCGCGACCTGCTGAACAACTTCATGAAGCAATCGTTCATCGCTTCCGTTCCCAGCAAGTTCAACACCGTGGTGAAAGCTGGTTCCGGTGACCCGATGGAGATTACCGTTGATGACTTGGCACAGAGCCCGGACGACCCGAGCAAGAAAGATGTGCTCATCGCCAACAACGGTGTCATCTACATGCTTAACAAAATGTTCCCGCCAGACAAGTTTTCGGCTGTTTCGGCTCCTGCTTTGTTCTCTACGGACATGAACATCTTCCGTGACGCTATCAACGATGGTGACGTCACTGACCCGCGTGCTAATGCGCTGTCATTAAACTTGAACTTCTATGCCTACCTGTTGGCTATGAAGTCCAACTATGCCCTCTTCATTCCCGATGATGAGGCTTTCGCACAGATGTATGTTGACCCCGTAACCCTGGGTAACCCCAACCGCCGTGCGCTGAAATTCTACTACAACACGAATGTGGAGAATACAACAGACCCCTATGTGCAGTGCACAACGTGGCCTTACAACATTGCCACCGGCGAGATCATTACAACTGGCGACTCCCTGGCCAACTACAGAGGTAACCAAAGCTACTTCCCCACTTCGCAGCTGATGGATATCCTGAACTTCCACACCATCGTCTTAGGTGATGGAGAGACCATTGGGAGCAACAAGTACTACAAGACAAAGAACGGTGCCCTCGTCAAGATTGACCTCAACGAAGGAACCGTGGCCAGTGGCGCTCAACTCGACAACGGACGTCCCATTTCCCATATCCGTCCAGGCAAGACAACCAAGGCTGCCAACGGTACAACTTTCATCATCGACCATTTGATTGAGGCTCCCCATAACTCTGTATGGAAGACCCTTTCCCAAAAAGAGCAGTTCTCAGAGTTCATGAAACTCTGTGAGGGTACCATTGACCAAGACGAGTATGAGGGTGTAACCCGTGCTTCTCTGTTGACCTTCGCCGGCTATAGCAACCGAAAGGTGCTCGGTGTGAGTGAACAGGATAAGTTTATCATCTTCACCACCAACAACCAGATGTGTTACGACTGGAACGTAGCGTTCTTCAGCTCTAATAACTACACCGTCTATGCACCAGACAACGATGCCATGCAAAAGGCATACGCTGCAGGTCTGCCTACATGGAATGACGTGGCAGAGGTTGCCAAGAACAACGACCGTCAGTCTGCTGAGAAAGCTCGTGCCATGTGTGAGACCATCAACAACTTCATCCGCTACCACTTCCAAGTGAACTCTGTGGCAATCGACAATACCGTGGAAACAGGACGCTTTGACTCGTTCTGCCTGAACGAACGTGGCGTACCCTTCCGCCTGACGGTTGACGGTGGCGGTGGCGTCGTTACTGTCAAGGACAACTCAGGAAACACTATTACGCTTCGTGATGTAGAGGGTGGACTCATGGCCAATCAGATGGCTCGTGACATGCTCTATAATAAGAACCGTGCATCAACCTCTTACGAGGACATGCGCCTTGTGACCTCTTCCTTCTCTGTCATCCATGAGATTGACACACCGCTCAATCCGACGATTGTCTCCGCTGGTCATCTTTCTGATGGTACTGAAGTCACGAAGGATGCTAACGGCCTCTATCGTTACGACTATGATATTCCACAATAACACATAGCTACAGATATGAATACAAACAAGATGAAATATTTGTTCCTCATGGTCTTTGCCCTGCTTAGCTCTGTGGCAATGGCGCAAGGAATAAGAATCTCCGGTACCGTCAATGCCGATGACGGACCCGTGATGATGTGTAATGTCGTTGAGATTGATGCCAACAACCGTATCGTGTCTCAGGGACAGACTGATATCAATGGTAACTTCTCTATGGAGATTATCAATCCTAAGAATAAACTGAAGATCTCTTATATCGGCTATAAGACTCAGATTATTCCCATTGGTGACAAGACCGTCTTCGACATCATGATGAAAGACGAGAATATGATTAAGGAGGTTGTGGTACGCGCCAAAAAGCGTTTCAGCAACGGTGGACTTCAGATTCCGCAGAACGAGGTCTCCGTGGCTGCCCAGACCTTTAACATGAGTGAGGTGGAAGGTCTGGCCTTCACCTCTGCAGACGAAGCCCTGCAAGGTAAGATTGCCGGTCTGGACATCGTCGCCAACTCTGGTAACCTGGGTGCCGGTACTTCCATGCGTCTGCGTGGTGTCACTTCTATCAATGGTTCTTCTGAACCGCTGATTGTTGTCGATGGTAACATCTTTGACAACCCCGACGAGAACTTCGACTTTACCACGGCTAACCAGGAAACCTACGCATCCCTGCTTTCTGTGAACCCCTCTGATATCGAGAAGATTGATATCTTGAAGGATGCTGCCGCTACGGCCATCTGGGGTTCTCGTGGTGCTAATGGTGTTATCTCCATTACCACAAAGCGTGGTGCCCGTGGTAAGACCAAGGTCGATTACTCTCTCCGTGTGCAGGCCACTTGGCAGCCGAAGGGCTACAACCTGCTCAATGGTGATGACTACACCATGTTGCTGAAGGAGGAGTTCTACAATCCCAAACAGAATGATAATGCCACGACTAATATCAACGAGTTGAACTATAACAAGTCGTGGGCTGAATATGAGAACTGGAACAACAACACCGACTGGGCCAAGGAGGTAAAGCAGACCGGTTGGAGCCAGTACCACTATCTCGTTATCACTGGTGGTGGTGAGCGTGCCAACTTCCGTATCTCTGCCGGTTATGACCACCAGACGGGTACCATCATCAAGCAGAAGCTCGACCGTTTCTCCACCAAGCTGGTGCTCGACTACAACGTCAGTGACCGTATCACCTTCCGTACCACCTTCCCATTGACTTATACGGACAACCATCGTAACTACGATGACAATATCCTGGGTCGCGCCCTGCAGATGGCACCGAACATGAGTGTCTATCGCCAGAATGGCCAGGGTGTCAACATGGGTGAGTACTATGTCATGCTGCCTCAGCCCACTGATGCCCAGTGGCGTACAATCGATGGTGCTGGAAGTGCCAATGAGGCTGGTTCGGCCTATCCTGGAACATCTTCTACCATGATGGGTGCCATCCGCGGATTGGGCAACCCCGTTGCCATTGCCAACTTGGCTTGGCGTGATGAGAAAACCTATCGTATCTCTCCGGAATTTAAGTTAGACTACTACCTGTTAGGTAAGGAAGAGGGTAAGACCCGCCTCGACTACTCTGGTCTGGTCTATATGGATATCTTCTCGGAGAGCACTCCGAAATACTGGCCGGCTTCTCTGTCAACCAACGACTGGAAGAATACGAACTACAACTTCCGCAGTGGCTACGATAAGAACCAGATGGCTATTACCACTCGTCACACCCTCACCTTTACACCGTACTTCAAGAACGAAGACTGGTATTCCACCATGCTGGTGCGTTGGGAGATGACCAAGGGTGAAAGCAACCAGCAGTCACTGTCGTCTTCTAATGCCGCTCCTGGCATTACCTCTTCCTCTGTAGAATCCAACCTGCTGTGGCCCAGCACCGGTAACGGCGAGTGGCGCAACATGAGTGCCATCTACACAGGTCACCTTTCATATAAAGGTAAGTATGCTCTTGATTTCTCTTTCCGTGCTGACGGTACAACCAAGTTCGGCGATGCCAAGAAATGGGGTTACTTCCCCGGACTCTCCGGACGTTGGAACATCAGTGACGAGCCATTCATGAAGTGGTCTAAGAAGTGGCTCTCCATGTTGGCCTTCCGTCCTTCTTGGGGTATCGTGGGTAATACGCCTGGCGGCGAATACTTGCAGTATGCCCGTTACGCATCAGGCGGCATCTATGCCGGTGGTGCTGTGATCTATCTGGAAGGTCTCCAGCTGAACAAGCTGCAATGGGAGCGCACCACCTCTTATAACTTAGGTGGTAACTTCGGCTTCTTCAACGACTTGATTACCGGTGACTTCAACTACTATCACAAGAAGACTCACAACCTGTTGATGGGTGGTGTTCGCATTCCCTCTACAACTGGTTTCTCCAGCCTTAGCTCAAGCAATGTCGGCGACATGGAAAACCATGGTTGGGAATTGAACATTGAAGGAAACAAGTTTATCAAGATAGGCAAGTTCTCCATGAGCGCCAATGTCAACGTGGCACAGAACTTCAACGAGATCACGGCTATGGACGAGACTGTGCTTGACGCTCAGAATGCTGAATGGGATCCCGCCGCTCGTGGTTCTTATCTGAACCGTATCCAGGTTGGTAACCCGCTGGGTTCTATCTATGGACTCCGCTATAAGGGTGTTTATCAGTACAGCTACAACTGGCTGATGATGAAACACCGCGACGGTGACGGCTACTTCCAAGGCTCTTTCGACGCCCAGCCTGAATATTACACCTGGGGATCTGACTTCCAGGGTGCCTTAAACAAGTTCGTAGCCAAGGGCTATACGGCTCCTGTCGCTATCGATGATCAAGGTAATGTGCTGTTGACTTCTCGTGGTGAACCTGTCCACATGGTTTACAACTACAAGGACGGTTCTTCTACCTATGTCTTCAAGGGTGGTGATGCCATCTACGAGGATGTCAACCACGATGGTCAGATCAACTCACTCGACATTGTCTATCTCGGCAATTGTAACCCGAAGGTAAGCGGTGGTTTCGGATTCAGCTTCTTCTATGGTGACTGGTCACTGAAGACCAGCTTCAGCTACCGTGCAGGTGTGAAAATTGTGAACAGTGCCAAGATGAACCTTGAAAAGATGTATAATGCTTACAACCAGCTGTCGTCTGTAAACTGGCGCTGGCGTAAGGATGGTGATGTCACCTGGATTCCGCGTGCGCTCTACGACACCGGTTACAACTGGCAGGGTAGCAGCCGCTTTGTGGAAGACGCTTCCTATGTTCGCTTGAGCTATGTGCAGTTGGTTTACAATTTCAACAAGAAGCTGCTCAAGGCCATGGGTCTGCGTCGTCTCCAGTTGAGCGTCTCTGGTCAGAATCTCTTCTGCTGGACGAAGTACAGCGGACAGGATCCGGAAAAGTCACCCGGTGCATGGGGTATTGCCTACGACAACAGCCAGACACCGCGTTCACAGTCCGTTACGTTCAATGTTAACTTAGGATTCTAAAATGTTATCAGTTATGAAAGTCAAAAATATCATTATCATATTCACGCTGATGGCAGCAACTGCGCTGACCCTCAGTTCGTGTAACGACTTCCTGACCATCTACCCCACCGATAAGACCACCGGTAAGGACTTCTGGAAAAACAAAGACCAGGTTGTCTCGATGGTCAATGGTGCCTACAGTGCCATGTTGTCGAGTGGTGTGCAGGAAAGAGCTATCATCTGGGGTGCCTATCGTTCGGACGAGTTGGAAAAGCGTCAGGGATACAGTCACACCAATCTGGCTAACATCTCTGCTGCCAACCTCCTGCCCAGTAACGGCTACAACAATTGGGCCGACTATTATAGTGTCATCAACCGTTGCAACATTGTCTTGAACCACGCTGATCAGGTCGTTGCTACCGATCCTCAGTTTACACAGGGCGACTGCAATCAGGTGAAGGCCGAGATGCTGGCCTTGCGCAGCCTCTGCTATTTCTACCTTGTCAGAGCTTTCCGCGACGTTCCCTATACGTCGCAGTCATACGAAGATGATGAGCAGAACATGGAGGTTGCCCAGTCTTCTCCCGACAGTGTCTTGCAGAATTGTTTGAACGACTTGAATACGGCTTCTCAGTATATCATGCGTTCTGGTGCTTATGGACAAGGCGACTCCCGCAACTGGGGACGTTTCACCCGTGATGCAGTTTGGACCTTGATGGCCGACATCTATCTCTGGCGTGCTTCCATGAAGCTGGCCTCTGCCGACCCGTCCTCTGCTACTGCCGATTACCAGCAGTGCATAGAGTATTGTGACAAGGTGATTAAGTCTAAGGATGCATACTACAGAGCCAACTACTCCAGTTTCAACATGGATGCCAGTGATATCTACCACCTGAATCCTGGCTTTGCAAGATTTGTTATCGGCAGTTACATGTTCCCAGACCTGTTTGTCTTAGGTAACTCTCACGAGAGCATTCTTGAGTGGCAATATGACCAGGACGTGACACCCAACTACGGACTGCAGAATCTCTACTACAGAATATCTTCATCTGATGCTAACAGCCAGCTGATGGCGACCACGATGTTCTCAGGAACAGACGGTCCCTCCAGCGACAAAGTCTATTTGAATACCAACGATGCCCGATACTGGGATAACATCTATGGCGTAGGAAGTGTTACTGCTAAGGAGTTTTCCGTGCGCAAGTATTGCACAATGTCTTTTGGAACAGTCTATGCAAGTAAAGGTAATTCAACGATTGGTCCGGACAAGCAGACAGGTATCACCAGTTATGACCACTATGGTATGCACTGGATTGTATATCGACTCTCTGATGTCATTCTGATGAAAGCTGAGGCCTTGGTGCAGCTGGCTACTGATGATAGCGACCCGGTCTTGGGTGAGGCATTCAATCTGGTGAAGGTCATCAACGACCGCTCTTGGATTGCACCTGCTATCCGTAATCCGCAAAACAATACCATTGACTCTCTGAGATGGTCAACTTACAGCACTAAGGAAGGCATGGATCGCCTCGTCCTGGCTGAGCGTGAGCGTGAGCTCTGCTTCGAAGGAAAGCGCTGGTTTGACCTCGTACGTTACTGCTATCGCCACATGCGTGACAATACGGTGAAGGTTGACCCCACCAGACTGATGGCCGACCAGGGAACCTTGTCTGCACCTCTGAGCGATGAGATGCTGAAGCTGATGACCCGTAAGTTTGTTGATACGGGTGGTGAGTCTGTCATCTATAAGATGAAGAATGAAGCTTTCCTCTATTTCCCGCTCCTGCGTAGCGAAGTTAAGGTAAACCACCAGCTGAAGCAGAACCCTGCTTGGGCTGAGGAAGAAACAATCTCAAAACATTAACGAACGATTATGAAGACTAATTATAAGAAACTTTTCAGCAAATGGGCCTTCATGGCCTTGCTGCCGGCCTTCATGGGTTTGACGAGTTGTTCGGAAGACATCGATGACTCCAACCTCTACACGTTCACGGGTGAGACCATCGAAGACTACCTTGCCAACCGTGAGGAATTTGAGAACTTCAACTATATCCTGCAGCGTGTAGGACTGGACAAGTTGCTCTCAACCTATGGAACCTATACCTGCTTCGCTCCGAAGAATGAGGCCGTGATAGAGTATATTGACAGCTTGTATAACACCACCAGTCAAGATGGCGTTGCCCACAATGGCATGACCCAGCCTGGCCTGGAGGGACTGACAGACTCCCTTTGTAATGATATCGCCAAGTTCCACCTGGCCAACCTGAAGTTCATGGCCGTCGATATGGGTAAGAACATCACGATCACTTCTATGTTAGGTCGTGAGATGAATACCTCTACTGACCCGGCAACGGGAAATACGGTGGTAAATGCCTTGTCACAGATTACCAGCATCGACAACGAGTTGGAGAATGGTGTGATTCACGAAATCGATCATGTGCTGACACGTTCTAACAACATGATTTATGGTGAAATGGTGAAGCACGACTACTTGTCAACCTTCGTCGCTGCCCTTGAGAAGACTAAGTTGGCCGACTCTCTGGCTCTGCGTAAGAAGGATAGAACATTCGGCGTTGACCAGACCTTCAACTTCTATGTTCCCGAGGAGTGTGCCATTGGTTACACCCTCTTCGTGGAGACCAACGATGCCTTTGCTCGTGCTGGCGTTGACGTCGATGCCGTTAAGCAAGGTGATATCTCTTCACTCGTTGACTATGCCCGTCAGGTTTATGAGCACTGTGCTGACCAAGGTTCTGGCTGGTATGACTATGCCATGCAGAATAATATCCAGGTGAGCACGGGCACCGACTATGAGAATCCCTGGAACGTACTGAACATGTTCGTACGTTACCACATTGTGAAGTACAAGATTCCTTACGACCGTCTGGTCTTCACCGGACTGAATGAGGTTTCGGGTGCCGGCTATTATGAATACAACGAGACCATGCTGCCTTATACTCTGCTGAAGGTTACAGCTGACGGTGCATCAGGCCCTCGTTATATCAATGCTGTGAATGAGAACGCTTCACTCAACGAGAACGACTCGCTGAATGTGGATCAGCCCTCACGTCACATGATCATAAACAATCCTCCCATCGTTACTACCAATAACGACTATCAGCAGCCTATCAACGGCTACATCCATTGCATCGATAAAATGCTTGTCTATAACGAAGAGGTACCCCACGCTGTGTTGAACGAGCGCCTCCGCTTCGATGATACTGCCATTCTGCCCGAGATGATGTCTAACGGCTTCCGTGGTGCAACAGATGCTTATATCCGCACCTTGAACGGAGGTATTAGTGGTAACGACTCTGAGGCAAGCCTCGGCGGTGACTACATCCGCTTCCCGAGTGACTTCTTCGACTACCTGCGCATCTACAATGGCAACAACACCCGTCTGTACTATCTGCCGGGTCGCGCTAACGGTTGGAACAATTACCAGAAGGATGAGTTCAACTGTGCCGGTGCTTACGACTTCTCCTTCCGCCTGCCACCGGTTCCTGCCGGAACCTACGAGCTGCGCATGGGCTACACGGCCAATGGCAACCGTGGTATGATGCAGGTGTTCATCGGACGTTCTCCTGACGTGACGAAGATGAAGGCTGCCGACATTCCTATCGACATGCGCAACGTGCCGAGTGCTACTGATAAAAACAACGCAGCAAACATTGCAACTGGTTGGACCCTGTGGACACAGGAAAGCGACAAGGGCGTGCAGACCGATAAGGATATGCACAACCTGGGATGGATGCGCGGACCTCTTTACTATGGTACGACTTCTACCAACCCGTCTCGCTCCAATGTTCAGGGATTGCGCCGTATCGTTGCCAAGCAGCAATTTGAACAGGGCGAATACTGGGTTCGCTTTAAGACTTGTCTGCCTGAGAATACAGGTACTCAGTTCCACCTTGACTTCATTGAGCTGGTACCCTCTACTGTTTACAGCCATCCTACCATGCTTGAGGATATGTATTAATATAGTGAAACAATGAAAATGAACAGAATATATAGAAACGCAATGGCGGTCTTGGCTCTCGCAGTGGGAGCCATGACCACCGCCTGCTCCGACTGGGATGACCACTATGGAGTGAGTAACACAGGCGTCGTTGGTAATGCCAACGGATATCTGTGGGAAAACATCAAGTCGAACGAGCAGTTGTCAATGTTTGCGAACCTTTTGGAGAAGGTGGGCTATGACTCCATCCTCTCCACCTCGCAGTCATTCACGGTGTGGGCTCCTACCAACGATGTCCTTGCGGCCGACTATGACCGTCTCAACAACTTGTCAGAGTCTGAACTTCTGCGTGAGTTCGTCAAGAACCACATTGCCCGTAACCTTTATGCTGCTACCGGTAATATCGGAACACAGAAGGTGCTGATGCTGAACAAGAAGGTGGTGACTTTTTCTGGTAGTGGAAGCTATACCATGGGCGATGCCAACGTGGTGAATGCCAACATACCTAATTATAATGGTATCATGCACACCGTGGATAAAGAGATTACCTTCAATTATAATATCTACGAGACGATTGACTCTACCAAGTATCCGCTGGACTCGCTGCATGGTTATTTCGCCAAGTACAATGTGCGTCAGTTCCTGCCTGGTAGCAGTGTTGAGGGTTCTGTTGTTGACGGACAGATCACCTATGTTGACTCTGTCTTCCTTGAGAACAACTTGCTCTTCTATGACTACAACGCGCTCATCAACCGTGAGGACAGTAGCTACACGATGATAGCTCCTACCGACAGGGCATGGCGTAGTACCTATGAGCGTATCAGCAAGTATTTCAACTATGTCAGCGGCTATCAGTTCATTGATCGTTCTGACACCCCGGTGGATACGGCAGTAACCTTTGATGCAGGTTATCTGAAGGACTCGCTCATCAAACAGTCTATCATGAGCAGTCTGTTCTTCAATAACAATATTCGTACCAACCGCAATCTCCTGACGCTGGAGCCGGGTCAGAACTTCCCGGCTACCGACTCCCTGCAATCAACTTTGGGTCATAAATATTATGCTTCCGATGCAACAGAGTTGTTCTCTGAAGGTATCAAGCTGGAGAGAAGTAATGGTAACTTCTGGTTGGTTGACTCTCTGCACCTCTTCCCCTGGCGCACCTATGCTCCGATTATCAAGATTGAGGCAGAAAGCGGCTATACCGTTATTCCCGAACAGTATAGAAGTTCTGCTTTCTCAGTCTATGAGACGACCAAAAACCCGAATGTTCCCGGACGTGTGTCAAACTATCGTTACCTGTCTGTCTATTCAGAGTCTCAGAGTAACCCCAGCTTCCACATGTATCTGCCGAATGTGCTCTCTACCACTTATGTCATCTTCGGTGTATTCGTTCCTGCCAACATCACGGATACGGCTTTCCAGGGAGAGATACTGCCCAACCGCGCTCGTATGAGAATCTACTACAACCGTGCTAACGGAACGAAAGCTCCTACTCCCAGAAACGGCTCTTACTTCACAACCAATCCGGAGAAGGTTGACACGGTGAATATGGGTGAGTTTGAATTCCCCATTGCATATAGAGGAACATCTTCCGGACAGTCCATGTATTATCCTTCTCTGACCATTGAGGGAAATGCTCGTAATAACAAAAATTATCATGAGGACTATGTTCTCCGCATGGACTGCGTTATCTTGGTGCCCAAGGAGATGATAGAATATCTCCAACAACATCCTGAGTATCTGAAATATTACCCAGAATACAAGAACTTCCTCTGATTATTAACACCTTTAATATATGATAAAGATGAAAAAACATAATATCCTTTTTATCGGCATCTTGATGTCATTAGGTGTTTCTCTGCCTGCAATGGCGCAGGATGAAGACTCCTACGATGACATGCAGGAGACCGTGGTCAAGAAGAAGACTCCGGTCAAGAAGGCTGTCAACTACACCATGATGGAAGTCAAGGGTGAGGTGGTTGATGCCGTTACCAAGCAGCCGTTGGCAGGTATTCAGGTGCAGGCCCTCAATGACAAGCGCTTTGCTGCCATGTCAAATGAGAAGGGTGAGTTCACCATCAAGGTTCCCACCTTTGTAACCGCTCTGTATGTTCACTCTGCCCAGTTCCTCAGCCAGCATGTGGCCATCGGTAAGAATGAAGGACTGAAGATTGTCATGGTTTCCGACAAGTTCCGTAAGATGTACGGAGAGAAGAATGAGGCCATGTCGGTTCCCGAGACCAGTGTCCATACAGGAACATCGCTGAACGTGGAGACTGAGGTTGAGAATAACCTGGGTGCTGACGTTCGTTCAGTCAACCGGTCGGCTGGCTTGGGCTACGGTTCCGCCATGTTTATCCGTGGTCTCAACTCTTTGAATGCTAATGCACAGCCGCTCATTGTGGTCGATGGTATTATTCGCGATATGCAGCAAACTCGTCAGAGCCTGCATGACGGTGACTATAACAACCTGCTTCTTCAGATTAACCCCGACGATATCGCCTCTGTGAAGGTCTTGAAGAACGGAACAGCCCTCTATGGTGCCAAGGGTGGTAATGGTGTCTTGCTGATCACCACCAAGCGTGGCCGCAGCATGGCTCCGCGCATCGAGGCAAACCTCGGCGTAGGTATCGTCAAGACTCCTAAGATGCCTGAGATGATGAACTCTGAGCAGTATCGTCTCTATGCTTCTGAGATGTTGGGAACCTATCCCAATATCGAAAGTCTCTCCGAGATGAAGTTCCACTTCCTTGACCCCGAGAACAAGCCCATCTACTACAACCGCTACTTCCGTCAGAACACAGACTGGAAGAAACAGGTCTTCGATGATGCCATGGTACAGAACTACAGCATCAACGTGCAAGGTGGTGACGAGGTCGGTATGTATAACCTCTCTATCGGCTACACCGAGGGTGAGAGCACGATTAAGAAGAATGGTCTGACCCGTCTGAACGTACGCTTCAATACCGATATCTCTATTATCGAAAAGTTGAAGACTCGTTTCGACATGGCCTACTCACGAATCGACCGCGACGTCTTCGATGACGGTGCTCCTGAAGACCTCACAGCCGGCCCGATAGCTTCTCCCTCTTTCCTGAGCTTGGTGAAGTCTCCGTTCTTGAACCCGAACACTTATTATGATCTGACAGGTGTGCTGTCTGGAACCTTGGCCGATGCTGACGACTATCTCGCCATGTCTCCCTTCAAGTTCAGTCTTGGTAACCCGGCTGCTCTGTTGTCTGCTGGTGACGCCGTTAACAAGAACCGTGTGGAGAGCACAGAGTTTTATGCTGTCATCGCTCCGAAGTATCAGTTCAACGACTACCTCTCTCTGAGCGAGACCTTCAACTACACATTGAACCGCGTGTCACAGCGCTACTATCGCCCACTGACCGGTATGCCGACTTTCCTGATTGAAGGTATCGGCCCGGTTCAAAACCAGGCTATCTCCATGTTCTCCAAGGAGACCAGCATTGAGAGTGACACTCGCTTGCAGTTCACCAAGCAGCTTGGTGCCCACTTCCTGGATGTCTTCGGAGGTGTTCGCTACAGCAGCTTCTCTTATGACAACAGCCAGCCCTCCGGTATGCAGGACAAGGGTGGTAACGACAAGCAGCCTAACCTCAGCACCAGCTGGCGTTATAAGTTTGTCGATGGTGTCAACGACAAGTGGAAGACCTACACATGGTATGCCAATGCCGACTACAACTATCGCAGCCGCTACTACCTGACCGCCACCTTGGCAGCAGAAGCCAGCAGCCGCTTCGGTAAGAACTGCGACGGCATCAAGTTGGCTGGTGTGAAGTGGGGTATCTTCCCCGGCGTTCAGGCCGCATGGGTTGTCACCAACGAGTCTTGGTTCCCGCAGAACCGTGGCATCAACTACTTGAAACTCCGTGCGGGATATGATATCAGTGGTAACGATGACATCAGCAACTATGCTGCCCGTACATCGTTCAGCTCCATGAAATACTTGAACGATATTGTTGCTGCTCAGTTGAACAATATCGGTAACGATAAGATTCAGTGGGAGCAGACCAACAAGTTCAATGTTGGTCTGACGGCCAATTTCGTTGACAATCGCATCGGTGTTGACTTCGACTACTATATCCACCGCACCAACGACCTGCTCACCCTGAAGACCTTCGACAACCCCGTTGCTGGTATCAACAACTACTGGAGCAATGGAGGTTCTCTGGAGAACACGGGCTTCGAGTTGACCTTTACTGGAAAACCCATCGTCAGTAAGAACTTCAACCTTGAGTTGGGAGCCAGCATGGGTCATTATAAGAATGAAGTGAAAAGTCTGCCTAACACCACACGTCAGTGGGTGGATGGTCAGCAGAGCGCTATCGGCGAACTGGCTTCCATCTATGGAAAAGAGAACATCGCCACCTTCATTGGAAGTCCTGTCGGCATGTTCTACGGCTATCGCACCAATGGTGTGTTTGCCAACGATGCTCAGGCTTCTACCGCCTACACCGACCCTGTCACGGGCCAGCAGACCTATCTGAAGATGATTGACGAGACCGGTCATGATCAGAACTTCGTTGCTGGTGACATGCACTTCGTTGACCTGAACAACGATGGCATCATCGACACCAAGGACCGCACCATCATCGGCGACCCCAATCCCGACATCTATGGTAACATCTTCGCCAATGTGATGTGGAAGAACTTCACACTCTATGTTGGCCTGAACTACTCTCTCGGCAACGATGTATATAACTACCAGCGCTATCTGCTGGAGTCTGGCTCAGATTTCTACAACCAGACCACAGCCATGAACAACCGCTGGCGCTTTGAAAATCAATATACCACCATGCCTCGACTTGCCTATGGCGACCCGATGGGCAACAGTCGTTTCAGCGACCGTTGGATTGAGGATGGCAGCTACCTGCGCCTGAAGACCCTGCGTCTGACCTACAAGGTGCCTGTTCACTGGACATGGCTCCAGGGACTCGCCATCTGGGGTGAGGCCAACAACCTCCTGACACTGACTCACTATGTCGGCAGCGACCCCGAGTTCTCTGCTTCTAACAGTGTTCGCTATCAGGGCATCGATGCTGGCTATCTGCCTCTGAGTCGTTCGTTTACTCTTGGTGTGAAGATTAATCTCTAAAGAATTTGACAAAGATGAAAAAGAATATTATTTTTATCGCAGTACTCTTTGGAATGCTTGCAGGAACATTTGTTTCCTGCGAGGATTCCTTGGAAACCGGATCTGACCGTCAGCTCTTTGATCCTTCGCTGACCCTGAAGACAGACTCTATCTACTACACACTTGGTATTCTCAGGGGTGTTCAGGATGCCATCGACCAGTATGTCATCTACAATGAGATTCGTGGAGACCTGGCAGTTCCCAACGAGGCCAATGCAACGACCGACCTGAAGAATATGTCGAGTTTCTCTGACGAGGCCACGCGCTATGATTCAGCGTATGTCTATTATCGTGTCATCAACAACTGTAACTACTACATTGCCCATCGCGACACTACGCTGCGCACGGGTTCTATTGCAGTAGCCCTGCCTGAATACGCACAGGCTTATGCTATCCGTGCGTGGGCATACCTGCAGTTGGTGAAGATCTATGGAGAGGTACCGTTCTATACAGAACCCATCACCACCATCTCCCAGGCTGAACTTATCGGCAACGGACCCAAGCTCAACATGCAGCAGATCTGCGACCAGTTGGCTCCCGACCTGGAGAAGTACAAAGAGTATGGCGTTCCCAACTATGGTACCATCAATGTCGGTTCCACCAACATGGGACAGGGTAAATCTGTTGAATCTTCCATGATCATGTTCCCCGCAGCACTGGTGCTCGGCGACTGGTATCTGGAGACCAACCAATATGAGAAGGCTGCCAAGGCTTACTTCAGCTATCTGAAGAAGCAGCGTGTCCCCATGAGAAGCTACTATGCTTCAGTGTTCAGATCTGACCATCTTGATGAGATACCTAACGACTTTGCTATTTATCAGTCGGGTACGCCATGGTCAAGCATCTTCTCCATGTCGCCCAGTGATGTTATCACCTATGTACCTCTGTCAGTCAACAAGCTGAGAGGTGCCGTCACCAACCTTCCCAAGCTCTTCGGCTATGACTTCTATATCACGCCGTCGGCTCCTATCGACTCTCTGAACCCCAACCTCCAGCGTACGGAGTCTCCCTATCTTGACACCCGTCAGATTGACCCGTCAAGCACTTACATGGAGTTGTGCAACAGCCAACCCTACTACTACTATTCGTATGGTGAGGCCAGCCGTGGTGTGAACGAGACCAATGTCTTCGGTGACCTGCGTCGTTACTCCACATTGCGCGATGAAGAGTCACAAGACACCAAGGAGAGTTACTATGTGATGACGAAGTTCAATACGGCCAACGTGCCTGTCTATCGTGCCACCACTGTCTATCTGCGCATGGCAGAGGCTCTCAACCGCGCCGGCTATCCTGATGCAGCCTTCGCTATTCTGAAGAGCGGTATCAACCCCTCACTGGCCGACACTATCTACATGAAGCCCGAAACACGCGAGTACTTGAAGACCACCATTCCGTTCCTGGCACAGGAGAACCGTGAAATCTTTGTCAATAACTACGGCATCCACTCTCGTGGTAGCGGCATCACCCGTGGCGGTCAGACTCCTTACCAGCTCGACACCATCGTGAAGATGAAAATGATACAACTCGACGAGTTTATCAACAACGGAGGCACTGGTGTCTATGCTCCTACAGGAACCATCGCCGACACCATCAATGCTGTGGAAGACATCCTCTGCGACGAGTATGCACTGGAAATGGCCTTCGAGGGCAACCGCTTCGGCGACCTCTGCCGCTTGGCTCGCCACAAAAATGATGTTGACATCTTTGGCAACAATCTCTATGGTCCTAACTTCGGAGGTTTATGGCTGAGTAAGAAACTCGCCTTTAAGAACCCCTTGAAGGACCTAACGCAAGAGGCTAACTGGTACATTCCGTTCCGCCGCGACTAATCGGGGGATGGGAACCAAACAGATAGGATGCAGGGACGGGGGTTTCCTCGGCCCTGCATTTTTTGATAAAGAAAAAGACAGCATAAACATAAAACAAGTAATATTCAGAGATATGAGGAAATCATTGCTTTTCGTCATCAGTTTCTTGTCTTTTGGGCTTCACGTCCTTGCCGACAATGAGGTGATTCGTTTTTCCTTTGCCAGCACAAGTGATGAGAGTGGCACCTACACCGGAACCCTCCATTCGGGTGCAAAGTTGGCTCAGTATGGAGATACCCATGTACTGGACTTGGGAGGCGACAACGGTTACTTCCAGTTCGACCAGCTCTTGGGCAACTATGTCCATGCCTTCAATGGCCAATACAGCATATCGGTGAATGTCTTCATTCCTGCTGATGCCGATCTGTCTGCCGATGGCAACTTCGTATGGTGCTTCGCCAATTCCGAAACTACGGGCTACATGTTCCTCAGTGCCAAGGACAACCGTTTCGCCATCTCTCCCAGCAACTATCAGGAAGAGAAGTCTGTCAAGAGCTCTGAGGTGCTGAAGAAAGGCCGTTGGAACCATTTCCTCTATGTTCAATATTCCACATCAAGAGGCTATCTTTATATCAATGGTGTGGCTACCAATGCCACCCAGCGTATCATGCCCTCGACGCTCAATGACTTCATCAGCTGTTACCTTGGTCGCAGTTGTTTCGAGCGCGATGCCTACCTGAAGAATGTGCTGATGTCCGACTTCTGCATCTTCAACTACCGCAACACGCAGGTCAGCGACCTCATGACCACGACCACTCGCCTTAATGAGATTGCCGACTCGCTGGCCCTGCGTCGTACACTTGAAAACTTCACCCCCGGCAACCTGATCAATCTGAAAGACGATGTTGTCCTTCCTACACGCGAAGGTTCCATCTCCATCACCTGGGAGACCAGTGACCCTGGCGTCATCACTGCTACAGGCCACGTTACACGTCCGGCCAGTGGTCAGCCCATCGCCACTGCCGTGCTCACCGCTCATCTGAAGACCTACTACAAGATGAAGGAAGTGCTCTACGACAAGCAGTTCCAGGTCTCCGTCTTGCCCGATGTCAGCGATGCCGAGGCTGTGGCCTACGATGCCGACCACCTGCCTTTGACGGCCCATCTCAACAATGTCTATACAGACGTGGCGCTGCCCACCGTCGGTACAGAAGGTTCAGCTATCTTCTGGGAATCCAGTGACCATGAGTACATGACCGATGACGGCCGCGTGCTCAAGCAGCCTGAAGGCAGCAAACACCATCTTACCCTCACGGCTACCATCCTCAAAGGACAGGCTAAGGAGGTGCGCTCGTTCGATGTCTTTATCCACGAACGCGAGAACTACGAGAACTACCTGTTCGTCTATTTCCCCTCCAACAGCAACGAGAATCTATACTATGCCATCTCCACCGATGGCTACAACTATACGCCGCTCAACAACGGCAACGCCTTCCTCAAGGCCGACACCACCACTGTCATGGGTGGTCTGCGTGACCCCCATATCCTACGTGGTGAGGATGGCTGGTTCTACATGGCTGTCACCGATATGAAGTGTTCCCTCGGTTGGGACAGCAATCGCGGTCTTGTGCTCATGAAGTCCAGGGACCTCATCCATTGGAGTCATTCCACCGTACATTTCCCCACCCGCTTCTACGGCACCCCCTTCGCTCAGGTTGACCGAGTGTGGGCACCCGAGACCATCTACGACCCCATCGCCGGTAAGTATATGGTTTATTTCTCCATCCGTACCACCGACGGAACCGCAGTTTATGATAAGGACTACTACTGCTATGCCAATGATGACTTCACCAACTTGGAGACTGTTCCCGAATATTTCTACGACCGAGGCGACGCCACCATCGATATGGATATCGTCTATAACGAGAGTGATGGCCTCTATCATGGCTTCTTTAAGACCGAAGGCCAGGGCGGCATCTGTAAGGTGACAGCCACACGCCTCACTCCGGAGCCGGGGCAGCCTGCCGGCTCTCAATGGTCAGCTCCCAGCGGCACGCTTCAGCAGACTACAGAGAATGTAGAAGGAGCCGGTGTCTTCAAACTCATCAACCAAGACAACTGGATATTGATGTACGACTGCTACAGCAACGGCCACTATCAGTTCTGCTCCAGCCCCGACCTCTCGCAGTTCACTTTTGTTCAGAATACTGCCACCACCGGAGCCTTCACACCGCGTCATGGCACCGTCATCCCCATCACGGCCGAAGAGACGGCAGCCTTGCTCGAGGCCTTCCCTATGAGTGCGTCGCGTACGGCACAGTTCAAGGGCACCCGCAGCGAGCGTGTCAAGCAAACAGGCATCGTGACGACGGCCTCCACCATCTTCCTGCCCGTTGAGCGAGGCACCGACCTCACTGCCTTCGACCCGCAGTTCTATGGTAGCATTGGCTGTGTGGTAACCCCGGTTGGTGTACAGGACTTCAGCAAGGGGGCCGTCACCTATACTTTCACCAATGGCACCGCTCAGACTTCCTATGAGGTAAGCGTCGTGGAAGAAGGAAACCCAGTGCTTCCCGACTTCCATGCCGACCCCGAGGTGTTGTTCTCCCAGAAAACCGGTCGCTTCTATGTCTATCCCACCACCGATGGCTATGAAGGCTGGGGAGGCTACAGTTTCGATGTCTTCTCCAGTGCCGACCTGGTGAACTTCACCAACGAAGGCACAATCCTTAACCTGCAGACTGGCAAGGACGTGGCCTGGTCGTCAGGCAACGCCTGGGCTCCCTGCATCGAGGAGAAATGGATGAATGGCAAGTGGCGTTACTACTTCTTCTTCAGTGGTCAGAATCGCACGCTGAACAAGAAGACACTCGGCGTTGCCGTTGCCGACAACCCTACAGGCCCCTTTACGGCTCACCCCACACCGCTCTTCACCGAGTCGCAGGCCGGACAGATGATAGACTCCGATGTCTTCACCGACCCTGTCTCCGGACAGACTTATTATTATTATGGCAACGGTCGTTTGTGCTACCGCTTGATGGGCGATGACATGACCAGTGTCGTAGGAGCCGAGAACGTCATCACCCCGACGGGTGGCTCCCTGGCCGACTATGCTTTCCGCGAGGGTGCCTATGTGTTCTATCGCAACGGTCTCTACTACTTCCTTTGGTCGGTCGATGACACGGGTGCTGCAAACTACCATGTGGCCTATGGCACGAGTACCTCACCAACAGGTCCCATCCGGGTGGCTGCCGACCCCATCGTCATCATCCAGGACCCCGACAACTACATCTATGGCACCGGTCATAACTCCATTGTCAATATTCCTGGCACCGATGACTGGTACATTGTCTATCACCGCATCAACCGCAACTATCTCAACAACGGACCCGGCATCCACCGCGAGGTGTGCATCGACAAGATGACTTTCGATGCCGAGGGGCGCATCAACCGTGTCACCCCGACCCGTGAGGGCATCGACCCTGTTGTCATCGACAACGTGCAGCAGCTCATCACGGGTGTCCAGCTGACAGAGCAGACAGCAGTTCAGCCCGCCCTGCGGGTGGACTACTACACCATCGATGGCAAGGCTCTTGGCACGACTGCACCTGTTCGCAAGGGCATCTATGTGCGCCGTGAGATACTGGCCAACGGTCGTGTGCGCAGTATGAAAATTGTGATATGAAATACCGTAACATTGTGTTCGACCTTGGTGGCGTCCTCGTCGGCCTCGACGGTCCGCGTTGCATCAAGGCTTTCAACGAGCTCGGCTGTCAGCGTGTTTCAGAGTATGTGGAAAGACACCTCACCGCCGATCTCTTTCTTGATATTGAGGTGGGACGCATCACGACCGCCGACTTCTGCCAGGAAGTGAGGCGCCTGACCAGTTGCATGGCTTCTGATGAGTCCATCGTGGCGGCCTGGAACACGCTCCTCACCACCATCAGTCGTGAGCGGCGCGAACGGTTGCTTGCTTTGCGGCAAGCTGGCCATCGCGTCTTTCTGCTCAGCAACACCAACGACATGCACTGGGTCTATACCCGCGAACGACTGTTCCCCATGGACGACAAGACCACGGCCGACTTCTTCGACCGGGTATTCCTGTCCTATGAGATGCAACTGGCCAAGCCTGATAAGCGCATCTTCCTGCGCATGATGGAGGAGGGCGGCATGCTGCCCGCCGAGACCTTGTTCATCGATGACAACAGCGACAATGTGGAAACGGCCTGCTCTTTAGGCATCCACACGTTCCTCAACACCCATATTGACGACTGGCTTCATGCAGACCATCTTTTTGAATGAGCTGAAATCATCGCTCCGAGAGCCTGCCGTGGCCACCATCGGCTTCTTCGACGGTGTCCACCTGGGTCATCGTCACCTTGTCTCGCAGGTGACGGCGGCAGCACATGCCCGCCAGTGGCGCTCCATGGTCATCACCTTCGACCGCCATCCGCGCGAGGTGCTGGCTGCCAGGGTAGAGCCTTTCCTGCTCACCACCCTCGATGAGAAGTTGCAGCTACTCACCCAACTGGGTGTCGATGTGGTCGTCGTGCTGCCCTTCAGCAGGCAGATGGCTGCCCTCAGTGCCCGTAGCTTCATGCAGTCGGTGCTGCGTCAGCAGCTCGGTGTCTGTCAGCTCGTTATCGGCTATGACAACCGCTTTGGCCACGACCGCGCAGCAGGCTTTCCCGACTATGTGGCCTATGGTCGTGAGCTGGGCATCGAGGTGACACGGGCCGAAGAGCTTATCACCGCCCTCGGACCAGTCAGTTCGTCTGTCGTGCGCCATCTGTTGACAGTCGGTGAGGTGGAGAAGGCCAGTGCCTTGCTGGGTCGTCCCTACGAGTTGTGCGGCACGGTGGTCCATGGCTTTCAGGAGGGGCGCAAGATGGGATTTCCCACGGCCAACCTTCAACTCGTCGAACCGCTTCTGCTTCTACCCAAGAGTGGGGTCTATGCCGTGGAGACGATGGCTGGCAAGTGGATGCCCGGCATGCTGAACATCGGCACTCGTCCCACCTTCAACGGTCACAGGCAAACCATCGAGGTCCACATCTTCCGTTTCTCCGGAGAACTCTATGGCAGCATGCTTAAGGTCAGGCTTTTGCATCGTGTGCGCGATGAGCGGCCCTTTCAGAGTCCTGACGAATTGCGCCGGCAGCTCCAGCACGACCGCCAGGAGATAGAGACACTCCTTCAATGTCCTCATGAACAAGAAATTTTGAAAAGAATATGAAATACCTTTTGTGGCTCGACGCAGCCTTATACGTCATCGTCTTCCTGCTGATTCAGTTCCTCACCTCCATGGCAGTCATGTACTTTTTCCCCGACTTCCAGGTCAACGTGACAGCGCTTACGCTGGCTGCAGCCGTGAGTAGCGTGGCTATCGTTTTGACTTTTGCCGCCCTTCGGTGGTCGCCCTTCAGTCGTCTCTATCTGCAGAGTCGTCCCTGGACAGCCTTGTGCTGGGTTGCCGTGCTCACCGTGGGCACTGTCATCCCCTCCGTCTGGCTCTCTGAGCAGCTCGGCCTTGACCTCTCCGACGAACAGAAGCAAATGATGACACGCCTGATGAGTACGCCGTGGGGCTATCTTGCCGTGGGCATTGCCGTACCACTGGCCGAGGAAATGGTCTTTCGCGGAGCCTTGCTGCGCACGCTGCTGAAGGTCTTTTCTTCCGAGGAAACTCCCCGCTGGCGTCCCTGGATGGCCATCATACTCTCAGCACTGCTCTTTGCTGCCGTCCATGGCAACCTGGCGCAAGGCATCCATGCCTTCCTGATAGGTCTGCTCTTAGGCTGGATGTACTGGCGCACCGACAGCATTGTGCCTGGCCTGACACTTCATTGGGTGAACAACAGCATCGCCTATGCGCTGGAGCGTATCTTTCCCGGCATCGATGATGTGCGCCTGGTAGATCTCTGTGGCGGCAGCCAACTGCGTGTGCTGATGTATGTGGGTTTCTCCCTGCTCATCTTCTTTCCCGCCCTCTACCAGCTCTGCCTGAGACTGAGGAAGAAATAGAGACCTGAAAATTGGCTTAGACTTGGAAGCCAGCTATCACACGGTCATAATCTACGATGATGATAAAACCTCAAAATGGTAAATAGATTCTTGAGTTCTCCCCGATGTGTTAATTTGGGGAAGAACGGCTTTTTTTTGTTGCAAAGCACTCGGCATTCCGATTTATTTTGTTATTTTTGCAAGCGTAAATAGTGAAAACCAATATAAAGAAAAAACCATAAAACAATGAAAAGACTGTTATTGAGCCTTCTTCTCGTGCTCGTAGCCTTGTTGGACTACGCTGCCAACACGGTGAAAACTGTTTCCCAGGTGACAGAACCCGTTACGATAACGGAGAACTGGGACTACCGTATTGACAATGCCGTTCCCTTTACGGAAACGGGAAGTGTCGATATCGTGAATACCGACCATGCCGTAGTTATCTTCAACAACCTGAAGCCCAGCAAGGCACTGGCGTATTTGAAGTATATCAAAATCAATGGTGCCGTTGCCCGTAACAATAGCAACTGTCAGGTGAAGATGTACGGCTCTGGCAGTATCATCCTGCCCTATGGCACCTCGGTGAAGATGCTGACCGTCTATTCGGAAGAAAACTTCACGGGCGACGAGTGTAACAACTTCGACACCCGCAACACCGGCGGCTACATGAATACGCTGACCGAGGCGCAGCTGAACAACCGCATCCGGTCGTTCAAACTGAAGCGCGGCTACATGGTGACATTCTCACTGCTGCCCGAAGGCCGTGGCTATAGCCGTTGCTTCATTGCCGACAAGGCAGATCTGGAGATGAACCTTCCGGCCCTGATGTCCGGACGCGTGTCGTCCTACCGTGTCTTCCAGTGGAACGATGCCTCGAAGAAGGGTATCGCCAGCACCACCAGTCAGGACATTGTTAACGCTCTGAACGCCTCCTGGTGCTACGACTGGGGAGTAGGTACCAACCGCTATCCCGACTGTGAGTGTGTGGTAAACCATATTTATGAAGATTATCCTTCCTCTTCGGCATGCGGCAGTGCGACACATTCCACCCACATGAAGACCAACAACGAGCCACTGAACGAAGCCGATGACAGACCGCAGAGCTTAGAGACTATCCTGGCCAACTGGGAGAACCTCATGCGTACCGGTATGCGTCTGTGTACCCCGTCGTCATGGGACGGCAGCCCCAACTTCACCCAGCAGTTCCTTGATGCCATCGATGCCCGCGGCTGGCGCTGCGACATTGTTGACCTGCACTGCTATTGGACAGAGGGAACCTTCGATAGCAGCATTCCCAGTGCTTGGAGCAAATACAAGCGACCCATCTGGGTCTCCGAGTTTGTGTGGGGTGCCTCATGGAACAATAATGGTGCCTTTGCCTCTGGCGTGACCGAACATCAGAATGCAGAGGCCATGAAGCGTATCATCACCAAGCTCAACGGCTGGGGATATGTAGAGCGCTATGCTTACTGGAACAGCGAACGCGACCCGTCAAAGGTTTATAAGAACGGCTCGCTCACCGAGCTCGGTGAGTGGTATGCCAGTCAGAAGACCGGCATCGGCTATAGCAAGACTTATGAGTATGTACCCGTCACGCCGCCCCTGTCTGACCCCAGCAATCTCTCTGTACGCTTCGACAAAGACAAACGTCACAATTCGCTCTCGTGGAAGGAAAACAATGGTGAGCTCAGCAACACGATGGTTATCCAGCGTAAGATAGACGATGGCTCCTGGACAGAGATTGCCGTCATCGACCTCAAGGAGACTGCCAGCACTTATAGCTATGTTGACGAAGAGGGTCTCGACGGATATTCCTACCGTATCTGTGTGACGGACATGAACAATAAGAAACGCTACTCCGATGTCATCGTATCAAAGCCCACCACCGTAGAGTCGGGCGATGCCATGACGGTGAGAGGCGAGACCCGCTACATAGGCGGAAACATTGTCTATAACGGAGACTTCGACTTCGGCACTGCCGGATGGGTCAGCGGAACAGGTGCTGCCATTACCTATCCCGACTTCAAGGTGAACACCATGGGCGGAGTTGACAATGGTGCCTACCTGCAGGCTTACACCCACAAGGGACCTGCTACGGCGGGTGCTGTGAAAACGGCCTTCGACGTACAGCCCAACACCGACTACTACGTCTCTATCTATGCCAAGAATATGGGTGGCAGCAATTACCATGGTTTATCTTTGAGCAGTGACGGCGTGACCGAGGGTAGCAAGGTCTTCACCGTACCGGCTTCGACCTCATGGACCCGCCAGACCGGTACGTTCAACACCGGTGACAACGACAAAGTACTCTTCTTTATGCGCTGGCTGCAGTCCAAGGCGCAGATGGATAGGATCATGATCTGCCGACTCTATGAGAATCAGGAGGATGCCTTGACCGATGCCGTCGCCCAGATGCGCAACAAGGCGGAATACCTGAAAACCTACAACACCGAATATCCCGACATCAATGCCGAACTTACAACGCGCATTGCCGCCGTCACTGGTACTGACAAAGAGGCCATCAAGGCTTTAGAGAGTGCTGTTGCCGACGCTGTCAAGGCTCTTGCCAACAAGAAGAAACTCGACCTGCTGGTTGCCAAGGCTTTGGAGCTTGTGACCTTTGACTTGCCAGGTGCCGACGAACTCCGAATAGAGGCCGAGAGCGCACAGGGACAGAATACCTTCGATGGATACAAAGACGCCCTCACCACCCTGCAGACAAAGATGGATGACTATATGACGATGGAATATACCACCGACAATATCCAGAACCCAACCTTTGAGGCTGCAACGGGGTGGACCAAGTCGGGAACCTTTACTGGCGGCGATCAGGGCATCCGTGACCAAGACGGTGTGCAGTGCTGGAACGCATGGTGGGGTAATGTCTCCAAGTCCGACACCCGTACCCTCGCCATCCAACAAACCATCGAGAACCTGCCCATGGGATTCTATCAGTTGGAGTGTAAGGCTATGACACAACACTACTGCATCACCGACCAGCATGCCTATATCAAGGTGGGCGACCAGACGGCCGTCAGTCCTGTGATGACCCTCGATAACTACGACCTGCCCGACGTTACGAGGGCCAATCGCTGGGAGACGTTGACCACCTCACCGCTCTATGTGGCTGAGGGCGACAAGTTGGTTATCGGCTTCGAGAGTTCTAAGGCCAATGCCGTCGATGATAATGCCTGGTGCGCCATTGCCGACAACAATAGCGCCGGCGACCGTCGCGAGGGCTGGTGGTGTGCCACCGACTTCAAACTGAAGTACCTGCTCTTCTGCCAGCGCGAACAGGAAGCTGGCACATGGGGTGTCATCTGTCTGCCCTACAACATCGTGCCGGGTGCAGGCGTGAAACTCTATGAGATAGCCGGATTGAACTACAATGCTACGTTGCTCTGTCTGCAAGAGGTGGAAACGCCAGTGGCTGGTAAGCCTTACATCTACTACACGGAGAACCCCCTCGTTCGCTTCTATTCAGGTGGCACCACGGTGAAGAGTGTTGTGTCAGGAGCCGGAAACCTCGTGGGTAGGTTCACAGAATACACCACACCGCTCAACGGCTATGCGTTTATCGATGGTGTCTTTGTGTGCCAGACCGACAAAAACAACCGCGCTGTCACTCCGGCCTATTCGGCCTATATCAGAAGATACACTTCGCTGAATATCCTTGAAGACTGGACAGGACCCACACTGCCTATCCAGGGTGTTCCTTCCGGCATTGAGGGCATACAGGCTGACGAAACCAACGGTCAGCCAGAGACCATCTATACTCTTGACGGTATCAAGACCAAGGCCGACAAGAAGGGTATCTATATCGTCAATGGCAAGAAGCGCGTAGTGAAGTAAAACACTTCACTATGCGGCCTCTGGCCGTGGGCATCAAGAAATAGCCCCGCCTGTTCTTCTCGAACAAGCGGGGCTTACTTTTTAACAGTTAAGTTTTAAAATGTATTGATTATAGAGAAAGCATAGAAAAAATTATTCTGTTAACATACTTTGCCGCATGGAGTCAACCTTGGCACTATCGCCCATCTGCTGGGCCACTGACACGCCCTGCTGCATGCTTTCAGTATTGGCGGTGGCCGGCTCGTCGTTGAGCGGTGCCTGCATGGCGTTGGACAGGGTTAGGATGACGGCTATCACGGCGGCAGCCTTGAAGAGCGGCATCAGGCGCTGTGTGAGCGTGATGGTGCGAGCCTTCACGGGTTCAGCCTTTTCTGTCATAGACAGAATGCGTTCGTCAAACGCTTCGTCCAGACGGTCTGCCTTGGGCTCTTGTTGTTCGTAAGCAAACAAAGAACGATAGGTCTCCAGCTCGGCAGGAATGTTTTCCTGACTGAAGAAAGAACGCAGAATATCTTCCTCTTCCAAGGATGTCTCAGCGTTCCAGTAACGCTCCAAGAGCTGATCAATGTACTTGTAGTCCATCTGGCACTTTTGATTCTTATCTATCTAAAAGACGTTTGTGATACTGAAAAGTTACAGCGTTAACAGAGTTTAACAAAATATCAAGCAACTCGTGAAACACGATTCGCAGAAATAGTTACAAGCATTATGCATTAAACTTTCCCCTTATGGTTTGTCGGGCGCGGAAGATGTTGACTTTCACCTGTTCCTCGGTGATGTCCATGATGTTGGCAATCTCTTTGTAGGACTTCCCTTCGATGTCGCGAAGCTGGACACAGGAGCGTTGCTTCTCGGGCAGAGAGTCGATGATGCGTCGAACCTGTTCGAGCTGACTTCTTCTCACGGTATCCTCAAAGGGGTTGGCATGGTGGTCGGGACGCTCTACAGGAATCTCGTCCAACGACTCGTGGCGGTTTTCCATCAGTCGCAGGTGGTCGAGTGAGAGGTTGCGGCATATCGTCATGCAGAAAGCCTCGATTGAATCGATGCTTTCCCAGCGCTCCCGTTGGTTCCAAACCTTCAGCAGCGTTTCCTGCACCATGTCTTCAGCGTCCTCGTGGTTCTGAACAATGCGCAGAGCCAGACGGTAGAGCCGATCTTTCAGTGGCAGGATGTCATGACGGAAGTTCACCTTTCTTTATTGTTTAGTTCTTAATAATCACCGTTCCATGCTGTCCGTCGATGGCGTCGGCACGAGTGATGACTACGCGGGCTACGCCTGCTTCCACGGCAGCGAGGGCGTTCTCTATTTTCGGCATCATGCCACCGGAGATGGTACCGTCGGCCACACACCTATTATATATATCGCGCGTGAGGAGGGGAATGACACTGTTGTCGTCATCGGGTTGGGCCAGCACCCCTGGCTTCTCGAAGGCGTAGATGAGAGTCACCTCGTAGTAGGGAGCCAGGGCCTTGGCGGTTTCTCCGGCCATGGTGTCGGCATTGGTGTTGAGGATGAGGCCTTCACCGTTGTGGGTGAGGGGAGCTATGACGGGTGTGATGCCAATTTCCAGCAGCTGGGACAACCTGTTGCCGTTGGCATGATCAACGTCACCGACAAAGCCGAAGTCAATCATTGCTTCCTGCGGTTCTTCACTGGTAGAACCGGTCGTTTTCAAGGCTACGGGCGGTCTCTTGTGGGAGCGTATGATGTCGGCATCGGCACCGGTGAGTCCGAGTGCATTGATGCCGTGAGCCTGCAGGCGAGCCACCAGGTTTTTGTTGACCAGGCCGCCATAGACCATGGTGACAACTTCCAGCATGTCGGCATCGGTGATGCGGCGGCCGTTCACCATCTGCGACTCGATGCCCAGTCTGGCAGCAGTCTTGGTGGCACGGCGGCCTCCGCCGTGCACCAGTATCTTACGCCCTTCAATGGCAGAGAAGTCTTTCAGCAGTTGCGTGAGCTGTGCCTCGTCTTCCACGACGGCTCCGCCCACCTTGATGATGGTGAGGTGTTCCATTATTCCAAATAAGTATATCCGTAGAGTCCGTTGCGATAGTTGGAGAGAAACTCCTTTCCTTCCTCCAGGGTAATCTTGCCCTGCTTATAGCTCTTGTTCACCCAGATTTCCAGTTGGCGCACCAGCTTCTTCGGGTTGTACTGAACGTAGTCGAGGACCTCTTCCACGGTTTCGCCGTCTATAATCTGGTCGATATGATACTCGCCGTCCTTGACCGATATGTGTACGGCATTGGTGTCGCCAAAGAGGTTGTGCATGTCACCTAAGATTTCCTGGTAGGCCCCCACGAGGAACACGCCGAGGTAGTATTTCTCGTTTTTCTTCAGGGTGTGAACGGGCAACGAGTGGGAGTTGTTGCGGTTGGTCACGAAGTTGGTAATCTTACCATCGGAGTCACAAGTGATATCCTGGATGGTGGCATTGCGGGTGGGGCGCTCGTCGAGCCGCTGGATGGGCATGATGGGGAAGAGCTGGTCGATGGCCCAGGAGTCGGAGAGCGACTGGAACAGTGAGAAGTTGCAGAAATATTTGTCGGCCAACAGCTTGTCGATGTTCATCAGTTCCTCGGGGATGTGTTTCAGGCTCTTGGTGAGGATGTTGATTTCGTGGCATACGCTCCAGTACATGGCCTCAATCTCTGCGCGTGTCTTGAGATCTACGATGCCGTGAGAGAAGAGGTCGAGCACCTCGTCGCGAATCTGTTCGGCGTCGTGCCAGTCTTCGAGTACGTTGCGCGGGGATAGGTTATCCCATATCTCGTAGAGGTCTTTCACCAATTGGTGGCTGTTCTCGTCGGGTTCAAACTCTTCCGGCATCTCGGGCAGCGAGGCTGTTTCCAGTACGTCGATGACGAGCACTGAGTGGTGGGCGGCCAGTGAGCGTCCGCTCTCCGTGATGAGGTTGGGGTGGGGCAGTTCGTTCTTGTTGGCGGCATCGACAAAGGTGTAGATGCAGTCGTTGACATATTCCTGGATGCTGTAGTTCACGGAGCTCTCGCTTGACGACGACCGTGTGCCGTCATAATCGACCCCCAGTCCGCCGCCGCAGTCCACGAAATCTACGTTGTATCCTAACTTGTGGAGCTGGATATAGAACTGTGCTGCTTCGCGCAGGGCTGTCTGGATGCGTCGAATCTTGGTAATCTGGCTGCCGATGTGGAAATGGATGAGGCGCAACGAGTCGTGCAGTCCTTTCTCGTCGAGCACCTGCAGGGCGCGGAGCAGTTCCGAACTGGTCAGCCCGAACTTCGAGGCATCGCCGCCGCTCTCCTCCCATTTGCCGGAGCCTGAGGATGCCAGTTTGATGCGGATGCCGATGTTGGGTTTGACATTCAGTTTCTTCGCCACCTTGGCAATGATGTCCAGCTCGTTCATCTTCTCTACGACGATGAAGATCTGCTTACCCATCTTCTGGGCGAGCAGGGCCAGTTCTATATAGCTCTGGTCCTTGTAGCCGTTGCAGACGATGATGGAGTCGCTCTGGCACTGCATGGCGATGACGGCATGCAGTTCGGGCTTTGAGCCAGCTTCCAGTCCGAGGTTGAACTTCTTGCCGTGGGAGATGATTTCCTCTACGACGGGTTGCATCTGGTTTACCTTGATGGGATAGACCACATAGTTTTCTCCCTTGTAGTCATACTCCTTGCTGGCTTTCTTGAAGCAGCTCCACGTCTTCTCGATGCGGTTGTCCAGGATGTCGGGGAAGCGCAGCAGCACTGGCGACGACATGTCGCGCAGGGCCAGTTCGTCCATCACTTCGCGCAGGTCTATCTGTGTATTGTCCTTGCAGGGTGTGACATAGATGTTGCCTTTCTCGTTGATGTCGAAGTAGGAGGTACCCCATCCGTTGATGTTGTAGAGTTCCTTTGAGTCCTCAATAGTCCATTTCTTCATATTTACCCATTCTTCTTGATGTTCAGTGCTTTTAGGATTTCGTCCACCGTGATAGAGATTTTTTCGAAGTTGTCCATCAGGTTGACGTCGATGATGTGGCGCGCCTTCTCGTAGAAGGGCCTGCGCTGTTCCAGTTGTTCGCGGATGAAGACCTGAACCTCCTCGGGGCTCTTGTTCAGCAGGAGCGGCCTGACGCCTTTGCCCATGCGCAGGTGTTCGTAGAGCACTTCCGGCGAGGCTTTCAGATAGATGGTCTCCGCTTGTTGGTTCATGTAGTCCATGTTGTCGAAGAAGCAGGGTGTGCCGCCACCACAGGAGATGATGACGTTTTCAAACTCCGCCACTTCGTGCAGCATGTTATATTCAATCTGTCGGAAGCCCTCCTCACCGCGCTCATCGAAGATTTGTTTGACGGTCATGCGTCTGCGCGTCTCGATATACCAGTCGAGGTCGTAGAAGAAGAGCCCGAGTTCTTTGGCGAGTTCGCGACCTACGGTGGTCTTGCCAGCTCCCATGTAGCCGATGAGGATGATTCTGGTCATGGCTGCCTATTTCATTTTTTTGCTTTCTGGATGATGGCCATGCACTCGTCGTAGGTCAGTTCTGCAGCCTTGGCATGCAGGGCCTTCGGCAAGCGGTAGTTCTTTCCGTCGTAGGCGACGTAGGGACCATAGCGGCCGTTGAGCACCTCCAGCAGGGGGTCTTCCGCGAAGGTCTTCAGGTGGCGTTTCTCTTCCTCCTGGCGTTTCTCGTTGATGAGGTTGATGGCGGTCTCCAGTGTGACGGTCAGCGGGTCTTCGCTCTTCGGCAGAGAAACATATTTTTTCTTGTGGAGGATGTAGGGACCGAAGCGTCCGGTGCCGATGCTGACCTCACTGCCTTCAAAGTCGCCCAGCGTTCGTGGCAGGCGGAACAGCTCCAGGGCCTCTTCCAGGGTGATGGTCTCCATACTCTTGTCGGAGGGCATCTGGGCGAAGCGTGGTTTTTCTTTGTCGTCGGCAGCGCCAATCTGTACGATGGGGCCAAAGCGTCCGATCTTCACATAGACGGGTCGGCCGGTGCCGGGCTCCTTGCCCAGTTCGCGCTCGCCGGTCTTGTGCTCGGAACGGGCGTTCATCACCTTGGTGACGGTGGGTTCAAACTTCTTGTCGAAGGAGAGCATCATCTTCTCCCACTGTTCCTTGCCTTCTGCTATGCGGTCAAACTCTTCCTCCACCTTAGCGGTGAAGTTGTAGTCCATGATGTCGGGGAAGCTCTGCATGAGGAAGTCGTTCACCACGATGCCGGTATCTGTGGGCAGCAGCTTGCCTTTCTCGGAGCCAGCCAGCTCTTTCTTCTGCTTGGTGGCCAGCTTGTTGCCTTTCAGAGTATCTACGGTGATGAGGCGCTCCTCGCCCTTCTTGTCACCCTTGTGCACATATTCGCGCTGCTGAATGGTGGAGATGGTGGGAGCGTAGGTTGACGGGCGGCCGATGCCCAGTTCTTCCAGTTTGTGTACGAGACTGGCCTCGGTGTAGCGCATGGGGCCTTGACTGTAGCGCTCGGTGGAGGTGACCTCCTGGCGGTCCAGGCTCTGTCCTTCCTTCAGGGGTGGCAGGGTGTGGGCGATGTCCTCGTTGAGGAGCTCGTCTTCATCGGTCGATTCGCGATATACTTTCAAGAAACCGTCGAAGGTGATGACTTCGCCTTGGGCAATGAATTTCGCTGTCAGGGGAGCACTCTTGGCTGCCCGGGGCGTGATGATAATCTCTGCCGTGGTCTTCTCTATCTCGGCGTCGGCCATCTGCGAGGCGATGGTGCGCTTCCAGATGAGGTCGTAGAGACGCTTGTCCTGCGAGTTGCCTTCAATGGAGCTGTCGTTCATGTAGGTAGGACGGATGGCCTCGTGGGCCTCCTGGGCGCCCTTCGAACTGGTGTGGAAGGTGCGCGGATGACTGTAGTTGTCTCCGTAGAGCTTGCTGATTTCCTCCTTGCTGGCTCCGATGCAGAGCTTGGAGAGGTTCACGCTGTCGGTACGCATGTAGGTGATGCGTCCGCTTTCATACAGTCGCTGGGCAACCATCATGGTCTGCGACACGGTGAAGCCCAGTTTGCGGGCGGCCTCCTGCTGCAGGGTAGAGGTGGTGAAGGGCGGTGCCGGTGTGCGCTTGAGCGGCTTGCGACTGACGGAAGCCACGGTGAAGTCGGCATCCTGGCATTGCTGCAGGAAGGCCAGAGACTCTTCGTGGGTCTTGAAGCGGGCGTCCAGCTCGGCCTTCACCTCTGCGGTGGTGCCGTCGGCATTGGGCAGGGTGAAGATGGCGTTCACGCGGAAGTAGGGCTCACTCTTGAAGTCTTGTATCTCGCGCTCGCGTTCTACGATGAGTCTCACGGCGACACTCTGCACGCGACCGGCTGAGAGGGCAGGCTTCACTTTGCGCCACAACACGGGCGACAGCTTGAAACCTACCAGGCGGTCCAGCACGCGGCGCGCCTGCTGTGCGTTCACCAGGTTCATGTCCAGGCGGCGCGGATGCTCGATGGCTTCCAGGATGGCGGGCTTGGTAATCTCGTGGAAGACGATACGGTTGGTCTTCTTCTCGTCCAGTCCGAGCACCTCACACAGGTGCCAGGAGATGGCTTCTCCCTCGCGGTCTTCATCGGATGCCAGCCAAACCTTCTTGGCTTTCCGGGCATTCTGTCGCAGGTCGCTCACCAACTTGGCCTTCTCGGCGGGAATCTCGTAGTGGGGAGTCAGTTTCTCTTCGTCTATACTGAGTTCTTTTTTCTTGAGATCGCGAATGTGTCCATAGCTGGACATTACCTTAAAGTCTTTTCCTAAGAATTTCTCGATCGTCTTGGCTTTCGCAGGACTCTCGACAATCACTAAATTTTCTTGCATAGTTTGCGTTACTTATATTTAGGGCGCAAAAGTAGTGAAAACTTTTGCTTACACCTTATTATATAAGCAACTTTTTTGTTTTTTTAAGGATTTCGGGAGAACGACTCTCTACTTCTCCTGCAGGAAGCGGGCCAGTCCTTGACGCACGGAGGTCAGTCCGAAGTCTTCCAACCGGATGTCTTCCGGCTTGAGCCACTGTGCATCCTTAGCGTCGTCCATGGCATGGACGTGTGCGGTGTCTTCCACCTCGCAACGGAAAAACTGGTCCATGGTGGGAATCGTCATGCCGCTATACAGGTAGCGGTTGGGAACGGTAAAGAGATAGTCGGCCCGCGTCACCTTCAGTCCCGTTTCTTCCATCACCTCACGGCATACGCCTTCCTCAGCGGTCTCGCCGATATCGCAAAAGCCTCCGGGCAGGTCGAGGGTGTCTTTGGCGGGGTTTTTCTTGCGCCTCACCACCAGCAGCTCTCCCTGTGGGTTGGTGATGAGGGCCACAGTGGCCGAGCTGGGGTTTAGATAATAGGTAAAACCGCAGGCGTCGCAATGTTTGCTTTTCTCGTTGTGTTCCGTAAACCGGTCGCTGCCGCAGACGGGGCAGAATCGGAAGATGTCTAATACATGCATGATGAATGTTCTGCTATTATTTCTTCCACCTGATGACGGTGTTCTTGGAGAGGGGTGAGGAGAGCTTGCGTGTCTGACTGTCGCGCTCACTGGCGGGCAGGAAGTTGCAGCGGACGCCCTTGATGTGTTTCTTGATGTTGAACTCGTCCTGGGAGCTGACGCCCTGGCTTTCTGCCACCAGACGGAAACGCCCAAAGCCGTCGAGCACCACGGTCTTTCCCGCCTGCAGTTCGTGGGTCATGGTCTCCACCAGTTCGCTGATCAGTCCCAACACCTCACCATGCTTGAAGGTGCTGTTTTCCTCTATTCTCTTTGCGATGTCGTTTGAGTGTACCTCACCGGTCGGAACAGTCTGTGCAAACCACTTTCCGCCGCGAAATTCATCCTTGAACTTACTCTGTCTGAGCTTGATAAATACTGCCATGATTCTTGATGTTTGAGATTTTATAAAGTGATAGAAATGCTTTTATGCCTGCAAAGATAGGATTTTATCATGTAATAAGCAAGCTTTTGTCTTGCAAAATAAATTATATT